>JBOHVJ010000274.1:0-13285 GCA_050735075.1 Binatia bacterium
TCCATCACCTTATCGGGCAAAAGCCCACATCCGCCGGGCGGCTTCCCGATCACCGCATCTCCCACGATCAGAAGCTTGCGCTCTGGCCAGTGAAGCGCAACCTCTCCGGGGGACTTTCCGGGAACGCCGACGACAACCAATGGGCCGATCTTCTCTCCCACTCGCAGCTCATCATCAAGCTCGGCTCCCTGGCTTTTGGCGTGGGCAGCGTCAGCCGGATGGATTGCAGTCCGCGCCCCAGTGCGGGCCCGTACTTTATTGGCGGCGCGTGAGTGGTTGCGGTTCGTAAGCAGAATCCGGGTAACACCGTACCGGGCGATTGCCTCCAGGTCTTCCTCTGTGGGTTCGACCGGATCGATGCACAGATTTTCTCCTCCGTGGCGGACAAGGTAGCCGTTGAAATCATAGCCGTGGGGCTCGGAGAACCAAGGCCAGGTAAAAATGCCATTCACTAACTCTCGCATCGACTGCCCTCCTTATAAGCTGAGGATAGAAGATAGAGGATCGCGATTTTCAATCCTCAATCCTCAATCTTAATGCCTATGGTGATGATGATGGCCCCGACCCCATTCTGTGTGACGGAAGATCAGGGATTTGATCACAACTGGAACCGCCTTGGCATCGGGGAGCTCTTCTCCAATATCGATAAAATCAAAATCCTTGAGATCGATCCCATCAATGGAAATGATGCCTGAACCTGGTAAAAGCTCCCTCTCGATAATGTTGCCCACTAGCTTTGCGATATCCGCATCAAAAACCAGAACCAAAGGCTGGCCCTTATTAACGTGCTCTTTCATCGCCTCTGCCACCCCTGCCGCCAGAGTTCGAATAAGAGGATAAGAAGGCCCGAGTTCCCAATGAATGGCCAGGGCAGCAGCCCTCTCACCATCATGGATGTCGAAACGCTGCAAAGCCCGTTCTATTGCACTCTGCACATCTACCGGCGCAAGGGGCTCCTTCTGCTCGATCAGGGGAGTAACGACCTGCAGGTTCCTGAGAGGAAGGAGATCAGGGTGAGAGAGGAATATAGTATTTCCGCTGACCTGAACCGTGTACTGGGAAGCCCCGATCACGGTGGCCCGTATGCGCACCTCGGCTGTCTTTACTGCGATCTTCCCGGTTAGCTTGAGGGCCCGTTCTTGGACGCGTCGCCCGAGATGGTTTCCCAGGTCACCGAGATCCCTCTTTTCAAAACCATAGATATACTCGGAGACCCCACCGGAAAACATCACTGCATCGATGCGGTCTTTGAAAGCGACTTCCGGCGTGAGCATCAAACTCTGGGTCAAAGGAGAGAGTGGACCACGTTCTAGCACCTCAAAGAGGCAGTCGCAGAGAACTCGGGCCATCGCCTCCTTTTCATCTCCTTTCAGCGAAGCTCCCAGGGTAAGCTGCACCCCTGCCGCTTCTGCTATCTTGAGCCCCGCATCCTCAATGCGATTGATTTTGCCATCTTCATCCAGGGCGACCAGCCGCGCCCCAACTTCCAAGGCGGCGGTATCGATTACCGCTCCTCTCTGTACGATGGCGATCTTACAGGTGCCCCCGCCGACATCCACACTCATAACTGTAAAATCGCCGCCCTCGTTCACGGTCATGGCCACCGCGCCGGAGCCATGGGCCGCAAGGATAGCCTCCAGGTTATGCCCTGCGGTCGCGCAGACAAACTTCCCAGCCTGAGCGGAAAAGAGGGCGGCAATAGCTTCGGCATTCTTCTTTTTCGCCGCCTCGCCGGTAACGATCACCGCTCCGGTATCAATATCTTTCGGAGTCAGCTTGGCCTGCTGGTAGGCGGCATGAATAAACTCATCCAGTTGTTTTGTGTCGATAGTAGTCTTGTCTAGATAAGGGGTGAGCAAGATCGGAGATTCGTACAGGATCTCCCGTTTTACCACCACAAAGCGGCTGGAAAGCGCAATGCCCTGCCGGCGCAGGACCAGGCGGGAAAAGATGAGATGGGAGGTGGAAGAGCCGATGTCGATCCCTACGGAGGTCAGAGATATGCGCTCTGAGCGCCACATGGGATGCTCCTCATCCAACGGCATATCGGCGACATCCTCATGCTCCCAGTCATGCTCTCCGTCGTGCTCATCGTCATGGCCCTCATGAAAAATCAATGTCTCATTTTCCAAATTCAGCATTTCCTAAGCTTCCTTTCTCCTAATCTTCTACTCCACCGAATAAAAATTTGCATACCATAAGATCGACTGACTTGCTACAGGTGCCACTCGTTTCCCGCCCTGAGGAGCAGTCCCTTCTCTCTGAAGTCGGATAAGCCCTTCCAATCGCGACCAAAGTACGATAGACAAGAAAAAGATTCGATAGTAAGATGGTTTTATTTGACTGACCATGGGTCAAGAAGACTATAGAGAGCTCTCCTCTTTTCTCGACAGATTCGCCCGCCGGCTCAAGATGCTCAAAGGAGCGGAGGGGCTCTGCCTGACCGGCATATGTCTCCTCCTCCTGCTCTCCCTCGGATTGGGGATCCAAGAGATCAAGGCCATTTTCCCTTATGCCCCCATGGTCTATAGCCTTTTATCTACTGCCCTCGTAGTCCTTCTCCTTGGCTGGACTCTCTTCCACTGGTGTCAACGAGTCTCCCAGGAATGGGCTGCCCTCTATATCGAAAAGAAGTGTCCTCATCTCAGGAACAACCTAATAAACTCTCTACAGCTCTATCCACAGATAGCCGACGAAAAGCGGTCCCATGGGATCTCCACCTCCATGGTCCTCGCCCTGCTCCGCGCGACGAGAAGGCAGCTCCACTCTCTGCGAGTGGAGGAGCTGATCAATACCCAACGGATCAGGGCTGAGTGCCGTCTTTTAGGGATGCTGTTCATCCCTGTCGTCGCCATGGTCCTTTTCAATCCATCTTCAGTGAGCGAAACCTTCAGTCTGTTGATTCACCCGCTAAAGGATCTGCCGCCCTCCCATACTTCGATCGACGTGACGCCAAAAGGTATCCGGGTCGTACGCGGCTCTTCGGTAACCATCCAGGCCACCGCCTCAGGGGCCATCCCGAAGTCAATGGAGCTTATCCTCTGGTCCGGCGAGAATGAAGAGCAGGAAGGGCCCGCCCAAGAAAAGCATCTTATGGAAGGGCTGGGCACGGGAAAATTCTCAGCCACGATTCAGGAGCTCCAAAAGAGCCTCCGGTATCGGGTCGTTACTGGACCCTTTTCCTCTCCCAGCTATACGATCGAGGCTATTGACCCTCCTGAGATCGGCAACTTGAAGATCACGCTCTACCCGCCCCACTACACGAGACTCCCGACACAGACCTTCCAGGGGGGAAATGTGGAAGGGCTCAAAGGCTCCTCCCTCCGTCTCGAGGCTTCAAGCACTAAAGAAGTCGCCAAGGCCAAGATCCTCCTCGACGGAGGCAGAGAGGTCCCCTTAAAAATCGACGGGAGGAGACTCCAGGGTAATCTCGTCTTATTTCAATCCCAAAGGTATCAGATTTTGGTGGAAGACCAGCTTGGTTTTGGCAACACCCCTATCTCCTATGAGATTCAGGTACGTCCGGACGGCTTCCCCACTGTTGAGTTCTTAAGACCCACGGAGGACCTCGAAGTCAACGGAGATGAGATCCTGCCGCTGGAATTCACCGGCAGGGACGACTTCGGCATCCAGGAGGTCACCCTGTCCGTAAGGATCGACGACCGCCAGGAGAGGCTTCCTATTCAAAAAGATGGGAATAGAAAGCTGATCGCCAGGGAGCGATTCAACTGGGACTTAGGAAAGTTGGGCTTGAGCGAGGCAAGTGAGGCGATCTACCACCTCGAGGTATTCGACAACGACACCATCTCCGGTCCTAAAATCGGCTCCTCTCGGTCCCTGAGACTCCGACTGAAGAACCTCAAAGGAGAGCACAAACAGGTCGCCGAGATGATCCGTGACCTCTCAGGCCGGATGGTCGATCTTTTGGCCGACCATTTGGAGAGACCCCTATCGGGCGAAAAAGAAGCCCTCCGCCAAGGAGAAGCCGCCGATAGGGGCTTTGACCAAAAGGTCGATGAGATGATGAAGCGGATCGAAGAGGTGATGCAGCGGACCGAAAAGGACCGTCTTTCGGACTTTGCCACCTGGTCAGACCTGGAAGCGCTAAAGCGCAACCTCCAATTCACCAAAGAGGAGCTGCTTAAGAAACAAGAGCAGGCATCCTCCGCGGAGGAAAAAGCCAGACTCCACGATGAGATCGCGTCGGAGCTAGAGAGAATGGCCTTGCTTTCGGAGGAGATCAGCAAGAGGCTTAAGGGCCAAGAGGTGGCCTCCACAGCGCAAGACCTCATGAGAAGCCAAGAGCGCCTTTTAGATTCCCTGGAGAGGCTCAAGAGTGGCGACAAGAACCTGGATGCAGTCCTCAAGGAGATCTCGCAGTTGGCCAACCTCCTGGGATCACTCCAACAGGCCTTGTCCCAGTTCGCCTCTCGCCTGCCCGATGAGTTCACGAACAGCGAAGCCCTTCGCGGACTCAGCTTCGGGGAGATGTTCTCCGCTTTGGAGGAGATCCGGAAGAAACTCATGCAGGGAGACATCGAAGGGGCCATGCAGCTAGCCCGGGAGCTGTTCAACCAACTAGCCTCCATGGTTGCCGCCCTCCAGAATGCCCAGCAATCGGCCATGTCGTCCAGTTTGGGGAGGATGCAGGGGGAGATGATGCGCTCGGCGAGCGAGTTGCAGCAGATCCTGCGCGAGCAGCAGGAGATCCTGGTGGACACCGAAGGGGTCAACAAGAAAGGATTGGGGGAGAGAGATGAGGTTCTGAAAGAAAAGCTGGATCAATTCCAGGCCAAGGCCTACGAGGAGCTATCCCGCCTGGCAGAGCTTTTCCCCGATGAGGAGAGAGAGGGCAGGAGCGGGGAAGGACCCCGGAGAGACTCGCTCGATGAGACCACGGTCAATCACCTTGTCAAGAATATGATCGCCCGGCTGCTGAAAAAAGACTTCTCTTCTTTTGCTGATATCATGGAAATGGCCCAAAAAGAGCTGGGCAAAAAGCGCACCCCTGAGCAGGAACAGAAAGGAAAAAAGGCCGGGGACAGTTTGAAAGAGCTCAAGGCTAACCTCGAGGCCCTGTTGGAGGAACCACTGGCGGCTCTCAAAGACGAGGACAAA
This sequence comes from Binatia bacterium, assembly GCA_050735075.1. Taxonomy (GTDB): domain Bacteria; phylum Desulfobacterota; class Binatia; order UBA9968; family UBA9968; genus JAHFAO01. The sequence continues at coordinate 5,119 of JBOHVJ010000274.1, forward strand.
AAGAGACTGCGCGATCTCTCGCACCGGCAGGGAATCCTTAAGGAGCGGACTCAAGACCTTCACGAGAAGTTGGACTCCCTCTTCCAACTCTTCCCATCGCTCGACCCGCAGATCACAAGAAATATTCAAGAGGCAGGGAGCTCCATGGGGAAAGCGCAGAATCGCCTGAGCGATCTCGACGCCAAAGGCGCCGTGCCTCCGGAGCGTGAAGCCCTCGATCGTCTCTCCCAGTCGCAGCAGCAGATGCAAAACTCCATGCAGCAGCTCGCGCAGAGGGGGCAACTCGGAAGGATGCCAGTCTCCCGTCTATTCCGTATGGGCCGTTTCCTCCCCTCCGGGATGCTTGTTCCCCTTCCCGGCATGCCCCAGTTTCCCCAATTTGACGTCGAGGGGGGAATCACCGGACTGGATACGGAGAGATTCCGGCTCCCGGGCAAGGACGAATATAAGGCGCCGCGTAGTTTCCGCGAAGAGATCCTAGAGTCCCTCAAACAAGGAGTTCCACCCCAGCTAAAAGAACAGGTCGAGAGCTACTTTAAGAATCTCACAGAGTAGTCAGGAAATCTAGAAGTCAGAATCCATAAATAAAGAAGGATTTCGCTTGCAGCAAACCAAACGCATAACTCTGTCTCTAGCTCTGTCTCTCCTCACCCTTTTAACCCTTTACCCTAGTCCGGCTAACGGGCAGGCCGATACTGAGGCTTTGATAAAGCAGGCCGAAGAGCTCCTGGAGGCATGGCGGTTGCCCCAGGCCGATGAGATTGCCTCCCGGCTAGTCCGCGAAAATCCCAAGTCGCCCGTAGCCCTCGATCTCAAGGCCCGCGTTGCCTTCTATCAGGGTCGCTATGAAGAAGCCCTTCGCTCCCTGGAGCAGGCGTTGGCCATCGAATCCGCAAACGAGCGGCGTCAGGCACTGCGTCTCTTAACCCAGCAGACCCTTGACACAGTAAAAAAGCTCAAGCGCTACGAGAGTGCCCATTTTATTCTCTTCTTGGACGAAGAGAGAGACGGAATCCTCGTCCCACATGTCTTGGACACTTTGGAGAAAAGCTATCAAGCCATGGGGCAGGCACTGGGTTACTTTCCACAGGCGAAGGTTCGGGTGGAAATAGCGCCGGATGTGGCCTCATTCAATGCCATCTCTACCCTTTCGCTCAGGGACATCGAGGAGACCGGGGCAGTAGGGATCTGTAAATTCAATAAGCTCATGACGATTTCGCCGCGGGCCCTCGTGCAAGGCTACCGCTGGCTCGACTCGCTGAGCCACGAATACCTCCACTACGCGATTGTCGGCCTCACCGACAATAAGGCACCCATCTGGCTACACGAGGGCATGGCCCGCTTCTATGAGACTCGCTGGCGGCGGCCGGAGCCGTCCAAAGATCGAGAGGACTACCTCACGCCCGCTAACCGAACTCTTCTGGCCCAGGCGTTGGAGAAGAATAGATTTGTCGGTTTTAAAAAGATGGAGCCTTCTCTGATCTACCTGGAGACTCCGGAGGAGGTTCAATTGGCCTATGCAGAGGCAGCCTCAGCGATCGATTTTATGATTTACCGCAAAGGCCAGGCTGGGATCCGTGAACTTTTATCCGAGCTAGGGAAAAGGCCGACAGCAGAGGTCATTGAAAAGGTCCTGGGGACCTCTTTCGCATCCTTTGAGATTGAGTTGAGGGAGTTTCTTAAAGAAAAGGGGCTTAAAGAGATAGAGGGGAGTCGGGTACGCAAGCTTAAGGTCAAGGGAAGTCAAAAAGAGGATGAGGAGACGGTGGAGCTTAAAGAGATCCAGTCCATCGTCGCTCGCAATCGAACCCATCTAGGAGACCAGCTTTGGGAAAGGCGAAGAATCATCGCCGCAACCCAAGAATACCAGCGCGCCTTGCAGGCAAGCCCCCATTCCCCTATTATCCTGAACAAATTGGCGCGGGTACTGATACAGAGGGAAAACCACAAAGAGGCGCTCCCCTATCTGAAAAAATCCCAAACTCTGGACCCGGATCATGTCGGCACCTATGTTCAGTTGGGCCGCCTTTACCACGCGACGAAAAATTATTCTGAAGCGAGAATCGTCCTGGAGGAAGCTATTCAGATAAACCCCTTCAATCCGATCATCTACCGCCTCCTTTCCGAAATCTATGGCGCTTCGGGGGACCAGGATCAGGCCAAGAAAGCCAAGGCGACCTTGGATCGACTCATGAGAACAAGATAGAGAGGTCAAATGAATGGAGCAAATGGAGATTAGGGATCAAGAGATCGCAGCGATCGAGGAGTTTTCCGCCAAAAGAGACTCGATGCTGGGTGAGATCCGCAAGGTGATTGTGGGTCAGGAAAAGGTGATCGAAGAAGTTTTGATTGCCCTCTTCTCCAGGGGTCACTGTCTCCTCGTAGGGGTTCCCGGCCTGGCGAAGACTCTCCTCATCAGCACCCTGGCGGAGATCCTCGATCTCGATTTCAACCGGATTCAGTTTACCCCCGACCTCATGCCCTCAGACATCACCGGCACAGACATCTTGCAGGAAGATGCGGCCAGCGGGAGAAGGAAATTCCAATTTCTAAAGGGTCCGATCTTTACCAATATCTTGCTAGCAGATGAGATCAACCGCACCCCTCCAAAGACCCAAGCGGCTCTGCTTCAAGCGATGCAAGAGTATCAGGTTACAGCCGGCGGAACGACCTATGCTCTGGACTTACCGTTCTTTGTCCTGGCCACACAGAATCCCATTGAGCAGGAGGGAACCTATCCCCTGCCGGAGGCTCAGCTAGACCGCTTCATGCTCAATATCGACATCCAGTACCCGCCCTTTGAGGACGAGGTCCAAATCGTCATGCAGACCACCTCGGTGGGCAAACCCACACCCCACAAGGTTATGGACGGGCCTGCCATCCTCCGCTACCAGACTCTGGTGCGTCGGGTGCCCGCCTCGCCGTTTATAGTAGGCTACGCCGTCTCCTTGAGCCAGAGATCCCGTCCCCATAATCCCGAGGCGCCTCAGTTCATCAAGGACTATATCGAATGGGGCGGAGGCCCAAGGGCCTCGCAATACCTGATCCTCGGCGCCAAGGCGAGGACCATTCTTCAGGGTCGTTATGCGGTCTCAATCGAGGATATCCAGGCCCTGGCCCCCTCTGTGCTCCGCCACCGCATCATCCCCAACTTCAAAGCCCAAGCCGAAGGCCTTTCCTCCCTCGACATCATCTCCCGCCTGCTGAGCGAAGTGAAACCCTCTGAAGACGGCAAAGCAACGAGATAGTGACTGAAGCCCATTTGGTGTCTCCCTGAAAGAAGACGAAGCACGTTGCCTTGAAGGGGCGGCAAATGTTACTGACCCGACTTAGGCAAACACGAGATTGCCTTTCTTATCCCGGATGAGCCCCCTTCCACCCATGGATGAGGGCATGTTCTCTGGACCTATCTTAAGATCACTGACCTTGACGTGTCCGTGAAAGGTGTCTACCTCAACTATTCCCTTGTCTTCGCGGCTGACTCCCTTTGGCTCCTTGCCACTGGCAACGTCATCCATAGCCTTGTGCCATATTTTGCGGAGCAACAAGACACCCCGATCTGAGGCGCCCAGATGCTCAGCTTGACGATGGGGAATCTCTCCTTGCGATTCCTGCAACACCAAGTCCTCAAGCGCAGGGACACCCTCCCATCCTGAGTATTTCCGTTTATCATACTTTTTTTTCTCAGCCGTCCCTCGTAGGCCTGGTGGCAATCCAGTCACAAAAGTCCCTCTAAAGTTTCCTTTGCGCAGCAGGTTATACCGAATGAGCTCAAAGTGTGTATCATCTATGATCCGTATCATCCCGCCGGCCTCTTGGCGCTCATCGGTAAAGTCGGGCGGAAAACCAGACCTAATGCCGGAAAACCTCCAGTGAATCGGCATCGCTATGCTCCAAGTGTTGACGAATTTTATTTCCGGGTCTCCCGTATCCAGAACGGCTACCGTCTTCATACCAAAATCGGTCTCCACGAACTCCAACGGTAAGGGGGCCCAGTTCTTTATAGTGTTATCATTATAGGGTTTGAGCTCTTCCGGTAGATCCCTGATGACCAGGCCGTGGAGAATCACTGCGTGTCCCATGTCGGCGAAATTCTCCATCCAATTGAGATAATTGTAATTGCGGAAGTCGCCGTCCGACAGGGTAACTTCTCCATCCGTACGAGCGAGGACATCGACCTTGAGCAGCGGTGGCGGGCTTTCTTTGTCCGGTCCCATATAGGTCCAGATCACCCCTCCCCACTCCTCTACAGGATACCAAAGATGACGGATCTTATCCTTGAGATTGCTGTCCCGTGGCTCCAAAGGTGTATCGATGCAGTGGCCCCTAACATCGTATCTCCAGCCATGGTAGGAGCACATAAGACCATCCTCCCTCACCTGGCCATACTCCAGCGAGGCAAGACGATGGGAACAGCGAAGGCCCAGCAACCCCGGACGTCTCTTGCCGTCACGGAATAGAACTAAGTCTTCGCACAACATCCTCACAGCAACGGGAATGTCCCTGAGGTCGGCAGACAGATAGACGGGGTGCCAGTACCTTCGCAGCATCTCTCCTCCCCTGGTTCCCGGTCCGGTGCGAGGCAGTTCTTCCAGGAATCTTTGGTATGTTCCCTGCACCGAAGTTCCGCTTGCCGCCTTAGTTTCTGACATTTTTTAACCCTCCGTCCCGCTTCATTTAAGCTGTCTTTGCAGGGAAAATCTATAGGGAACGCGCATCTGCTGTCAAGAAATGTAGCTGTAATTTCTCAAAGAAAAAGGCTCAATCGTCTCTGTTATAGAAAGGCTTCCTAGCTTCGCTTTATTTCTCTAACCTCTCTTGAAGTGAATAGGGTAAAATATATCGAGGAGATTACAGCCTGAGTCAGGAGATAAAAGACGAGGAGATATGTAACGGAAAAATTCGAGTTTTACGCTCGACTCCGGGACTACCGACCCAGTGGTCCCCGCCCGATTTTTCTGCTAAATAGGAAGAGATATGACCAACGGTGAAAAGAATTACTTTGACCCCCTCGTCCTTGCCCGACTTTCTAACCTCTATCTCAGGGCGCGCTGGGTGGTGGAGGGAATCATGTCCGGCATCCACCGTAGCCGCTCCAAAGGCTTTAGCGTGGAGTTCGAGGAGCACCGGGAGTACTCCCCTGGAGACGAGATCCGCCGCATCGATTGGAAGGCGCTAGGAAAATTCGATAGGTATTTCATCAAGGAGTACGAGGACGAAACCAATCTTAGGGCCTACCTCCTCCTCGACTCCAGCGCCTCGATGAATTACGCCTCCAATGGGATCACCAAATTCGAGTACGGCTGCATCCTCACCGCCTCCCTTGCCTACCTCATCCTCAAACAGCAAGATGCCGCCGGACTGGTAACCTTCTCGAACCAGATCGAATCGTTCATTCCGCCAAAAGCGAAAAGGGGTTATCTTATGGAGATCCTGCACTCGCTTGAGGGACGCGCACCCTCCGGGGAAACGAACGTGGGAAAGATTCTTTTGGAGATTGCGGGAAAAATGAGGCGGCGAGGCCTGGTGATCCTCGTTTCCGATCTTCTCGACGAACCTGAAGAGATTCTCAAGGGTCTGCGTCTGTTTCGCTTTAAGGGCAATGACGTCATTGTCTTTCATCTCTTGGATGCCGCCGAACTGGAGCTCCCCTTCGACGGCAACATCCTCTTCGAGGACATGGAAGAGGTCAATCTCAAAGTCACGGCTGATCCCCAAGCCATCCGCAAGGTCTATCGAGGAGTCGTAGAGGACTTTATCGACCACCTGCGCAAAGAATGTCAGGAGAACTCCATCGACTACCAACTCCTCTCTACCTCCACGCCACTGGACCATGCCCTGGTGAGCTATCTCAGCTGGAGGGGGTAATCACCGGATGTCCCTCTTCTTCCTCCACCCGATCTACCTCTTCGGGCTGATCGCAACCTCCGTCCCTCTCCTGATTCATCTTTTGAATCGGCGCAGACTGAAAAGGATGAATTTTCCGGCGGTCCGTTTTATCCTCCTTTCCCAACGCCGAATCTCTCGTACCTACCGTCTGCGTCACTGGATCCTCTTGGCCCTAAGAACTCTTGCCGTTCTTTTCCTGGTTCTACTGCTTGCCCATCCCATATTCCAGATCGGAGCCGGGCTTTTTGCCGGAGGCAGCCCTCTATCCTTGGTGGCCGTCCTGGACAACTCCCTGAGCATGAAATGGAGCCGGGAGGGCGAAGGTTTTAAACAGGCGAAGGAGGCGGTGCGCCTGCTCATTTCCTCTCTCAAAGAGGGAGATCGGGTGGCCTTGGTGCCAACCAATACGTCGGAAAGAAGCGAGAGCCGCCTCAAAGGCGAAAGGGAACCGCTCCTGAGAGAGCTAGAGGCCATCCAGATCGCGGCGGGAACGGCCGAATTTTCCCGAGCCCTCAGCAAGGCTTACGAGCTTCTAAAAGAGCCTGCAGCCCAAAAAGAGATATGGCTCATCACGGATATGGCCTTGACCGGCTGGGATCAATTCGCCCTTTCAAATTTGGGGCAATATGATCCTCTAATTCCGCTGAAGATCCTCCAAGCTAGCAGCAAAGGGGCTCCCCTGAATGCCACAATTAAGGAGTTAAAAATGCGAGGCCAGGGAGTCGGCGTGGGATTACCCATCCACCTGGAGGCACTGATTGTCAACTTCACAGATAAAGAGATCAAAGATCTGCTCGTGCAGCTTCATATCGGTGAGCAGAAGAAGGAGCAAAGGCTGGTTTCTTTACCACCCAAAGGAGAATTGGGTGTAAGTTTCCAGTTCAACCTTAGCCAGCCCGGGAACCATCACGGCCATGTAACGCTTAAAAAGGATGGACTTGCCGGAAACCCGACCTTCTATTTCACTCTTCAGGCTCAAGACAAGCTTAAGGTCCTGGTTGTGGACGGGGATCCGCAGACCTCTCTGGTCCAGAGTGAAACCTTTTTCTTAACCCGGGCCCTCAACCCCGCAGGAGAACGGGACCCCTCGCTTTTCCTCCCCACCGTGGTCATTCCAGAAGGACTTAACTCCGCCTCTTTAGAGTCTTATCAGGCCCTAATTCTCTGTAACGTGCCAACGATTTCTGATGCAGTCCTCTCCAGGTTGAAGGATTATCTCCGTCGAGGAGGCGGACTGTTACTTTTCCTCGGGGACCGCGTCCAGATGGATGACTACAATCTCAAGCTCTTTCAGTCTTCCCCACCCATCCTGCCGGCTCGCATAAGAGACAAAAGGATTCTCACGGAGCCCGCGGGAGAAAAGATTGAAAAGGTAGATGCTACGCACCCCGCCTTGCAAGGCTTTGCCGACCAGATCTTGAATGAATCCCTTAAATCCACCAAGGTTCAAGGTTACTTCCGCACCGACACCTCCGACAAATCAGCTCTCCTCACCCTGGCCAGCGGCGATCCACTCCTATTGGAGAAAAGGATCGGATCTGGCCGCCTCCTCTTTTTCACGACGGCCGCAGATCGCGACTGGAGTGACCTGCCCTTAAAAACCGCCTATCTTCCGCTCCTTCAGTCTCTGGTCAGTTACCTTTCCGGGGGTAAAAGAGGCGCGATGGATGCGGGCATTACGGTTGGAAGTTCCAAGAATTTTTCTTTTCCACCATATTACATTGGAAAAAACCTGAGAATCGTTAAGCCGGATCGCAGGGAGAGGGAAGTCTCATTTGTCGCGGATGGAGAGAAGGCATCGGCATCCTTCCGCGAAAACGATCTCGCAGGGATCTACCGGCTCCCCTTGCCAGGAACTGCCGAGGGGCAAGGGTCGCCGCAAATCTATCCGGTCAACTCCCCTTTCCTTGAATCCCGACTTGAGCCCATCGGTGAACGGGAGCTCCTAGAAAAGCTCAACCCTATCCGTATAGAGGTCCTCCCCATAGAATCCCTCGAAAAAGGGGGAAAAAGAACCGACCTCTCCCTTCCCATATTGGTCCTTCTTATTGTAACCTTGGCCTCGGAGGGCTGGCTCTCCCAGAGGATCTATGCATGACAATAGTTGTGCTAACCCACTCGCACTGTATCCGTCCTCGTCAGAGTGTTGGGAAACTCTTCGTCCACCCTTCGACAGTCTCAGGGCGAACGGAGGAAGTCATGAACTCATTTGACAATTTTCCGTTCATGCTGAGCCCTTCGACCCTAGCCGTTCGTCCCTTCGCTAAACTCAGGGCAG
>JBOHVJ010000275.1:0-4107 GCA_050735075.1 Binatia bacterium
CTTCTCAATCTTCACCTCCGTATTATAATCCGGCTCCCCGGATAGGGGATCGGAGCGGCGCTGGATCAGAACGTTAGCCTCGGGCCAGTAGGCCTGAAGCGTTCCCGCTTTGACCGGTGCGATCTGAACAACGCCGCTCATCTCGCCTACCTTAGAACGTAGAACCACGCGAGCCCCATTATCCAGGCTGAGCCGTTCGGCATCTTCGGCGGAGATAAATATGACGTCTCTCCTCTTACTTCCCATGAGTCGGTCCACAGAATCGAAGGTCATGCTGTTGAACTGTTTCCCCCGCCGGGTGCTGAGATAGAAATGGCCATCCGAAGCCCTTCGATCGGGAGGCACGAGCGCGCTGAAGAGGGCGCGGCCCGCCGGCATATTTGGGAAATGGCCGCCTTTGAAGAGATAAGGCCCACCCCATTGGAGCCAGTCTCCCTCCTTTTTCAGCTTTTCGATCCCTTGGTAAATGGGCATGACTCGGCTCATTTCCTCGCGGATGCTCTGCGTGTCGTTGAAGGGAAAGAGGAGCTCGCCGTTCGCCATCGCCGTGCGTCCGATGAGAGTCGGGATCTCCCACTCCGGGAGAGATTCTCCGACGCTGTGGCCGGGGATTTCCGGCGTAAAACGGATTCTCCTCTCCGTGCTTGTCGTGGTCCCGCCCCCTCTCTGCTCGTAGCGGGTCTGGGCCGGAAGGAGGACTACCAGCTCTTCGGCATCGATCAACATGGAGCTGTTTAAGACAATATCCTGGTGAACCCGGACCGGAACTTGGGCCAATGCCTCGGCGACGAACCGGCGGTCCGGCATGGTCTCTAAAAGGTTTCCGCCGATCGAATAAAGAAACTCCAATCCTCCTCGATGGGCGGACTCAATCATCTGCGGTACTTTCAGCCCGGGTGTAGAAGGGACCGGATGGCGCCATAGATTGGAGAAGCGCCGGGCATTCTCCTCGTTTACCTCAAAGCCGCCGGGATATTTGTCCGGCTCGGAGCCGCACTCGCCACCTCCCTGTACCCCGCTGTGGCCGCGGATGGGCATAATGCCGCACTTCTCGCGTCCCAGCATTCCACGGGATAGGGCGAGGTTGACGATCGCCTTGACGTTTTCTACGCCGAATTCGTGCTGGGTGAGGCCCATGCTGTAGACGAAGACCGCGCTGCGGGCGAGGGCATAGAGCTGAGCGAAACGTTCCATCTCCGGACGGGAAAGCCCCGAGCGCTCCTCCAGCATCTCCCAGGATTGTTCCTGCAAGGCATCTTTGAGATCGTCAAGTCCACGCGTGTGATTCGTGATGAAGCCGTGATCCAGCCGGTTCGTGGCTATAAGCGCTTTGAGAACACCATTGATGAAGGCGATGTCCCCCCCTACGCGTACCTGAAAGAAATCGTCCATGAGCTTCGTGCCAAAGAGCGCGCTGCTTAGAACCGAGGGAACCCAGTAGCGCTCCAGACCGTATTCACGCATCGGATTGACTACGACAATGCGCGTGCCATTTTTCTTGGCATAATACATGTACTTGGTGGTCACCGGCTGATTATTGGCGAGGTCCGAGCCGAAAATAACTAGGAGATCGGTCCCGATAAAGTCGGAGAGGGAACACGTCGGCGCGCCCACTCCCAGAGTGGCCTTAAGCCCATAGACGCTTGCCGCATGGCAGAGTCGTGAGCAGAGATCGACGTTGTTCGTGCCAAGGGTGCGGGCGAGCTTTTGAAAAACGTAATAGACTTCGTTGGTAAGACCCCTTGAGGTGGCAAAGAAACCCATGCGCTGAGCCGCTGTCCTACGGATTTTCTGAGCCACAATCCCCAGGGTCTCTTCCCAGGAGACACGGGAAAAACCTTTCTCTCCTTTGCGCCGAACCATTGGATAGGGAAGCCTGCCGAGGGAGTGGAGTCTCTCTTGCCCAAGTTTTCGTAGCCGATCGACATCTCTCAGCATCGCGGGCTTTAGCTCCCGCATCGTATTCAGATGGAGGAGCTTTAAGCGGGTCGTGCACAGATGAACCCCCTCCATCACGTTATCGCGCAGGCCATAGGGTCCAAGGGAGCAACCATCACAGACGCCGTGGCGTAAGATCTGCCAAGCATAGGGAAGCTCCGTCTTGTTTTCCCAGATCACTGCAGCCATCTCGCGATAGTGGTGCGGTTTGACTTGGCCGTAAAGACCGAAGGGGACCACGCGGGAAAGCCAGGTGTCATTGGATTTTAATTTAGTCATCTAGTTGCTCCGCCGCCGCAGGCGCACGCATCTTCGCAGGAAGGCTCAGCGCGAGGGATGACGAGCCGCTGTTTCATTCACGGAACTCCTTTAGCGCGTCATGAAATTGCTCCGGCTCATTTTTAGAAATCGATAGCTTGAACAGGGCGTAACGCTGATAGAGATTCCATTGACTCCACTCATCAAGCGTCACGGTTCGTCCCGTCTCCTTACTCTTGGCTTGTACCGAGTCAGGAATGCGACCTAGATCCTCCCATGGTGGATCACCTATAGGAGGCATCAAGGGAACCTTCTCCCCCAAATATCGGCGCGCTAGGAAATCAAGATAGGAAGAAAAATTTTTTCTTTCCTCTTCTGTTTCCACCGGAAGATGGCATAAAACTCCTCGCTCCTCCGAGCTAAAGGCCAGCCAAGTCTTGAGGGAGATCTTGACTCCCGTCAGGTCGAGTTTCATCCGCACGTGCAAGGGAATGCGACTGAGAGAAGGGTAGATCTCGGATTCAAAGCGATAACGGTAGAACATCGCTTGTCGGCTCCAGGGTTTTCAATCGCCGCGTGGGAAATATCAGGACACCCGCACGCAGGTAGTTTAGAGGCCTAAGATTAGCTTGCTTTTAACCCCTTTGAAAGGCTATTTTCTTCCTTCACACGGGTAAAGGTCAACCCCGATCCGACATTCATCGAAGAGACAGCCTGAGGGATAATCGCAGGAGGTTCTTATGATCAAGAGCAGAAAGCTTTACACGTATCTTTTTGTCCTCGTCTTAGTGGCCTTAGCTTATGCAATTGCAACGTTTGGCCAACAGGCCCCAGTTCGAGAGATCACCAGGATCGCCGGGGATCTTTACCGCTTTCGAAACGCTGGTCACTTTTCGGTCTTCCTGCTTACCCCGGGAGGGATCATCGCCACGGATCCGATCAACGCGGAGGCTGCCCGTTGGCTAAAGCAAGAGCTCGCCAACCGCTTCAACCAGCCGGTTAAATACCTTATCTACAGTCACGACCACGCCGACCATATCTCCGGCGGTGAGGTCTTCGCCGATACTGCGGTGGTGGTGGCGCATGAGAATGCTAAGACGGTTATCACTCGCGCGAAGCGTCCCACGGCGGTGCCGCAGGTGGTTTTTTCAGACCGGATGACCGTTGAGGTGGGCGGCAAACAGGTGGATCTCATTTATGTGGGCCGAAACCACTCGGACAACTCTATTGTGATGCGCTTTCCAGCGGAACGGGTTCTGTTTGCCGTTGATTTTATCCCGGTAGAAAGCTTACCCTTCCGCGACTTTGGCGATTCCTACATCGATGAGTGGATAGAATCTTTAAAGCGCGTTGAGGCCATCGATTTCGATATTCTGGCTCCAGGCCATGGAACTATCGGCCGAAAGGAGCATGTCCGGATGGTCCGGAGCTACATGGAAGAGCTCCGAAGCCAGGTGCTCACATACACACGCGAAGGAAAATCCCTAGAAGAGATCAAACAGCTCGTCAAGATGGAGAAGTACAGCAACTGGGGCAACTACAAGACCTATCTCCCCCTCAATATCGAAGGAATGCATCGGCACATCCAAATGCCCCGCCGCCCAAACTAAATCCACTAGGAGGCACTCATGGCACAGCCAAGATACACAAAGTTCTTTGTCTCTCCAAATAAGGTCAAAGAGAAGGAATTTCTCTCTCGCCCGATGGGTTGCAAGGGCGTAGGGTTCAGCTTTGTTCGGTACAGGCCCGGAGAAGGGGCAACCTATGTTCACCGCCATCGCGTGCAGGAGGAGGTCTTCATGACCCTAAAGGGAACGGGGAGCATCATTCTCGATGGTCGCCGTCATGCTATGCCGGGGGGGACGATCGTCCGTGTTGCTCCTCAGGTCTATCGTGCCATCGGCAACGACT
>JBOHVJ010000276.1:0-15894 GCA_050735075.1 Binatia bacterium
CTATACGGGATACTCGAGGCCGGGGTGGGCATCTACGGCTTCATTGTCCCCTGGCTTTTCAACCTGGGCCAACAGATCTACATTCCCCTTTTTCGCCTGAACGATTCGTATCCCTTCCTCTTCAATCTTTTTCTCTTTCTCCTATCCTTTTTCCTTTTAGTTCTTCCCACTCTTCTTATGGGCGCCACGATGCCGGTTCTGAGCCGGTTCTTTGTGCGCAGCTTTGCCCATCTGGGGCGCCGGGTAGGAGATCTCTATGCGACTAATACGATGGGGGCTGTTTTGGGATGTGGCTTTGCCGGCTATTATTTGATTCCCACTCTCGGTATGCGCGCCACAGTTTATGTTGCCGCTGGGTTCAATCTTATTATCGCCTTTGTGATCTTCATTGTAGACCGGGTTCGGAGCAAAGAGTCCAGAGAAGTTCTTTTGGTGGCTGAGGAGGGTGGGGCCTCGGAGTCGGGTCCAGACTCAACTCCTTCATGGTTGGGATGGGTTCTTCTCCTCTCTTTTGGTCTTTCAGGGTTTGCTGCCTTGGTCTACGAAAATGCCTGGACCCGGGCTTTGACGCTGGTCATTGGCAGCTCCGTCTATTCATTCACAACCATGTTGGTTACCTTTCTGATCGGGCTTTCTCTGGGGGGTTTTCTTTATGCCAGGCTGATGGGTGGCCGCGAGGTTAGAGTTAATACTTTTGGAACTTTGGAGCTTTGGGTTGGATTGACGGCGCTGGCAACCATTCCGCTGTTCGAAAAACTCCCGCTTATATTCTTAAGACTACTGCAGGCCTTTGGCGATTCCTTTGCCTTTTTTCTCTCAATCCAGGTGCTCCTCTCCGCGCTGGTAATGCTTCTGCCTACCATCCTCTTGGGAATGACCTTTCCTTTGGTGGCTCGCCTGTTCACCCAAAGCCTCTACCATGTGGGCCGCAGCGTAGGGATCTCTTATGCGGCCAATACTGTAGGAGCTATTCTTGGAGCGTTTGCCGGGGGATTCATTTTTATTCCCTTGATCGGGGTACAAAACAGCATCATCCTGGCTGTCACAATCAACCTCCTTGTGGGGTGGTTTCTCATTGTTGTCGATCCCCGTCTGTCCACGGTACCGCGCTTTGCCTTCGGTGTTGTTGTACTCGCATTGGTCATCCTCATTCCTCTTAGGATGCCGCGTTGGGACCGCTTTGTTCTCACCAGCGGGGTGACTATCTATAGCGATCGCTACGAAAACTTGCCTACAGACTCCTTACGGCTGGAGGATATGCGGAAGGACGCGATACTCTACTACCGCGAAGGGTTGACCGCCACCATCAGCGTCCATCGGATCGGTAAGGACTACGTCTATTTCAAGACCAATGGGAAGATTGATGGCTCGCATGGCGACGCCCTGAGCCAGCTCATGACAGGGTATATCCCGCTTTTTCTCCATCCTAAGGCGGAGCGGGCCGCTGTCATTGGTCTGGGCACTGGGATGACCGCCAAGGCAGTTAGTGCTTTTCCAGTGCGGGAGATCGAGGTCCTTGAGATTGAGCCGGCTATGGCCGAGGCTGCGACCTTTTTCAATGACAAAAATGGCAAGATCCTTGAGGATCGAAGGGTCCGATTGATCCCAACAGATGGGCGGAATTACATCCTGGCTACCCCCAAGCTCTATGACGTGATCACTGCCGAGCCTTCTAATCCTTGGATTGCAGGGATCGCCAACCTCTACACCCGGGAATTCTATGAGGTGGTGAAGTCTAAACTGAGGGAAGATGGGATCTTCGCCCAGTGGTTCCACAACTATTCTATGTCTCCGGATGATTTTCGAATGGTGTTTCGCACCTTTGGAGAAGCCTTTCCTCATGTTTCGGTCTGGGGGATGAAGGAGAGCGATTTTCTCCTTGTCGGGAGCAGGAAGGAGCAACTCTTCCAATACCCCCTACTCCAAGAGATCTTTTCTAAGAATCGTGCTTTGAAAGAGGACCTAAAGGAATTGGGCTTGTCCGATATCTATGCGGCGCTGGGGTTCTACCGGATGGGCAAGAAGGAGATGATGGCTTTCAGCGAGGGGGCCAGCCTCAACACAGACGATGGGGCCCAGTTGGAGTTTTCCGCGCCCAAAAATATCCGCCGCTCGACATCAGAGCTCAACCGCAAGCTGATGGAGCCTTTCTTGGTCGATGCGCCTTGGCTGAGATCGAATCCCACCCCCGTTTCCCAGTCCATGCGTCATTTTTATCTAGCCCAGTCCTATGAGGCGAGTACTTGGCGCAGCCGGGCCCTGGAAGAGGTTGACCGGGCAATCAGGTTGGAACCATCTAACGCAGAATTTTATGTCCTGAAAACAAGGATTCTTCTCGAGCTGGAAAAAAGCGCTGAGGCGGCAAAGACCGCCCTCCTGGCCCTTGAGCGCTCCAGTCAGGCGATCAAACCGATTCTGGGACTCAGTGAGGATTTTTACTTGCAAGAGGCGAAGGCGGTCTACACCAAGGCTATTCAGATGGGGGCGCGAGAGGTACTTCCCTATTTGGGATTGGGTAACATTGCCCTCCATTACAAGGATCTCAAAGAGGCAGAGAAGTGGTTTGATCAAGCCAGACGCGTCAAATCCGATCATCCCGCGGTCCTTCTGGCCTTGGGTCGATTGATGTTGGCCAAAGGAGAGTTCGAAAAGGCGAAAGAGCTTTTAGAGCAATCCGAGAAGGAAGGAGAAGATTCCGGGACCCTCTACGGCGCCTTAGGAGAGGTCTATCTTAAACTCAAGCTGTGGGAGCAGGCTGCGAGGGCCTATGGACAAGGGCTAAAGTCCAGACGCAAGAATAGCGAATGGCGCCGCAACATGGGTATTGCTTTGGCCCAAATGGGAAAGATCAGAGAAGCGGAAGAGAAATATCGAGAGGTGCTCGCATATAATTCTGATGACGTGGAGGCGTGGCGGGAGCTACAGAAGTTGGGAAAGCGGTATTAGTCAATACAACAGGTGTAGTGAGTTTCGAGTTTGGGGTTTCGGGTTCACTCAAAACTCGGAAACTCGGAACGCGAAACTTGTCAGCGTTTAGTCTAGTTGGGGTTTAACGATGCTAAAGGAAAAAATCGGTATCATCGGAGCGGGGAAGATAGGCTCCGCCATTCTACGCGGCGTGATTGGGGCGGGTTTGGTTGACAAGAGCGAGGTCATCGCTAGCGCCCCGCGGGAAGCAGTGCGACAGGGCTTGGCGCGGGAGCTCGCGATTAAGGTCACTGCCGATAACGCAGAGGCGTGCGATTTTGCCGATATCGTGATTCTCACCGTTAAGCCCCAGATCGTACAGCCTGTTTTGAAAGATGTAGCCAAGAGGCTTGGCAGGAACAAGCTGCTTGTTTCCGTTGCCGCGGGAGTTTCCACAAGTAAGATTGAAACCTATTTGGAGAAGGGCGCCCGAGTGGTTCGAGTCATGACGAATACCCCTTGCGTAGTGGGGGCAGCGGCCTCAGGCTATTCTCCTGGGAGCCATGCCACCCAAGAGGATCTGGAGAAGGTCGGAACTATTCTGAAAAGCGTAGGGATCGCATTGCCTCTGGAAGAACGGCATCTCGATGCGGTCACAGGTCTTAGCGGCAGCGGCCCTGCTTATGTTTTCCTCTTTATCGAATCGTTAGCCGATGGGGGGGTTCAGGTGGGTTTGAGTCGCGACGTGGCTCTTAAGCTGGCGCTTCAAACCGTTTATGGCTCCGCTAAAATGGCGCTCGAAAGCGGCAAGCACCTTGGGCAACTGAGAGACGAAGTCACCTCTCCGGGAGGGACCACGATCGCAGGCCTTTACGCCCTGGAGAAGGGTGGGATGAGGGGGACCGTCATGGAGGCGGTCTTGCAGGCCTCATATCGTTCCCAGACGCTGGGAAAGGGGGAGCCATGAAAACCGAAACCATCTCAGTAGAGTCCGATAACGAGCTCCATATCCTTGGTCTCATCAGTGATCTCATGGGAGCTTCGATGCCCTTCCATGAGGTCATCACCATGGTGCTCCGTTTTGCCTCTGCTATGATGCGTGCTGATGGTTCCTCTCTGCTGCTCATCGATCGCAAAGAGGGCAATCGCATTTTTTTCATCGCCATAGGAGAAGGGCCCGATACGCTGAAGAGGGTTACCCTAACCGAGGGGGAGGGAACCGCTGGATTTGTGGCTGAGACCGGGTTGCCTTTGGTTGTGTCCGATGTTGCCCGCGAGCCTCGTTTTTCCAGCCGGCTCTATCAGATGACCGGTTTTCAGGCCCGCTCTCTTGCGTGTGTGCCGCTACGGGTCAGGGGCGAGCTTAGAGGGGCCATGGAGGTGGTGAGTCAGGAGGTTGGGAGCTTTGCTGAGGAGGATCTGGATAGGCTAGCTGCCATTGCAGGCCCGGCTGCGATTATGATCGATCATGGCCGGCTTATCCACGAGATCAAGGGTCTCCACGATAAGCTAGCTGAAGCCAATCGCCTTAAGACAGAGTTTCTCGCCATCATGACCCATGAGCTTCGCACTCCCATCTCCATTGTCATCGGTAACCTCGACCTCTTTCTGGGCGGGTATCTGGGGGAGCTCAGTAGTCGGCAGAGAGAGTCTCTTAAGACAGCGCTGCGCAATTCAGGGGAGGCCCTAAATCTTGTCAGCAGTATTCTAGATCTTTCCCGCAGCGAGGCGAGTCAGTCCGTGGTCCGTGTCGAGGAGTTCCGAATCGAGGATCTCTGGGCGGATTTGGAGTCGTTGTTTCGCATCGGGCTCAGCGGCAAGGAGGTCGATCTCTCCTGGGAGGTGAAGGCTCCTCTCCCTGCCTTGAAGACGGACAAGCTGAAGGTCAAAGAGATTCTCGGCAACATTGTCTTCAATGCCGTTAAATTTACGGAGCGGGGAAAGATTCGGGTTTCTGCCTCTGAGGTTCAGGGAGGGGAAGGGGTGGAGATAGAGGTCAAGGATACGGGTGTAGGGATTCCACAGGAGTTTCTGGCCGTCATCTTTGAGCCCTTTCGTCAGGTGGGTGGGGCCGTTACCACGAGTCACGGGGGAGTGGGGTTGGGCCTAGCTATTGCTAAGAAACTTCTCAATCTGCTGCACGGAAAGGTCGAAGTAGAGAGTGAGGTGGGGAAAGGTTCCACCTTCCGCATCACTATTCCAGCGCACTATTCGGTTTGACGAGCACTACACTTTTTTTGAGGAGTGAGCGCATCACAGATCTGCCATGAACATAAGGAGGACCATATGAAACCGCTTTTTCTGACTCTTTTTGGTGGCGCTGTACTGAGCGTGGTCACGTGGATTCAGCCGAAGCCCGCCATTTCGGCCACTCTGCTATACGCGGAGAAGGCTGCTGAGATCGTGACCGTTCGCAACGTGACAGTCAAAGATAACGTGGTCTCTGGCGAGTTGCTGAATAAGTCGCGCCGGTCACTTCGCGACGTTCAGTTGCTCATACGATACGCCTGGCAATGGAACAACGAGTTCCGGCCGAAAGATGATAGTCCCGGGGACGCTGTGTTTTATACCGTGGAGAAAGAGATACCACCCGGTGGGACCGTGCCGTTCACTTATAAGCCTTCTTCTTCATTAGCGTCTCGGCCGGACGGCAATTTCGTGACGACAGTATCGGTTGCTGGCTTTACAGAGATTATTCGGTAGACCGGTCCTGCCCCAAGCGTCACCAAGCTACGTGCTAAGATTGCGCCCTGCGCGCCGGAGCGGGCGAGCGCCATGTGAAATGTGCTCTCCTGGTCATCTATAGCCAGTCCAATCCCAGGGGCGCATCGGTCTCGAACTCCTTCATCACTAGAGCAGGCGTCGCCTCAGACGCTTAGCCAAGATGATCTGGTGTTAAGCAATCAAGCGCCGGGTAAAAACGTCTGTCCCTCACGCTCTGATGGAAGCCTTAAGAAATATGGGCCAAGCCCTCACGATCATCGCCAATCGCGCTCCCTACCAGATAAAGAAGAAGTCAGGGCAACTTGCGTGCGATAAGAATGTCGGGGGCTTGGTTTCGGTTTTGGATGAGATCTTGTGCCAAGCGGGAGGTAGTTGGATTGCCTGGGGAGAGGAGGGTGAGGCCTACGAGCAGATTGGGATTCCTTTAGAGAACCCCAGATATTGCCTGGATCTTGTGCCCCTCACCGATCTAGAGGTGAATCACTATTACCACGGTTTTTCTAATAGTGTCCTGTGGCCTCTCTCCCACTATTTTCTGGATCGATGCCGCTTTAGCGCTGAGTATTGGCATGGTTACCAAGAGGTTAACAAGAAATTTGCTACAGCCTTCAGAGAACATCCGCAAGATCAAAGCCAGGTTTGGATTCATGACTTCCACTTGGCCCTACTGCCGGGTCTTCTGAGAAAAGAGCACCCGGATCTCTCCATAGGGTTTTTCTGGCATATTCCCTTTCCCGCCTCGCCCGTGTTTCGAGTTCTTCCCTGGCGCAGGCAAGTGTTGTGCGGTCTCTTGGGCAGTGATCTCATTGGGTTCCAGCTTCCTCTCCATGCGGAAAATTTTCTTCAAACTGTTGCAGACGTATTGAATGTCCCCCTGGACCGACAGAACGCCTCCATCCAATACGATGGCCGGGTTGTCAGGGTTGGAGTTTTCCCCGTGGGCATCGATTTTCGCAAATGGAACGATTTGGCCTCAAGTCCCCCTATAGCAGAAAAGGCGCGCCAGTTACGTAGCGAAGTGGGGGCAGAGTATATTATTCTGGGAGTAGATCGGCTCGATTACACAAAGGGAATTCTCGAGAGACTCTATGCCCATGAGCGCCTTTTAGAGAAATACCCCGAGTTTCATAGTCGGGTATGCATGATACAAATTGCTGTCCCCTCGCGCACCCGAGTCGAAGAATACCGGACTTTGAGGAGAGAGATCGATGAAACGATCGGGCGAATTACCGGGCGTTTCAGCAAAAGGAACTGGATTCCTTTGCGTTATCTCTACCGTGCCTTTGCTATAGAGGATCTCGTGGCTTACTACCTGGCTGCTGACTTGGCCTTGATTACCCCGCTCAGAGACGGAATGAATCTTGTTGCCAAGGAGTATGTTGCCTCCAGGATACAGGAAGACGGGAGTCTCATCCTGAGTGAGTTTGCCGGGGCCGCGGCAACCCTGAGCGACGCCATCCTCGTGAACCCGTACGACATCGAGGGCCTTGCGGACGCGATCCGCTTTGCCTTGTCCATGTCGAAGGACGAGAAACACAGCCGGATGCAACGGCTACGTTACGCTGTCAAGGACAAAGATGTCTATTGGTGGTGTGCGAGCTTTCTAAAAAGCCTTGGCGGAGAGAAGGAGGAGAACTAATGACTGAATTTCCAGGGGTCAAAGTTCCTTTAAATCCGTGGGCTTCATACGGTTTATCTCAAGCAGAGCCCAGATGAACGTCACCAGGAGCAAAGCGCAACAGGGCAGGACTAAAAATCCTGCCTACCTGAATTTCGCCCACCCCTGGGTCTGGAAATCTGTTCTGGACGCTAGACGTGTTTTCCTCTTCCTCGATCTCGACGGTACCTTAGTCGAGATTGAGCCTACCCCGTCGGCGGTGGAACTAAGCGCTGAAAGTAAAAGATCCCTGGTAGAGCTAACCGCCACCCCGAACATTTTGGTGGCGGTCGTCAGCGGCCGGAGGATAGAAGAAATCCAAAGTATCCTCCACCTCTCAGGGATCTTTTATGTCGGATTGCATGGTCTAGTGAGCTTGACGCCCCAGGGAGAGAGGATATGCCATCCAGTGGGTCAGGAAGTTATCGATGCACTCCAGTCCCTTCTTGAGAAGTTCAATCCCTCCGTTTTGCAGATTCCCGGAATATTCTTTGAAGACAAGGGTTTGACCCTTGCCCTGCATTTCCGTCAAGCGAGAGAGGAAAAGGCATCAGAGGTGGTAAAGGAATTTGTTCAGACTGTAGGCATCTACCAGAAAAGGGGCATTCCTCTGGAGATCCTCCAGGGAAAAGAGGTTGTTGAGGTAAAGCCAGCAGATACGCATAAAGGAAAGGCGGTCGCCTATCTGCTGGACCGATACGGGAGAGGGGCTTTGCCGATCTATATGGGAGACGATGTTACGGATGAAGCCGCCTTTCTTACCTTGGGACAGAAGGGGATTACTATCCTCGTAACAGAGATCCCTAGGGCAACCGCAGCTACCTATTATCTTCGTAACCCAGACGAGGTTCACGAATTTCTTAAGAGATTGACCCAGCGGAGAGCAAAAACGACATGACTCCGTTTCGTTTCTATACTGAGAGCGGGATTGTCCGATTTTCCGGTCGAACCGCTAACAACCTCACAGGACTTCTCGAGGGCGTTCGAGAAGTGAGCGGATCGTCCATCTTTTATCATATGTTTCACGCCCTTTTGCGCCGCCACATCACCACTGCTGACTACATGAACGACTTCGCGCGTTGGAGTTGGTTCAATCTGGCCGATCAGGAGTTGGCTGAACAACTAGCCATTGTGGATCCTATGGAGTGCCTCAGTGTTCGAGAGGCCCGTGACCGGATCACCGATACCGTCGAATCCTTTGTCGGCAAAAGAGCGCCAACACGAAAAGTCCCCGAAGGCAAAGAGTTTTTCTTTTTAGAATTGCAAAGCTTCGTTTTGCCTTTGAACCTGGTGACTCGAAACCTGCAGGAATTCTATGACTGCCTCAAGGAGGTAGGACCTGGAAGCATCTTTTATCATTTCATCGAATCGCGCATCCGGCTGGGTAGGAAATCCAGTGATTTTTCCTGTTGGCTAAGAGACGATCTGGGGGAATCTGAACTCGCGGCACAAGTCGATTCTCTAAGCCCTTATGTTTATAACCTTTGGGATCTGAAGAGAGAGACTCTACACCTGATCGACCAAAGGATAGCCAACATGAAGGAGCGGTGATGTTCTACCTGGGTGCCTTTGCCGAGTTTTTGGGCGGGCAGGAGATCGACGAAATCAGGTTTTTAGGAGATGCCCTCCGGGGCTCTTTAGTCCAGCATATAAACTCGACTCCGATAGGGGGTGGAGTAGCCGAAATACTGGCCCGGCTTGAACCTATGATGAACGAGGTCGGTTTAAACGCCCAATGGACAGTCATGGAGGCTGGCGTGGAGTTCTTCGAGGTAACCAAGGCCCTGCACAACGCCCTCCATGGAGAACCGGTTTCATTGACCTCTGGGATGAAGAGTTTATTTTTCGCTGGTGCTCAGAAGAACTTCGATAAGGTAACCTCAGATGCCGATTTTATAATCCTCCATGACCCTCAGCCTCTCCCTTTCATCCAAGGTCGTTCCTCTCATAGAGGAAAGTGGGTTTGGAGATGTCACATCGATCTCACCAAAGCGAACCGAGGAGCGTGGAACTTCCTGAGGCCGTTGGTCCAGAAGGCCGATGGGGCTATCTTCCATATGCCGGAATACGCGAAGGACCTTTCCATTCCCCAATATATTATCCCGCCAGCCATTGATCCTTTCAGCGAGAAAAACCGAGAGATGTCTAAGGACGAAGTCGAGAAGACGCTGAGCGACTTAGGCATCTCAAGCCTCAAGCCGATCATACTCCAGGTCTCTCGCTTTGATGGCCTCAAAGACCCTCTAGGAGTGATTCGTGCCTATAAAATTGTGAAGAGGACCTTTGATTGTCAGCTCATCCTGGCAGGTGGAGGCGCCGCCGATGATCCAGAGGGCCAGAGCTATTATCAGGAGGTGTGCCGAAAGGCCGAGGGGATTCCTGATCTGCATCTCCTCAATCTCCCTCCAAACAGCGACGTGGAGATCAATGCGCTTCAGCGGGCCGCCACCGTGGTGGTGCAAAAATCACTGCGCGAAGGATTTGGATTGACCGTTACGGAAGCCATGTGGAAAGGCAAGGCGGTGGTGGGAGGGAATGTAGGGGGTATCCGGAGGCAGATTATGGAGGGCATCAGCGGCTTTCTCGTCGAAAGTCCTGAAGGAGCCGCATTCCGCATCCGCCTGTTACTGGCCCACCCAGACCTCAGGCAGAAGCTGGGGGAGATGGCTCGAGAATTTGTCAAACAAAATTTTCTTATGGCTCACTATCTGAAAAACTGGCTTTTAGCCCTGCAGGGATTAAAGCATCATGAAAAGGCCGTTGTCCATTTTGACGCCCAGACTTGAACAATGCTACGCAATAAAATAAAAAACAGATTAGCGAAACCTCGATATGAATTACGATACTGCCTTTCGGCCTTATTTGACCAAGCGGATTGAAAAGATCGAGGCGGCGGATATTGTGGTTGGAATCCCCTGCTACAACAACGAGACAACCATCGCCAATGTGCTCAAACAAGTCAGCAGGGGACTTGCCAAACACTACAAGTCGGCAAGATCTGTGATTCTGATCTCCGACGGCGGCTCTACGGATGATACGCGGGAGGTGGTGCGGGAAGAGGAGGTTGAGCCATGGCAGGAGAAAATCGTCTTTATCTACCGGGGAATTTCCGGCAAAGGCACGGCCCTCAGGGCCATCTTCGAGGCAGTCGAAGAACTAGGGGCAAAGGCCTGCGCCGTAGTAGATGCAGACTTACGGAGTATCACCCCGGACTGGATCAAGTATCTTTTGGAGCCGGTGTTGGAAAAAGACTATCAGTTCGTCGCTCCACTTTATTCCCGCCATAAATACGATGGCACAATCACGAATAATGTGGTTTACAACCTAACCCGAGCATTGTATGGGAGGAGGGTCCGTCAGCCGATCGGCGGGGACTTTGCTCTCTCCCGGGACATGGCTAGCTTCTATCACAAACAGAATATCTGGATGACCGATGTGGCCCGCTTCGGCATAGATATCTGGATGACCACTAATGCCATCACCAATGGCTTCCGTCTCTGCCAATCCAACCTGGGGGTTAAGGTCCATGATCCCAAGGATCCTGGATCCTCTTTGGGTCCCATGTTTCGTCAGGTGGTCTGGACTCTATTCACTTTGATGGAGCAACACGCCGATACTTGGAAGAAAGTGCACGAAAGCGAGGCGGTGGAGAGCTTCGGTCTTTCCGAATTTGCCGAGCCTGAGCCTTTAGAAGTCAATTTGGATCTCCTGGTTTACAACTATAAGCTAGGGTTTCAGCACTTTGGCACCCTCTGGAAAGAGCTCCTCAGTCATGGTTGTTATGATGTCTTGCACAGATTGGCGGATGCGGAGAGCAAGGATTTTCTTTTTCCTGCGGACTGTTGGGCCAAGACCCTTTACGAGATGGCCGCAACTTTCCACCACTGGCCCAAAAACCGCGCCAAGCTGATCGATGTGATCAGTCCCCTCTACTATGGGAGGGTCGCTTCTTTTATCAATGAGACTGCGGAGATGAGGACCCTCGAGGCCGAACGAGTGGTGGAGGAACAAGCGGAGGTCTTTGAGAGAGAAAAGGGTTACTTACTGCAGGTCTGGGAGCGCGAAGAAAAAGAACCTGAGGAGAAAAGTTTTCTCCAAAAAGTGTTGCATGGCTGGCGATGAATCAGGGCTTCCGATTACAGGCCGAAAGCTAAAGAAATTCGATTGGGGCGTTGGAAATAACTTCCATGTAGATAAGCCCAAGTTCCACAGCAAGTTTGACGCACTCCTCCAAGTTCTTTCCTCATTTTTCTGTAGGAAAATCCGTGCAAAAATTTTTCTCCTAACAACCAGCCATATCAAAAAACTCCTAAAAATGAGCGAATAACGCAATCAGCAAGGCTTGGTATGCTGTTTGCATTAAGTCAAATTGTCAGCACTCCAGTGCTATCCTCTTAGGCCTGGCGATCTTCCCAGCATTGGTCTTGGCCACTGCGGAATTGAGGCAAGCGGTCGGGTTTATTTTATGACCAAGAGGGTCGGAATCAAAGTGCTTAAGACCATTTCCAAAAAGACTGTGATTCTTCTGGTACTCTCTTTTTTTGTTCTTCTCCGGGCTAATATGTTGATCTGCGCGGAGGAAGAGTTTCCCGAGAGTTCGATTACGTTTAATTTAGCCGTTGATCCAGAAGGTAACGATACCCCTTCCCCTCCTATCTTCTCTAACAAAACCCCGTCCTCAGTAGAGGTCCCCACGAACGACCTAGTCATACAGCCTGAGGAGCCCTTGACTGCAGCAATTACACCTCAGACCCCCCGTCGACAGGCGGCCGCTTTGCGCTTAGCCGAAGAGGGTAGAAGATTCCTAAAGGCAGGAGAGTACAGGAAGGCGTTGGCACGGTTTGAAAAGACCATCGCTATCGATCCGAATCCCTACATCTACTACTACTTGGCTCGTACTCACTTTCATTTGGAACATTACCCAGAATCCCTCAACTTCCTCGAAGTGGCAGAATCTATGCTCGGGGAGCAATCGAATTGGATGGCAGAGCTTACAGCTTTAAAGGGAGCTAATTTCCACGCCTTGGGATCTTTAACCCAAGCTGATCCAAAGCCTAACCCTTGACAACAGAGTCGTCACGAAACGCATGAATTCGATCATAGAAAGGGTCCCAAGTGGGATCTCACTGAGGTTTTACTAGGCGCCCTCGGCTTATTGCCTGCCTAAAATGGCAGGCACTCTGTTTCTATTTTGGAAAGACTATGCTGTAGGAAATAGCCTCCACAAAAAAAACGTGAGATCCAACAATAGGTTAAAATCCTCAAGAGAGGGCAGCTCCTCTTTTGCTGTAGGAAAATCCCTGCAAAAAAGTTTTCCTCACAAAGCCCGGCCGTGCTGAAAAACTCCTTAAATTCAAAGAAAAAGCTTGAACAAAGCGGCTTGGCACATCTTTTGTTTAAATCTCCATGAGGACGAATACAAAGGGTCTAGGGAGGTTGACGTATATGAGAAGAATATTTCTTCTAGTGCTAATTGCATTAGTTTTTAGTGCTGGATTTATAGCCTGCGGTAAGACGACCCACATGACTGGCGCTGACTTAGAGAACGCTGCTCAGGCTAAACTCAACAGCGATGAACGGCTGAAGACAGCTAATCTGGAGGTAAGGGCCAATGTTGACAGGAAGGAGGTAACGCTCTCTGGAACGGTTGAGTCAGATACTCTACGAATAAAGGCTATTGAGCTTGCCAAGAGTGTGCAGCCAGACCTTATCGTTAACGACAAGATTGACGTCCAACCGCGTGAAGTCTCACGCGCCGGCGGATGACGCCTGGACGCAAACCAAGAAGATTGCCTTCTGGCATCTTCTTATGGTGATACACTCTTTTTGTTGTACGCAATCGGAACAATTTCTTTGTTTATAACCTGATTGCCTACCTGTTTTGCCGACCTTTCGTATAACTCTATTTCTAAGAGCTGGCATTCAATGGCTTTGGTGCTCTCAAAACAGAGAGAAAAGGAGGAGATATGAATAGAGCTATGGCATTAATGAGGAAGGCTTTTCTACTGCTCATCGTGACTGTGGCTTTGGTGGGTGCGGGTTGTGCGGGTGGACCGCTGACGACACGGGAGAAGGCGGCAGGGATAGGGACCCTCGGAGGGGCAGCTGCGGGAGGGATCATTGGGAGCGCCGTTGGCCGTCCGGCGGCAGGGGCTCTGATCGGTGGTGGGCTCGGGCTAGGTGCAGGTGCCCTGATTGGTGATCAACTCCAAGGCCAGGAGATTCAAAACCGACGACAGGACTATCAGATTCGAAGGAATCAAGCTGAGCTTGAGCGCCAAAGGCAGGAACTTGACCGGATGAGGCGTCAACGGGGTGAGTATTAAGAAAAAAGATGGGATTCTGTGAGGTTTCTGGTTCATTAAGGAGGATAAATCCAATGAGAGAGAAGCTTTTTTGGTTCATTGGTGGAGGAGTTGTTTTCGTTCTCTTCTTCTCGTTCTTCGGGGGCCTTTCTATCATTACCCCGCCCAATGGCCCCGTGGATGCGGCTTACAAGATGAATCGACTGACGGGCAAGGTTTGGTTAATCAAGACTTATACCAAGCAGGTAGGACCGATCCGTGTGGTTGCGGCGCGGGAGGCAGAGGTCGAGAAGACCAAACAATTGACTGAGGCGGACATCCCAGCTGTCGCAATGCAAGAGGTGCCCCTGCCCTCTGCTAATGATCGAAGGCGATAAACGGGAATGCCTCGTCGCTAACGACAAGATCGAACTCGAGCGCGTAAACTATCGCGCACAGAGTTGGGCGAAGAAAGGAGGTTTTATTCCATGGAGAAAAGTTGGGGAGATACAGGACGCCGCTTCACTAGCTTCGGATTGATGATTGCAATCCTCTCCCTCGCAGTTGGCTGCCAAACCATGACGGGGAAGACTGCGGGAGAGAATCTTGATGATACGGTCATAACGGCGTCAGTAAAGACAAAACTCGTAGCGGATAAGGTTGCGAATCTAACGCGAGTCGACGTGGACACCCACAGAGGCACGGTTTATCTAAACGGTGTCGTTGAGTCCACTGATCAGAAGGCGCGCGCCGAACAACTTGCAATGCAGGTGAGCGGTGTCAACAACGTGGTCAATAACCTCCAAATTCAGAAACAATAGCGGGCTGGCGTCCGCCCTACAGAGTAAGCAATTATCCGGATGCGCCTTGATTCAGCGTAGAGCAGCGAAAGCGCATCCCGCCTTTCTTTGCTGCAGGAAAATATCTGCCAAAATTTTTTTTGGACAACAGCCCACAAAAAACGTTTAGAATCAAATAAACCTAAAGCCCAAGTATTGGGACCTGGAGGCGTAGTCACTCGCGTTAACTCCCTGTTTTTTAGCTGACCAACTCATACGAGAGGTTTTTTGACTGCTCGACACAAGAATAAGCTCTCGAGAAAGGTTTAATAAACAATGCGCCGACGTTTGATTTGGCTTGCTGCTATTGGAACCGTCTTCATTGCCTTGATTACCGTCTTTGTTCGTTTTTTTGTTGATGAACCCTTACGCCAAACTATCGAAGGCAACGTGAACAAGCGCCTCGAGGGCTACACCGTTCGCGTCCGCACACTTAAGTTCCATCCTCTTGGTTTTTCCCTTGACCTCATAGATTCATATGTAATTCAAAATGCCCATCCTGACCCACCCGTGGCACACCTTCCGAAGCTCACTGCAGGCGTCCATTGGCGCGCGCTCTTAAATGGTCGCTTGGTTGCTGACTTTCTCATTGATAGGCCTACGTTCCACATCAATCTTAAACAGGCAAGAAAAGAAATAAAGGACAAAGTCCCTATTGACAAACGCGGCTGGCAAGATGCGCTTGAGGAGATCTATCCTCTGAAAGTGAACGAATTCAAGGTACGTGACGCCGATATCACCTATGTCGAGGAAGGCCCGTTTAGACCTCTGCACCTCAGGCGGGTAAGTCTCCGCGCAGGAAACATTCGCAACATCCACTCCCAGCAAGACATCTATCCTTCTGACATCCATCTTGAAGGTATCGTCTTTGACACCGGAAAACTTGTAGTCGCTGGCCATGCAAATTTCTTAGCTAAACCGCACGCGGGTATCAGGGGGAATATTGTTCTGGAGGACGTGGAGCTAGATTACTTCAAGCCCATTATTCGGCGTTATCATGTCTCGGTCCAAAAGGGTATCCTGTCAACTGACGGAAGCTTCGAGTATGCACCTAACGCCAAGATGGCAGACCTCAAACATATAACCATACAAGGTGTTCAGATAGATTATATCCATAAAGCGCAAACGGAGGCGGCCGAGAAACAAGTGGCAGCAAATGTTGTCCGCTCAGCTAAAGAGTTAAGTAACAATCCCGAGATCTTGCTCCGGGTCGATAAGGTAAACATCCTGAGGAGCACCTTCGCATTCGTGAATAAGGCTGCCAATCCAGAGTATCGACTATTTTTGGCCAATGCGGACATAAACCTAGACAATGTCAGCAATCAAGGCGCTGAAGGCGTGGCCGTCGGAAAGGTGAGAGGAAAATTCATGGGCAGCGGCAATACCTTGGTGAATGTCAACTTCTGGCCGAAGACAAAAAGGGCGGATTTCGATCTGAGAGTGCGCATTGACGAAGCCCAGATGCCGGCCATAAATAATTTAT
>JBOHVJ010000277.1:0-4063 GCA_050735075.1 Binatia bacterium
AATCCCGGTGGCGCTGGATGCGATTGTGCTCCTGGTGCACCACCGAAACCCCCTACAGGGTCTGACACTCGCGCAGGTCAAAAAACTCTTTGCAATGCTGCCAGGGAAGGATGGCGTAATTGAGAACTGGCAGCAGGTTGGACTGAACTCCAAATTAGGAAGCGTGGACATCAACCGCTACGGTCGGGATGAGACGTCCGGTACATTTGCCGCATTCAGGGATATGGGGTTGCTCGGAACCAAGCAGCGTAGCGATGTGCATGCACAACCGGGATCTATGTCGGTGGTGATTGAAGTGGGCAGTGATGAAGCAGGGATCGGCTATGCCTCCACCGGCTATGCCAACAGGAGTAAAAAGGTGCGGGTTGTGCCTCTCGCCAGGCGAGAGGGAGAGCCATTTGTGACGCCGACAAATGAATCAGTGGAGAGTGGTGACTATCCCTTGCGCCGGGAGCTGTATCTCTATGTGATGCCGGAACAGAATGGAAGCGTAAGCCCGGCGATTAAGGAGTTTATTACTTTTGTCCTCAGTCGAGACGGCCAGCAGTTGGCAAAAGACGAAGGCCTCTTCCCCCTGCCTGCCCGCGTGACCGAGCAGGCGTTGCGGAAATTGGAAGGGAATGGCCAGCTCACTCCCACTTCAGCCAGCGCCACGCGCTAAGCAGGAAGCTCTCGCTTAGCTTTGCTTGCTTTCCCGCATTTCCAACAGGACGTGTTCAATCTCGTGATAGAAAAAGCGATAAGCTTCGGGCCAGAGACCGGGGGAGAGTTCGCGCGGCGGCTTTCCGCTTTCATGAAGGAAGAGCCGCGGCAGGACTGCGGTATTCAGCCTGTCCATCTTCCTGACCTGAACCTGCCAGCGGTATTGTAACCCGAGCAATCTGGCAAACTCTTTCTCAGCGTAAGGTTCTGTCTCGATTAAGTCATCATCAATCCTTGCGAGTGGGTACCCTCGTGTGACCAGATGGGCTTTGACGGCTTCATAGGTCTCGACAAATTGTAACGGATAGACCCGTTCGCTCATCTGCGGAGCTAAGGCTGGGCTGCGAGGATAGGCGCACTTGCCCCAGGCACAGGAGGGGAGCGTGGTGCACCCACTCAGCAGCAGACTTCCTGTCAGCCCGATGGCAAGGATCATCAACTCAGCCTGGGAGAGGTTCTTGCGGACTTTCACAACCCAACTCCTCCTGCCAAGGTCCACCGTGTTGCCTGACTCATTATATCTCCCGAGCTGCTTTCAGACTACCCCCAAAGCTATTTTTAACGAAAACTTAACTTAGGGCGAGGGCGGCCCGTCTTTGGCGCAACGGAAACCGAGATCGGCAAGATGATAAGCCGGACTGCTCCTCCCTCGATACGTCGTTTGCACATCTGTGGCGGGAGAAGCCCAGGAGCCACCTCGAAACACTTTGGCCTCCTCTTCCTCCGAGTCGGTCCATTCCATCGCATTCCCGGCCATATCCTGGAGTCTATAGGGGCTCTTGCCATCAGGGAATTGGCCGACTGGAGTCGTGTCCCTCTGCCGACCTTCCGCGTTCACCAGCTCAGGGCTGTAAGTGTTGCCCCAGGGGTACCGGCGACCGTCCGTGCCGCGCGCCGCTTTCTCCCATTCCCGTT
This sequence comes from Binatia bacterium, assembly GCA_050735075.1. GTDB lineage: Bacteria > Desulfobacterota > Binatia > UBA9968 > UBA9968 > JAHFAO01. The sequence continues at coordinate 1,618 of JBOHVJ010000277.1, forward strand.
CTGACGGGAGGCGCTTACCTTTAGCGCGGCAATAGATGGCCGCCTGGTTCCAGGATACGTTCGTCACTGGATGATTGGCTTTCTCTGTATCATAGCTGTGACCCCGAATCTTCGCATAGTCCGCGTTCGTCACTTCGAACAGATCCATCCAGAAAGCTGGAAGTGAAATGGTCTGCGCCTTGTCTTCCTCGCCGTAAAGGAAAGGGCCGGCTGGAATCAAGACCATCCCTTCCGGCGGTGTGGTGTCTTGCTCTGGCTGCGGGACTTCCTCTACCGGAACGCTCTTCCCAAGCTCGGCAAGCACTCCGGTTTTCGGAAGCGTGGTCTTGGCCGAGGCGAGGACACTGGCGTTCTCGGTCGAAATCATTTTGACGGTGAGACGAATGCTGGTTGCGAGTTCCAGAACTGATCCCGTGACAAGAGCATTAAGCTGACTGACCTTTCCAAGCTTTTTCAGAGCCGTTGGATCCAAGAGGGGGAGACCAGCTTTGCTCTGCTCTCTCAGGACTTGATTGATCTGTTGCCGGTCTACGACTTGAACAGAACCAGTCATCGCAAGTGACGCTGAAAACTCTTCAGCCAGGAAGCGGCCCAGCGGCGTGACGGTCCCTTCCAAGTTTGTGAAATCCGTCACTGCTAGGCGCAGAATTTTCTGCCTGGCGGCTTCAGCCATGAGTGCCTTGGTCAGCTCCCGGATGCCGTCTTCGTAGTCTGATGCACTATGGCTGAGCTGCGGAAGGACGACGGTAAGCTCAAGAATCATGAGCAGAGCAACCAGCAGCATCATCCAGCCTCCAGGTCTCCCGTCCATCTACTGAAATGGAGCAAAAAAGTAAAGGGGCCTGCACTGTTCCAGTGCAGGCCCCTTCTTTATCCCTTTGAGGAACGACTCCGCTTAGCCCCGGGCCTTTTCAGTCACATGGACGAGCGCATCCTCCACTTTCCACCAAAAGTACCGATAGGGTTCTGGATCCAAACCAGGGGTCAGCAACCGTGGTTCCTTTCCCTTTTCGTGGACGTACAATCGAGTTTGGATCTGGGTATTAAGGGTATCCATCTTTCGGACTCCGACCTTCCAACTGTATTGCACACCAAGGAATCGCGCAAATGGCTCCTCTGAATAGGGTTTCGTTACAATGATACCCTCAACCGGGTCCTCCCTTTCTAAAGGATATCCACGTTTGACCAGGTGATCTTTGACAGCTTCATAGGCCTCCCCATATTTCATGGGATAGACCCGCTCCCCCGTCTGTGGAACCAACGACTGATACCGCTGGGTGGAAGCGCACTTGCCCCAGGCGCAGGAAGGAATGGTCGAACAGCCGCTCGCAAACAGGCCCCCCATCAACCAGACTGTCAGCCAGAGTGTCGTGCGTAATTTCATGTTGTGTCCTCCTCTATGCTCACGTGATCCCGTCAAGCTCCTGAGCACCGGGGATGTCAGAACGCGAGCTGCATGTTGATCGAGAAGCCGTTATTGTGAAGTTCCCCGCCCATCTCATCCCGGATATGGCCGAAGGCGCCCAACTTGTGCCGATGATCCTTTGACAGATACCACACGGTGCCGAAATCCCACCACCGGGCGTCCAGGACGCGTCGGTTCGTTGTCGGGTTGTCCCCGGAAAATGCTGCGCTTCCAGTGGGGTTCACGTTGCCTGTATTGATATCCAGGTATTGAAACCGTCCAAGTATTTCCCACTCACGCGGAATGAGAAAGTAACCTAAGTCAACCGCATACGTGATCGTCCTGAGCCCCGGAAATCGTCTCAAGTCTGGATTGCCGTTGTTCGGGTCATATTGGGAATTGTGGTACTCTACATTGGCATAGAATCCTCGATACATCAACGTCGCGTCAAAGCCAACGTCCTTCCAGTCGCCGATGGCATTGGGATTGATATTTGATCGGCCGAGCGGAAGCGCCGTGAATCCCAATTCGGGAGTACTATCCTGAGACCGGAGGCAGCCATTGGTCGCGAATGTTCCAGGATTGGTTGTGGCGCCATAAGCCTGGCACAGGTCAAACGTGGATATCCCGTTCAACTCCCCCATCGCAAAAGCTTTCGGCGCATACAGGTATGTGAGTGAGAATTCGACCAGCGGCGACCAGGAGTACCAGACATCGCCAGCCCAGAAGGGTACGCGGCCAAATGGGTGGAGGGTAAAGCGTCCGGCATAGACCAAATTTGAAGTGTCGTCGAACTGCTGGAACTGTTTGTTGAAGCCATACCCTGCCGCGGCCATCACCTTATAGTCGAACACATCCAAGATGTCCATGCCGGACAGTAGGACGCCGGTCTCTCGGCCGACCGCGGTGATTCCCTGTGACGGAAAGCTTCGCTCTGGATAGTGGATGGCGCCGGAAGAGAGTTGTCGCTCGCGCGAGTTCGGCATCTTAATCTGCCCCACCATCACGTTCATCCATGGAAATCTCGTCCAGGTCCAGTCC
>JBOHVJ010000278.1:0-3742 GCA_050735075.1 Binatia bacterium
AGCTTAGATCACTCGGCAACAACGTGAAAACACTTAACTAAAAAATTCTCAAACGATTTTGATATAAAAACACACTCTTTTCAGGCAGAAATGCCCTTGATGCATGTGTTACAAGGAAACGATTACCAAACAACATATCAAGGACCTACCATCTATGCCACGGGGATATCAAACTCCACGGCTCGGTTTCCCTTTATCCAGAGTGCGGGCATTTTGACCGGAGCCTGCCGCCTTAGTATATTCATTAAAACTTGCACCCTCCCTCTTCGGTCGGGGGGGCTCTGAATGATACCTACTAACCCCTCAAAAGGTCCGGCGGAGACGGTGATCTCATCGCCTGCTCTCAGCGTACTCCGAGTTTCAATTATTCCGGTCTCACCGGCCTTTTCCATAAGGAATTCTACCGTCGCATCACCGATTGGCGTTGGCTCCTCACCAAAGCTGACAAATCTCTTAGTCCCTGGGGTCCATAAGGCAATATGGTATTCCTCAGGAAGACGGATATGAACAAAGAGATAATTTGGGAACAGAGGCTCAATGACTTTCCGTTTACGTTTCCATGGCTCAAAGATCATAGGTAAGAAGGAGGAGAGCCCCTTCTGCTCCAAATGCTGACTGGCAACCCTCTCCTGTCTAGGCTTGGTGTATAATACATACCACTGCTTCAACTCATCCCCCTTTCAATCTCTATGCAATTGAGTTAGGCCCTTTTTAGAGCAACTTAAGGGCCAAAACGGAGTAGGGAAAATTCTTCCGCAAGATCAATAGAATTGCTCTGGATTGAAGTTTTTTCGATGGCTTTGGTTAAGGCAAAAATGCCCTACAATTATTGATTAAGGGCAAAGCTGCTACAGTTTGTAAGACTCTGGAAGGGTACCGTTAAGCCTTTAAATTAAGGGGGATATCAAATGTGGAACAGCGAGGTGAGACGATATAGTGAAAGCTGGATTTCAGGACTGACGCACGGGAGAAGCCACAGAAACTAATCCGTTGGATTTGATTAGGTTGTGAGACTAGCGAAATAAGCCGCTAGATGTTTGCAAGCTTCGGTTGCTTGGCCAACTTCTCTACTTTTGTCTCATGCTGTAGGCTCTTCCCACCCATAAGATCAGCAGTGCAAGTATGATAATAGTTACTATCGGATGATCCATAAGCCAGTCGAATGATGGTTCAAATACACGATCAGATGCAAATTCGATCAAACTTTTTAGTAGGTCCACTTGATCACCCGAAATTCGCAGGTTAACCCACGGAGGTATACCGTAGTTTTATTATGCATTAATCAGGTCTGATGAGCAAGCCCGGTGATTTGGTATCAAAGACAAGCTAACTGCTATGCGAGATTTGGATGATCCTGGCGCCTACGAAGGAGCTAGATCAGAACCGAGATGGGCTCCTAGATCCCAGATGGCCATTGATGCTTGGTATATAGGGATCTACGGTTCCCTTCTGGAACAAGCCGGCCTGTTAATTTATTGGTAGTCGTGTTTTACCTGATCAGGGGGGATTACCCAATGCCCCGCGCAGGATCCACTAGCAACTTCCCCTATTTCTCTCCCGTTTGTACCTCCGAAATGGTTTCCCGAAACCCCATAGGTAGCTACATAAACGGGAGCGGCTGCCACCTGTGTACCGAGACACATGGTAAGCTTGGTTGGGAAATAAAGGATTGACAGTAACACACTGCCCACGTAGTTAAAAAATGAGGGCTCTCCTTGGGAGCCGGTCTGCTGGGCTGGCACAGAAGATGGGGCTAGAAGCAACCCAAGGACTAGCATAATAGCGAATAATCTCCTAAGTGTTTGTTTTCGCATGGCTTTCCTCTCCTTTCACTTTGTCTAGTAAAACCTATTTTCCTGTTTTTCATGAGATTAGTCAAGGGCTAAAGAGTGGTGGAAAACTGAAGCCAGATTGTCAGGAGACCGTTGGCGGTTCATAGCCTAGGACCCAATTCAAACTCCGAAAGAAGAGATAATTCAGTTGTGGAACGTTAACACGTTCTCTTGACAGGAGTTCGTTATAAGTGCGATATTCGCCGCCAAATTGTTGGGGTGGGGGAGAGGCCATAGAGCAGAGAAGGAAAATTACCGGCTGACTTAGGAGGGTCCTATGATTAAACGGTCTGGATTCCTTTTTGGTTTCTTTTTTGTTGTTCTCATTAACTATCTTTCTTCTGGCTCTAGCTTTGCCGCTCAACCGACCCCTGCTCAAACGCGGCCCCATGTCCTCATCGTAAAATTTCGACCAGGAGTCCAGGAATATAATAAAACGTTAACTCATTCTGGTGTAGGAGGGAGACGGATAAAAGCCTTTAAGATTGTAGAGGGGCTCGAACTAGTCGAACTGGATCCCGGCATCTCTGTCGAAGAAGCACAAGGATTATACCAACAAGACCCCGATGTCCTCTACGCAGTACCAGACTATATTGTAAGGACTACCGCTCTTCCCAACGATCCAAGTTTTGGTCAGCTATGGGGTCTTCATAACACTGGCCAAGCTGGCGGAACACCCGATGCTGACATCGACGCCCCTGAGGCGTGGGACATCACGACCGGTAGTAGTAGTGTGGTTGTAGCGGTGATCGACACAGGGATTGACTACAATCACAAGGACCTATCTGCCAATATGTTCCGGAATACTGCTGATTGTAACAACAATGGCCTGGATGACGATGGCAATGGCTTCATCGATGACTGCTTTGGGATCGACACGTTTAATAACGACTCGAATCCTATGGATGATAACAACCATGGGACCCATGTGGCTGGCACCATTGGCGCGATAGGGAACAACAATGTCGGCGTGGTCGGGGTCAACTGGAACGTCCGCCTCATGGCATGCAAATTCCTTGATGCCAGCGGGTCTGGTTCTACTGCCGGGGCAATTGCCTGTTTAGAGTATGTTAAGATGATGAAGGATCGAGGGGTGAATATTGTCGCCACAAGCAACAGCTGGGGAGGAGGAGATCTTTCTCAGGCCTTGCTTGATGCCATCGATGCCCACCGGCAGCGCGGGATTCTCTTTATCGCGGCAGCAGGGAATGGTGGGTTCGATGGGATCGGCGACGATAACGACACAGCGCCTTTTTATCCTTGCACCATTTACCTGCCCAACGTTATCTGTGTGGCCGCTACGACACGGACTGATGCCCGCTCATCTTTCTCGAACTTTGGGAGGCGTACCGTCCACATCGGTGCTCCTGGAAGTGAGATCCTAAGTACAATTAGAGGAAGCAAGTACTCGACAGCAAGCGGTACTTCTATGGCGACCCCCCATGTGACGGGTGTTGCGGCCCTCCTAAAAGCTCAAGACCTGAGCAGAGACTGGAGAAGCATCAAAAATCTCCTTTTGGCAGGCGGGAATAACATCAATTCATTAACAACAAGTACAATCACACAGAAGCGACTCAATGCCAACGGCGCCCTAACCTGTTCAAACTCTACCGTTCTCTCTCGTCTCAGACCCGTCGGCAACACAATAAGCGCGTCCATTGGGACACCGGTCGATCTTGCTGCCCTGCATATCAATTGTGCCAACCCCAATGGCAATGTCACTGTCACCGTCGATCCAGGCGGCGAGATTGTGCCCCTTGTTGATGACGGTCTCGGGTCTGACCAGGCGTCAGGGGATGGGATCTATTCTGGTCAGTGGACCCCATCAGCCGGAGGAACCTTTACCCTTACATTCCCTGGTGGCGATGTTGTGACAGTGGGGGTTGGTGCCCCGGTGATCAACGTTACCC
>JBOHVJ010000279.1:0-12349 GCA_050735075.1 Binatia bacterium
TTTCAAGGTCGAGCTGAGGAGTGTCAGCAGTAGCTAAATTAGTAGGGTCGAGGACTGGCGCGGTATTGCTTACGAAGCCCAAACCCATGGGGAACTGGAGCGGCTGCGGGTGAGTGTGAATCGTGGCAGGCCTTATGGGAGCGAGGAAAAACTGGAGTTCAAACGATGACCCTGCAACAACTTCTGGGGATAGAGCTACCGATCATCCAGGCACCTATGGCGGGCGTGCAAGGCAGCGCGCTAGCGGTGGCAGTGTCCAATGCGGGCGGGCTGGGTTCACTGCCCTGTGCCATGCTCAGTCTTGACGCCACGCGCAATGAGCTGGTGGCCGCTGATCTCGCGGCCCGCCGTTCACCAACAACGTTACCAACACATCTGCATCAAGAGCTGCGGAGAGCCGGGCGCAACAGGGGAAGTGAGTTCTGAATCCAGTTGCAGGCGTCGTTCAATCAAAAAAAAAGTAGGCTTTGATGAGCTACCTGATGTCAAATTGGCGACAGAAGTGACAATGGAATTGCGGTATAAAAATTCAATGAAGCGAGATCAAAGAAATATGCTAGGAAGACGCTTTCCTTGCTGAGCGCCGCGGCGCTGGCTTTGGGGCAGCTCCTTCTTTTTCTTTCTGTGCTGGCCGCCTACTTCTCTTCTTGGCGCCACTGGGGGTCTCGACTTTGACCGCAGCGTCTGCAGGAATCAGCTCAACGAAGGATAGGGCCGCACGGTCTCCATGCCGCCATCCGATCTTGACGATCCGCGTGTAACCGCCCGGGCGGTCTTTAAAACGAGGGGCTAGGGTCTCGAAGACCTTATGCACCACCGCCCGATCTGGAATGATTCCAAGCGCCTGACGCCGGGCGTGAAGGCTGCCTTCCTTACCCAAACTAATCACCCGATCTGCCCAGTGCCGGAGCTCCTTCGCCTTTGGATCCGTGGTCTGAATCCGCTCGTGACGCAACAGGGAGGTAACCAGATTACGCATCAAGGCCAAGCGGTGGCTGGGGCTACGGTTGAGCTTTCTTCCTGTTTTCAAATGCCGCATAGGTCTTTGAGTTTCGTGTTGCGAGTTTTGAGTTTCAAGTTGTTGGAGGAGGTAACCTCGAAGCCCTAAACCCGAAACTCGAAACTGTAATTAAGCTGTCTCCTTCTCTTTCGCGCGGCTCCTGCTCTCGATTTCCTCCCGGGGGGGGAAATGTTCGAGCTTCATCCCAAGCTCCAGTCCCATGTCGCGCAAGATCTCCTTGATCTCGTTGAGCGACTTGTGGCCGAAATTCTTGGTTTTTAGCATTTCTTGCTCGGTTTTCTGAACCAGTTCCCCAATGTATCTGATATCCGCGTTCTGCAAACAGTTCTGGGAACGGACTGAAAATTCCAACTCGTCCACGCTGCGGAAGAGATTTTCATTTAGGGGAAGGGACGGCGATTCCGCGCGGGCATCGCGCTGCGGCTCCTCATCGAAATTGACAAAAATCTGGAGTTGGTCCTGGAGGATCTTGGACGCGTAGGCCACGGCATCTTCAGGTTTCACGCTTCCATCCGTCCATACCTCAAAGACCAAACGGTCATAATCCGTTCTCTGTCCAACCCGTGCATTGGTCACATTGAAGTTGACCTTCTGAATGGGCGAGAATGCCGCGTCCAAGAAGATCGTATCCACCGGGGCCCCCTCTTCCTTGTTTCGCTCCGCCGGCACATAACCTCTTCCAAGCTTCGCAACCATCTCCATATCTAACTTCCCTTCGCGAGAGAGGGTAGCGATGTGTTGCTCCGGGTTAAGGATCTCCACGCTCGGACCTGCAACGATGTCCTTAGCTTGGATCAGCCTGGGTCCTTTGGCCTCGATTCTGAGGGTCTGTTGCTCTGAGTCGTGCAGCCTGACGCGAATCTCTTTAAGATTGAGGATGATATCGGTCACATCTTCGGTAATACCAGGAATCGTTGAAAACTCATGGAGGATTCCTTTGATCCGGACTGAGACAATGGCGCCCCCCATGAGCGACGAAAGAAGTATTCTCCTGAGAGAATTGCCAATGGTCTGACCGAATCCTCTCTCAAAAGGCTCTGCATAAAACTTCCCATAGGTAGAGGTGAGACTTCTTTCGTCCACCTCGAGCTTTTTAGGTCTAGTCAAATCGGTCCAATGCTTATGCATAGCATCTCCCACACCTTTTATTTTGAGTAAAGTTCCACAATCAGTTTCTCATTGATCGGCGCCGTGATATCACTCCGCGTTGGTAGCAGCTTGATTCTCCCGCTAAAACCCTCGCGATCGACTTCGGCCCACTCTGGCACACCCCGCCTCTGCGCAGCTTCTAGGGCGGAAACCACCCGCCCTATCTGGCGGCTTTGCTCTTTCACCGAGACCACATCTCCCGCACGGACAAAATAAGAGGGAATCGTCACCCGTTTCCCATTAACCAGAATATGGCCGTGGCGCACCAGCATGCGCGCATCGGCCCGTGAGCAAGCAAACCCCAACCGATAAGTGACATTATCCAGCCGCCTCTCCAAGAGAACTAATAGAACCTCACCCGTAATCCCTTTGACCCTTGCTGCCAGGTCAAAAATGCGGCGGAATTGACCTTCCAAAAGGCCGTACATGCGTTTGACCTTTTGTTTCTCTCGCAACTGGATGCTGTACTCAGAAAATTTCGGCCTTGCCTGGCCATGTTGACCCGGCGGATAGTTCCTTCGCTCAATGGCACACTTGTCCGTATAACAACGCTCACCCTTGAGGAAGAGCTTGAGGTTCTCCCGCCGGCAAAGCCGGCATACGGACCCAGAGTATCTAGCCAAATAACGCTCCTTTCGTTTGAGGATGGAAGATGGAAGATAGAGGATCGCGCCATCCTCTACCCTCGATCTTCAATCTTCGCCTTCCGTCACACCCTTCTCCGCTTCGGAGGACGGCAGCCATTATGGGGTATAGGTGTAACATCCTTGATTAGGCTGATATTGAATCCGGCTGCCTGGAGAGATCTAAGTGCCGATTCCCTCCCAGCTCCTGGTCCACGAACAAAAACCTGAACGCTACGCACCCCATGATCCATGGCCTTTTTGGCTGCATTATCTGCCGCCTGCTGGGCCGCAAACGGAGTCCCTTTACGCGACCCCTTGAACCCCATGGTGCCGGCACTCGACCAAGAAATGACATTACCTTGATAGTCAGTAATGGTCACAATCGTGTTATTAAACGTCGAGTGGATGTGGGCAACGCCCTCGGAGATGTTCTTCCTTCCCCTTTTCTTCCGCGCCGCCCTCTCCGCTGGCTTCTCTTCACCCTGTCCCTCGGCTTTCTTTTCCTGCGGGTTTTCGTCGCCTTTCGCCATTTTGCCTCCTGCCTAGTGCCTACTGCCTACCGCCTTCTTATCCCTTCGACGGAGCTGCCTTCTTTCCCGCTACAGTCCTGCGCGGTCCCTTCCGTGTTCGCGCATTCGTATGCGTCCTCTGCCCTCTCACAGGCAACCCTTTACGGTGTCTCAGTCCGCGGTAAGATCCCATATCTACGTGACGCTTGATATTCATAGATACCTCACGCCTGAGATCCCCCTCCACCTTAGAACCTTGATCAAGGACCTGACGGATCTTAACCATTTCATCGTCTGTCAGGTTATCGCTTTTCGTATCGAAGTGAACCCCCGCCGTTTGGAGGATCGTCCTAGCACTATTTCTCCCAATCCCATAGATATAGGTTAGTGCGATCTCCATTCTCTTGTTCTTAGGTAAGTCCACTCCCGCTATGCGTGCCATATCCTCACTCCGTTCGGAATCTCAAATTACAAATTAACCTGTAACTCCTTGATCCCTAGCCCCAAAATCCCACTTAACCCTGGCGTTGTTTATGCCTTGTGTTGACGCAAACTACCCGGACGACCCCTTTGCGCCGTATCACTTTACACTTGTTGCAGATCTTCTTAACCGATGCTCTAACCTTCATGCGACCACTCCCACCCGTCTTTATTTCTCACGGTAGATAATTCTCCCTCTTCCCAAGTCATAGGGAGACAGTTCTATCTTGACCTTATCCCCCGGGAGGATCTTGATATAGTGCATTCGCATCTTTCCTGATATATGAGCCAGCACCTTATGGCCGTTTGCCAACTCTACCCGGAACATGGCGTTGGGGAGCGTCTCCAACACCGTCCCCGTTACCTCAATGGCATCTTCTTTGGGCATAAAAGAAATGCGAGCTTCAGATGAAAACTTGGAGTGTCGGAGTACTGCGGTATTGTCCCATCACTCCATCGCCTTCTTCCCCCACCCTACAACTTGCTCAAAATATACGGCCCTTTTTTAGTAATCGCCACCGAGTGCTCAAAATGGGCTGCCAGGCTGCCATCTTTCGTTACTGCTGTCCATCCATCCTCCTTAATCTCGACCTCGTATCCCCCTGCATTGACCATTGGTTCGATGGCTAAAACCATACCTTCCTTGAGGCGAAGTCCTCGATCAGGTTCACCATAGTTAGGGACCGGAGGTTCTTCATGGAGCTTCTTGCCTATCCCGTGGCCTACAAAGGCCCGGACGACTGAGAATCCTGCGCTCTCCACAGTCGTCTGAATAACCGAAGCAAGATCCCCCAATCTTTTCCCCTCTTGAAGCTGCTCGATCCCCTTATACAGTGCCTCCTCCGTAACCTGCATCAAATGTTGCGCTCCTTCACCCACCTTCCCCACCCCCACCGTAATAGCAGAATCTCCGTAGAAACCGTCATAGATGACGCCGAAGTCAAGCCCTACTATGTCCCCGTCTCGAAGCTGCCGGTCCGAAGGGATCCCATGGACAATCTCTTCATTGATCGAAGTGCAAAGAGTGCACGGATAGACCCTGCCTGCCATCACATATCCCTTAAATGCTGGTCGTGCGTTGTTCTTATAGGTCAACTCGTCGGCCAGGGCGTCCAATTCCAGCGTTGTTACACCGGGAGCCACCTTTTGTCTTAACTCTTGCAGGATCTCAGCCACGATCAAGTTCGCATGCCTCAGGGTCTCGATCTCCCTGGCTGATTTGAGAAAGATCATGCCTCAATTTCCTGTAATGCTTGAAAGAGGCGGCCACGGATCCCTTCTACGCTCCCTACTCCGTCGATCTCTCTTAGAAGACCCTGCTTGCGATAGTAGTCCGTTAACGGAGCGGTCTGAGTCTCATAGACATTCAGTCTTGCAGCAATCGTTTCTTCCCGATCATCGTCTCGCTGATAAAGTTCCCCGCCACAGCGGTCACAAACCCCATCCTGTCTTGAAGGGTTAAAAAGTACATGATACAGAGTCCCGCACCTCTTACAGGTCCGACGTCCTGCCAGTCTTTGAATGATGATGCCGCGAGGTACTACAATGTAGAAAACACAGTCTATTCTGGAACCCACATTTCTAAGTATGACCTCTAGGCGGTCAGCCTGAGCTTTAGTCCTGGGAAACCCATCGAGGACAAAACCCTTCTTGCAATCCTCTTCGCGCAACCGCTCCGCCACAAGTTCCACCATGAGGTCATCAGGGACTAGCTTGCCCTTGTCGATGTGCCTGGCTGCCTTTCTACCCAAAGGGGTCTGCTCCCGCACTGCCTTCCTAAGGATCTCGCCGGTGGACACCTGACAGGCCTTATATCTCTCTTCGAGAAACTTCGCTTGTGTCCCTTTGCCTGCCCCAGGAGGGCCCAAAAAGACCACGCGCACAAAACCCTCACCGGCCAATCCCTAACCCCTTCTACCCCGCAATCGACCTCGCTTCATGAATCCCTCATAATTGCGCGTAATCATATGCGTCTCAATTTGGGACACAGTGTCCAAACCTACACCCACAACAATCAGAAGTGAAGTCCCGCCGAAGAAGAAAGGCACGTTAAATTGGCTGATCAGAATGGTCGGCAAAAGGGCTACGGCCGAAAGGTAAATGGCCCCGCCCAACGTGACCCTAGCCAGCACACGATCAATAAACTCAGCCGTCTTCTGACCAGGTCGTATCCCGGGTATATAGCCGCCAAATTTCTTCATGTTCTCCGCCACGTCCGTGGGGTTAAAGACCACCGCAGTGTAAAAGTAACAGAAAAAGATGATGAAACCCACATAAAAGATATCATGCAACCACCGTCCAGGAGCTAGATATCCCGCTGCCGCCTGCGCCCACGGGTGTTGCAGAAACTGAGCCACGGTCGCAGGAAAGATCAGAATTGACGAGGCGAAGATGGGCGGAATCACTCCCGAGGTGTTGATCTTGAGAGGCAGGTGAGAACTCTGCCCCCCATACATCTTGCGCCCGACCACCCTCTTGGCATACTGCACCGGAATCCTCCTCTGCCCCCGCTCCATGAAAATAATGACACCCACTACAACCACCATTACTACCAGTATCAAAAGAACCACTAACACCCCCAACTCCCCCTCCGTAACAAAGTCATACGTGGCCATAATCGCTGACGGCAGCCGGGAGACGATCCCGGCAAAAATGATTAGAGAAATTCCGTTGCCGATTCCCCGCTCTGTGATCTGCTCCCCCAACCACATGATGAAGGCTGTCCCTGAAGTCAATGTAATGACTGTCATCAAACGAAAATTCCAACCAGGCTCCAGCACAATGGCCGCACCTCCAGGCCCCCGGGTCCCTTCCAGTCCAAAACTCAGTAGCAAGCCCTGAATGATGGAAAGGACAACTGTGCCATAGCGGGTATACTGGGTGATTTTTCTTCGCCCCACCTCGCCTTCCTTGGAAAGTCGCTCCAAATAAGGAAAGACCACTGTCAGAAGCTGCAAAATGATCGAGGCGCTAATATAAGGCATAATGCCCAGAGAAAAGACTGAGAACTGCTCTAACGCCCCGCCGGAAAAAAGGTTGAACAGACCAAAGATGGTGTCCTTAACCTGAGCAAAGAAATCGGCCAGGGCCTTCCGGTCAATCCCAGGGGTTGGGATCGCTACCCCAATACGATAGACAGCCAGCATGGCCAAAGTGAAAAGAAGCCGGCGCCTCAGCTCGGGGATCTTGCCCGCGTTTTGAAAACCTTCAAGCATGGGAGACTACCAACTCCGCCTTTCCGCCTAAGGCCTCGATCTTTTGCTTCGCCTTCGATGAAAAGCCATGCGCCCTTACAGTCAGCGGTTTACTCAATGATCCGTCGCCCAGGATTTTAATTCGCTCCACTTTTCCACGGACCAACCTACGTTCCCTCAGTAGCTCAGGCGTAACCTCGCTCCCAGAAGCAAAGACCTCCAATTGCCCTAGGTTGACTACAGCGAGGCTGGCTTTAAACGGGTTATGAAAGCCGCGCTTTGGGACGCGCCGTGTAAGCGGCATTTGGCCCCCTTCAAAACCAGGGCGAGTTCCTCCGCCAGCACGCGCCCCCTGTCCTTTATGGCCCCGGCAGGAGGTCTTTCCATGTCCTGAACCATCTCCCCGACCCACGCGCTTCCTTTTTTTCTTGGAGCCTGGGGCAGGTTTTAAATCACTCAGATTCATAGTCAGCGAATCTCTGCCAAGGCCTTTCCTCTCCGCCCGGCAATCTCCTCTGGAAATTTAAGATCTTTCAAGGCCTCAAAGGTAGCCTTAACCATGTTGTGCGGGTTATTGGAGCCAAGGCACTTTGTGAGAACATCATGGATGCCTACTGCCTCCACCACCGCCCGGATCCCTCCACCTGCGATCACGCCAGTTCCTTCCGCCGCAGGTTTGAGCATCACATAGCCGGCGCCAAATCGGCCGGTGACTTCGAAGGGTATGGTCCCGGCAATGATAGGGACCCTGATGAGCCCTTTCTTGGCTTGTTCCAATCCTTTCCGAATGGCCTCCGGCACCTCATTGGCCTTCCCCAGTCCATACCCCACTGTGGATTTCCCATCGCCCACAACAACCAGGGCATTAAAGCTGAATCGGCGGCCCCCCTTCACCACCTTAGCTACTCGGCTGATATGGACAACCCTCTCTTTTAGTTCCAAACCCTGTGGATCGATCCGTTCCATGCTTGATCAAAGTTTCGAGTTGCGAGTTTTGATCGAAACTCGAAACGCAATTCCTCATCACTAAAAAATGAGACCACCTTCGCGCGCGGCTTCAGCCAAGGCCTTCACCCGCCCATGAAAGAGGAAACCATTGCGATCAAAAATCACGTTGGAAATGTGCTTCTCCTTGCACACCTGCGCTAACATGACTCCGACCTGTCTCGCCGCCTCCAGCCTCTTGGTTTTTTTCAGCCTCTCCCTAACCTCTTTTGAAAGGGTAGAGACTGATGCCAGGGTTATCCCCCTCTCATCAGAGATGACCTGAGCATAAATATGCTTGAGACTTCGATAGACGCAAACACGTGGCCGCACATCTGTTCCCCAAACCGTTTTGCGGACCCTCTCCTGTCGTCGTTCGCGTCCAATCTCTCTCTGATTGCCTAACATCGATTTGCCTTTGATGCCTATGTGGACCCGGCTGCGCCCACTGCCTTTCCGGCCTTACGGTGGATGACCTCTTCCCGATATTTGACCCCTTTACCCTTGTAGGGTTCGGGAGGCCTAAGACCCCGGAGCATAGCCGCGGTTTTACCCAAGAGCTGCTTGTCAGCACCTTGAAGGGTAACAAGTGTTTGTCGTTCCACCGTTGCCGTCACCCCGGGCGGTAAAGGAAAGATTACAGGGTGAGAATAACCTAAAATCAAATGTAGCTCTGCCCCCTTGACCTCTGCTCGATAACCGACTCCGTTGATCTCAAGAACCCGACTGAAACCCCGGCTAACTCCCTCAACCATGTTGGCAATGAGCTTCCGCGTGAGTCCATGGAGCGCCTTAATCTCTCTTCCTTCGGCTTCCCGGCCAATCTTGAGTTGACCGCCTTCCTGCTTGACGCTGAGATTCAAGGGGATCTCCACGCTGAGTTTTCCCTTGGGCCCTTCTACACGGACCGTGCTATCCTGTAAAGCGACCTTGACCCCTTCAGGAATCGATATCGGAAGTCTGCCAATACGCGACATGCCGCACCTCGCCTTTAGTCTACCAAACCGAGCAAAGCAGCTCTCCCCCCACCTTGGCCTTCTGTGCCTCCCGATCCACGAGTATCCCTTTGGGAGTTGAAAGAATATTGATCCCCAACCCCTTACGGATGGGAGGAATCTTCTTAGCGCCCTTATAGATCCTGAGACTGGGCCGACTCACCCGTCTCAGGCCCGAAATGATCGGATTGTTTTCTTTATCAAACTTCAACTGGATGTGTAATTGCTCCCCTCCCCCCTTTTTTGTCTTGACCTTCCTAGCTTCTTGCAAATAGCCTTCCTCTACTAACACACGCGTGATGCCCTCCTTAATGCGCGACCACGGAACTTCCAAGCTTTCATGTCGCGCACGGGAGGCATTGCGAATTCGAGTCAGCATGTCCGCAACGGGGTCCGTCATTCCCATCTTGCCCTCCCGAACGGTTACCAGCTCGCTTTGATCAAGCCTGGGATCTGTCCCTTGCGAGCAAAATCTCTAAGACAAATCCGACACATCCTAAAGCGGCGGTAAAAAGCCCTCGCGCGGCCGCAAACGGGGCAGCGATTATACTGCCGAACCTTGAACTTATTCGGCCTTTCCGCCTTAATACGAAGACACTTCTTGGCCAACGGACTTTCCCTAATCTTTAATGGCAAATGGCATACCCAAATATTTGAGCAATGCCTTCCCCTCTTGGTCTGTTCTGGCTGTAGTTACGATCGATACGCTGAGTCCCCGTGCTTTCTCAACCTTATCGACTTGGATCTCAGGAAAAATGATCTGCTCCCGGAGCCCTAGCGAGTAATTGCCTCGACGATCAAAAGAGCGGTCTGAAACCCCCTTAAAATCTCTCACCCGAGGCAAGGCCACATGGATCAACCGGTCTAAAAACTCATACATACGCTCCCGCCTGAGCGTCACCATGCATCCGATCGGGAGTCCCTCACGCAATTTAAAATTGGCAATGGCCTTTTTGGCCCGTGTGATCACTGGTTTCTGTCCAGTGATAGCCATGAGTTCGGCCACTGCCGCATCCAGGACCTTGATATTTTGAATCGCTTCGCCGAGACCGATGTTTAGGGTAATCTTCTCCAGGCGCGGCACCTGAAAGGGGTTTGTATAACCAAACTCCCGCATCATGGCCGCGCCCACTTCTTCTTGGTATTTCTTCTTAAGTCGCGTCACCATAGCTTTAGCTTCAAAACTTATTCTAAAGGGTCTCCACAGCGCCGACAGACACGCACTTTTCCTCCGTCAGGTAAAACTTTCCTCCCAACTCGAACCGGGGCATTGCATTTGTCACACATGACCATGAGATTGGAGGCTTGAATGGGGGCCTCTTTCTCCAAGATCCCGCCTGGCTGTTGCGCTCCCCGCGCTCGTGTGTGTCGCTTCACCAGATTGACCCGTTCGATAATGGCAACGCCCTTCTCCGGCACGATCCTAAGGACCTTGCCGGTCTTTCCCCGCTCCTTACCGGCAATGACCATCACGCTGTCGTTCTTGCGAATGTTCATATTCCGATTTGCGATTTTAGATTCTTGATTTTAGATTCAATCCAAAATCGGCAATCCAAAAGCTAAAATTCTAGAGCACCTCTGGGGCGAGAGAGATAATCTTCATAAATTTCTTTCCTCTTAGCTCACGCGCAACGGGTCCGAAGATGCGGGTCCCAATGGGCTCCCTCTGGTTATCGATGAGCACCGCAGAGTTGTTATCAAACCTGATGTAAGTCCCGTCCGAACGACCCATCTCTTTTGCGGTTCGTACCACCACGGCCTTCATCACATCGCCCTTCTTCACCTTGGCGTTGGGGATGGCCTCTTTGATTGACACCACAATCACATCTCCAATAGAAGCGTACTTCCGCTTACTCCCACCAAGGACCTTAATGCACTGAACCTTCCGTGCACCTGAGTTGTCAGCCACATCCAACACCGTTCTCATCTGAATCATTGAAGCGCCTCTCTCTTTTCCGCCTCTGTCTCTATGTCCGTCTGAACGGCCCGCTTCAAGACCTCAGCCACACGCCAGCGCTTTTCCCGACTCAAGGGCCGACACTCTATGATCAGCACCCGGTCGCCAATCTGACACTCGTTCTTCTCATCGTGGACCTTTACCTTGGTCTGGCGCTTGAGGCGTTTCCTATATTTGGGATGCATGACCATCCTCTCCACGGAAACCACAACAGTCTTCTCCATCCGATTACTCGTCACCACTCCCTTACGTTCCTTTCTGCCCCCTCCTTGGCTCACGGTTATTTCTCCCCACCTTGCAGCGCTCTCTCCCTCAAAATAGTCTCCAACCGAGCCAAATCCCGCTTGGTCTGCTTTAACTTCATGGGGTTTTCTAGCCGTTTTGTGGCGCTCTTGAGCTTCAAATGAAAAATCTCTTCCTTGAGCTCCCCACGCTTTCGCCCAAGCTCATCAGTACTCATCTCCCGCATCTCCTTAGCCTCCATGAGCCATCCCTCTCCTCTCTACAAACAGGGTAGGGATGGAAAGCTTATGAGAGGCTAAGCGAAACGCCTCTCGAGCCAAGTCCCCCTGCACGCCTTCCATTTCAAAGAGAATCCTTCCCGGCTTTATGACTGCCACCCATACTTCCGGGGAACCCTTTCCCTTTCCCATACGGGTTTCTGCCGGCTTCTTGGTTAGCGGCTTATCTGGGAAAATACGTATCCAAACCTTCCCTCCGCGCTTTAGGTAACGGGTCAGAGCAATCCGGGCGGCCTCAATCTCACGGGCGGTCATCCAACCGCGCCCGACTGCCTTAAGACCATAGTCCCCGAAAGCCAGCATAGAGCCCCTAAAGGCCATCCCGGCCCTTCTCCCTTTTTGTTGCTTTCGATATTTTACCTTCTTCGGCTCTAACATAATTAAGGTTAAGCACTCAGCCGTCAGCGATCAGCTTTAAGTTTGGGCTGAGTGCTAATTGCTGACCGCACCCTACCCTCCCAACGCTGCCTTTTGTTGCTCTTCTTCTTCGGTTAAGACCTCGCCTCGGAAGATCCACGCCTTCACCCCAATAACACCATAAGTCGTCCGGGACTCAGCAAAACCATAGCTAATATCGGCCCGCAATGTATGCAAAGGGACCCGACCCTCTCGATACCACTCGGTTCGCGCAATCTCGTTTCCTCCCAATCTCCCGGCACATTGAATCTTAACCCCTTGAGCCCCCATACGCATCGCGCGCGAGACGCTTTCTTTCATGGCCCGGCGGAACGCTACCCGTCGCTCCAATTGCAAGGCCACATTCTCGGCCACGAGCTGTGCGTCCAGATCGGGGCGGCGCACCTCATGGATGTTGAGATAAGTCTCCCGATCAGCGAGACGGCCTATGTCTTGCTTTATCTTTTCGATCTCGGCGCCCTTCTTGCCAATCACGATCCCGGGACGAGCCGTATAG
>JBOHVJ010000280.1:0-5146 GCA_050735075.1 Binatia bacterium
ATAGAGTGCAATCTCAGTCGATTTGGAGGGAGAGTAAGTGCTCTTAGTACCCCTAGAGGTTGTAGAGATTAGCCCATAGACCGCCAGCGGCCTAGATCCTGGATTCTGGGCCTGCCGGAAGTGGATCCACCACTCCGATCATGCTGTCCCGCGTGACGAGCTTTGTTAACTCCCCCTCGCTCATTCCTTCGGTACCTGGCGGACGGAGCGGCAAAACGAGGTAGCGGATATCAGCGGTGCTGTCAAACACTCGTATCTCCACGTCATCGCCAAGCTCGAGTCCGAACTCACGCATAACACCACGGGGGTCGTTCACCGCACGCGAGCGGTAATTGAAGCTCTTGTACCAATCCGGTGGCCGGCCCAGGATAGGCCTGGGGTAACAAGAACAGAGAGTGCAGACTACCATATGCCGGACCTTCTTGGTGTTCTCGAGCACCACGAACTCATTGATGCTGGTGGCGTCGATGCCCATCTCCGCGCAAGCTGCCCTGGGATCAGCGATGAGACGGGCCTTGAAACCCGCATCGACCCAGGCCCGGGCCACCAACCTGGCCCCATTAGCCGGTGACCGCCTTTCCATGTAATCGATTTGGCGCTGGATGTCTTCCTGCGTGAGCACTCCCTTTTCGAGCAAAAGCTCCCGAATCGCGTAAACGCGCTTGGCGTGATTGCTGAGCTCGTGTCTTGGATGTGGGTGCTCGTGTCCTGCTGTTGCCCCATGCTCGATGGAATGATCACTACTCATGGATTTATCCTCCTGTTAAGCCGGCTCCAGCCAGTGCTCGTAGATGTCTACGTAAAGCCTGTCCTTTGATGAAGCGTTATACTGACTCCAGACCGCAGTCTGGTTAAACGCAACGAGATAGAGCGGCCGTTTCGGCAGGCCGTCGCGACCGTAGGCGAGCAATTCCGGATTGAGAAACTCGCCGTGTACCTTCTCCACCCGGCCGATCTTACCTCTGATATAAAAGGGGGTACGGATGTGGCCGGGCCGGTCGTCCGCTCGGACGCGAACGCGGTCACCAGGCTTAAATCTTCTAATGGCTGCGCTCATGGATTACCCCACCGTTTTTCGAACTCCGCTAGCTTCCGGTCGATTTCCTCACGGGTTAGAATCTTCTTCTCGATCAGTATCGTCTCCGTGCTGGCAATCCAACGCTCATAGTAGCTCAGAGACTTGTACACCCCGGCATCCATCTCCTCACGCGCGCGCCGCAACTCGTCCGTTCGCCTGATGCCCTTCGCGCCAAGCGCCTGGTTGACCGCATCCGCAAGGATCTCCCAATCCGAAAGCTGATGCTCGGACCGATCCACCGGACCCGCCGGCATGCCTCCTATGTCGTGATGCCCCTTCGGCATTGTGCCTCCTTAATGCTTGATTCCCGAAAACTATTGAAATGAAGGTACCCCTTAACAGCTTCTCTTGTCAACTTCACCCGGGCTCTCTCTCACCACGAGTGAAAGTTCCCCAATGGATCGGGAGGAAGCGTTGGCCCTTCACGTCAAAGAAGAGCTGGAGGGCCTCTTCGGGAACACGGGATGGACGCGCGACAAATCAGGATAACCCCAATAACCTTGCCGCATTGCCTCCCAATACCTTCTCTTGGTCTACTGGCGAGATCGAGACGGCGCGCACAGTGTCCACCGATCTCTTCAGCGGGATAGGGACCGGCGGGGAATCGCTGCCAAAGAGGACATGATCGACACCTACGGTCTGCACGGCGCAAAGGACTGCCGGAGGATGAAGGCAGACGGTGTCAAAATAGAGCTGTTGAATGTAGGTGGCTGGCGGACGGGTCAGTAGATCTGGCTCCCAAGGGCCGAAGCTCATGTCATGTCTCAGTTCATAACCGAAGCCGAGCCTGCCTGGAAGCATCGGCAGAGCGCCTCCCACATGGGCGCAGACCATTTTTAGCTTGGGAAATCTCTCTAGACCGCCCATCAAAATAAAGCGGGTAAGAGAGAGTGTGGTATCGAAAGGTCTTCCTACCATCTCGGGAAGACGGAAGATCTCCATCTTCTCCGCGCCAATAGTGATTCGTGGCGGATGGATGAATAGGGGCACATCGAGATCCGTTACTAACTCGAAAAAGGGTAGGGCGCGGGTAGAATCGAGGTACTCTCCGTTTACACTGGAGTTGACCATGATTCCCTTGAGCCCATAATCGCGGACGGCGCGCTCGGTTTCCTTGAGAACCTGGTCGTCGCCAAAGGGGATCGACGAGGCGAGGCCGAGAAGATGCTTGGAATATTTAGCTGTCACGTCGGCCGCAAACTCGTTAAACTCCTTGACGACCTGTAGGGGATTTGACCCCGAAGGTGTACGTATCCAGTTGTTGCCAAAGACCGTAATATCGACTCCTGCCCTCCGTTGCTCTTCTAATAGTCCCTCGATGTTGAAAATGCTCTGTGGGGATTTCGGATGGAACCAGCTTTTGGGGGCTAGGTGGGCATGACAATCGATAATCATAGCAAACTGATCCTTTCGTATTTTTCAAGATAAGCGCTTGCTATAGGGTTGTCAATCTCCTGGAGAAGGTAGAGCAGCAGAACGACGGGAGACCGAAGACAGGAGACCGGTCAGTCGTCGTCGGTCTCGGTCAGCTTTACGTATCGTGCCTTCGGCCTCTTCCTTTTGGCAAAGGCTAGGAAGATGGGTTATGGTTAGGACATGACACGCTCTAAACAAGAGATCGAGAGACTTATCCGTGGAGCGATGGGGGAGATCAAGGCAGATCTCATCATAACAGGTGGAAAGCTCATCAATGTCTATTCTGGTGAGATACTGGAAGGCGTGGAGATTGCTGTTCTGGACGGGAGAATATGTTATGTGGGGCCGAGCGCAGCCCATACCCGGGGGCCTTCCACTAAGAATTTGGATGCCCATGGGCTCATTATCTCCCCGGGCTTTATCGATGCCCACACCCACATAGGCCATTTTTGTCGTCCCTATGAGTATCTCCAGGCCTATCTCTCGCACGGAACGACGTCGCTGATAGCCTCATGCGATGAGCTGGCAACAGTCTTCGGCTTTAGAGGCGTCAAGCTTTTTCTCGATGAGGTGGAGGCCCATCCAGCGCGTGTCTTCACCATGATTTCTATGGCCGCTCCTCAAGACCCGCTTCTATGCAATACCGCCTCTTTATCCCAATCGGAAGTTGCCGAGGGTTTGAGTGACCACCGCGTATTAGGACTGGGTGAGGTAGTCTCTTGGCTCCGCCTTATCCAGGGAGATCAAGAGCTGCTGGAACGGATCGAGATGGCCTTGAGCGCGGGAAAGATCATCCATGGTCACACCGCTGGGGCTAAGGACCAGAAGCTTTGCGCCATTGCCGCGGCCGGCATCTCCTCCTGCCATGAGCCGATTCGCGAGCAGGATGCTCTGGAGCGGCTGCGATCAGGTTATTGGTTGATGCTCCGCGAAGGCTCTTTTCGCCGCGATCTGGAGGCAACCCTCAAGCCGCTCATCGGCCGAGGCTTAAGCACGCAGCGTCTTATTCTGGTGACTGATGGAATGGCCCCTGACGATGTAGCGGCGGATGGACACATCGATTTTGTTGTTCGGCGCGCACTTAGTCTCGGTCTTTCTCCTGTCCAGGCTATCCAAGCGGTGACTCTTAATCCGGCTACTTATTCGGGCCTGGAGCAGGAGATAGGGGGGATCGCCCCGGGGAGATATGCGGATCTTACCTTACTAGAAGATTTGGAAGAGGTCCGGGTTCACAGCACGTTGATAGGTGGTGAGGTTGTTGCGCAACAAGGTAAATCTCTAGTAAGGAGTCATCCCATCTCTTTGCCTGACGATACCATCAAATGTCTTCGGTTGAACCCACCAGTTTCCCCGGATTCTTTCCGGGTCCCGTGCTTGTCACCGGCCAGGATCCGCGTGATGGAGCTTCTCAATCTCAACATAACGGCTGAAACGATTTTGCCGGCTTACCCCCAAGAGGGTTACCTGGAGGCGGACCCGAGTCAGGACCTATTAAAGGTAGCGGTCTTTGATCGCCATCGGGATAATGGCAGTATAGCTCTAGGCTTTCTCAAAGGTTTTGGGGCGAGGGTAGGGGCCGTGGGAACCACGGCGAACCTCGATGAAAATACCCTTATAGTTGCCGGCAGCAACAACGAGGACATGGCCTTTTGCGCCAATGTCCTCATCGACGCAGGAGGTGGGATGGTTGTGGTGGATCGCGGAGAAGTTCTCGAGCAGATCGACTTTCCTGTGGGCGGTATCTTTTCGCTTAGACCGTGGCAGGAGGTAGGAGAGGGACTTAGCCGAATTCACCGTTGTCTTCGAGAAAGGGGCTCACCTTTCATGAAGCCCATTTACGTCCTGTGCTTTCTTACTTTTGTGACACTTCCCTCCCTCAGGATCACTTCTCGCGGCCTGGTCGCGGTTAAGGAGCGGAGGTTGGTTTCTTTGTTTGCGAAGAGATGAGTGGCCCAGATCGATCCTCTTCGGCTCTCCCTCCCATAGCTTCTTGGCGGATCAGAGGACGGACTTTCCCTTCTTTTTCCCTTTTCATCGAACAATGGCCCTCGAGGATCGCGCCGTCGCCGATGACCAGAGTCTGGGTGGTTACGTTGCCGAGAACCACCCCTGGCGGCTGGATCTCTATTTTTTTATCCGCCTCGACGTCAGCCATGACCTTTCCTCGGATGAGGACAGACGTGGCGACGATTTTTCCTTTGATGGCTGCATGCTCGCCGACGATCATGTTGCCGTGGACCGAGATCTCGCCATCGATCTCCCCCTCTACGGTAGTGGTCCCTTCGAAAAGCAGCTTGCCATTGGCTTTGGTGCCGGGACCAAGGTAGGCTCCTATGTCAGAGAGTTGGCCCCCTGCTAATTTAGTTATATCTGCCATACTCTTCCCCTTTCTATTATCGCCCTTCGCTCTCCGGTGGCGTACCACTCACTGCGCATCACACAGCTCGGGGCCCGCGCAAAAACGGTTGCGGGGGCAATAGTAAAGCCGGATCTAAACACAGAAGAGATATTTTGTCCAGAGCCTCCGTTCACAGGTTGGATAAGGTGTAGGCTATCCTCTCTTCGAACTGCGCGGGGGTTAAATCCGCAGAGGGTGGTGATAGTTTGTGCGGAACGGAGCGCTTGAGGTGCTAATCGTTCCAGATAGGCTTG
>JBOHVJ010000281.1:0-7137 GCA_050735075.1 Binatia bacterium
GTTTCCCGCAGTGACGATACCATCCTTTTTGAAAACAGGCTTCAGGGCTGCCAGGGCTTCCCTCGTAGTGTCGGGTCGAGGATGCTCGTCTCGATCCAGGACACCGCTGATTGGAACGACTTCGTCGCTAAGACGTCCAGACTCCTGGGCTGCCTTAGTTCTTAACTGGCTTTGATAGGCGAACTCATCGGCCTGCTCCCTCGTAATCCCGTAGTGGGTCGCGAGATTCTCGGCAGTAAGAGCCATTGAGAAGCCACAGTGAGTATCCGTAAGGGCGCTCCAGAGTGAATCTTCAAGCCTCCCCTGCCCTAGAGGCATCCCCCAACGGGCGCCTCGTATAACATGAGGCGCCTGGCTCATACTTTCAGTCCCACCTGCCAAGACAAAATCGGCCTCTCCAAGGCGAAGCATTTGGGCTCCGGTTATTATGGACTGGAATCCTGAGCCGCACAGCCGATTGACCGCCAGGGCCGGAACGGATACCGGGATTCCGGCTCTAAGGCTTATGTGGCGCGCTAGATAAACGGCATCGGAACTAGTCTGCTGGGCATTCCCAAAAACGACTTGGTCAATCTGCTCTGGAGAGATACGTGCCCTTTCCATGGCGGCTCGCGCGGCCAAGACGCCAAGGTCCGTAGCCGTGAAGTCCTTTAGGGAGCCTCCGAATTTGCCGAAGGGGCTGCGGGCCCCAGAGAGGATAACGACCTCTTTCTCACTGCCGCCTTTCATGAATAAAAAGTAACACGAAACTCCCTGAGGGGGCAATGAGAGAATAAACTGTATTGCATCGGCTCGGAAAGATAGTCCCAAGGCTGGAATTTTAAAAAATTCTACCTTTCTTTTTGAATCGGTGTTAAAATTATATTTTATGAGGGCTGCTCCCACCAAAATAAGAATTTCTGGAGATCACCTTACCATTGAGCAAGTTGCCGCTGCCGCACGAGAAAGGGTGGAGGTCGAGCTCAGCCAAGACCCTGAGGTAAGGCAAAGGATCTCCGCTTCGCGCAAGCTCTTAGAAGAAAAACTCGAACACGGGGAGATTATTTACGGGGTCAACACAGGCTTTGGCGGCAACGTCCGCTTCCTGATACCCTCAAAGGAAGTCAAGCGCCATCAAGAGAACATCTTTGAATTCTTGGTCTGTGGCACCGGTCCCTTGCTGCCCGAGGATGCCATTCGTGCTTCCATCCTCCTTAGGGCAAACGCGCTGGCCAAAGGATACTCGGGTGTTCGGCCGATCGTTATTGAGAGACTTCTAGACTTACTGAATCACGGTATGACTCCTCTCGTACCCCGCTATGGTTCTGTGGGGGCTAGCGGCGATCTCATACCATCCGCGTACATCGGACGTACCTTATTGGGTCAAGGAGAAGTTTTCTACAGAGGTCAGAGGATGGCGGCCAGCGATGCCCTCCGGCAGGCCCAGTTAAAACCCATAGGGCTAGAAGCGAAAGAAGGACTTGCCCTGATCAATGGGACCACTGTCATGACCGGCATCGGCTCGTTGGTCATTCACGATGGCGCCTACCTGGCACCGGTGGCGCTAGCTTGCTCGAGTCTAGCTTTGGAGGTTCTTCACAGCACCGATGATCCATTCCGTGAGACCATCCAGAAAGTAAAGAATCATCCCGGCCAGATTAAGGCTGCTGCCCTTTGCCGCAAGCTGCTTCAAGGGAGCCGATATGTTCGTAACCTGGATGAGATTCGCGCAGGTATAGGCAAGAAACGACAGGGGCATCAAGGAATTGCTCGCTCTGGTGAGGCTATTCAGAGTCCTTACTCTCTCCGCTGCGTCCCTCAGGGGCTAGGACCGGTTATCGATGGCCTCCAGGAGCATCAAGCCACCTTCGAGAGGGAGATCAATTCGGTTAACGACAACCCTCTCGTGGACCCTCACGAAGGCCGCATCTACCACACGGGAAATTTCTATGGGGGCCATATTGCGCGCGCCCTCGACAGTTGGAAAATCGATTTGGCTACCATGGGAAACTGGCTTCATGCCCTCATGGCCATGATTGTTGACGATCGATTTAATAATGGCCTCCCCCCTAACTTGGTTTCAAATCCTGGGCTCTTCACGGGTTTTAAGGGCATGCAGCTCAGTTTGACAAGTCTCATATGCGCTCTACGCCATCTGGCCAACCCCAGCATGATTCACTCCCTTCCGACGGAGCAATACAACCAAGACATGGTTAGTCTTGGGGTCCACTCAGCCCTCACCGCTATGGATATGACGGAGATGCTTCATGATGCCACGGCTATTTTGCTCATTACCCTATGCCAGGCAATTGACCTGAGAGGGGGTAGCGCCTCTCTTGGTGAGGGGAGCCGGAAGGTTTATGAGTCCGTTAGAGAAACGGTCGCGTTTCTCGATCAGGATCGCTCTTTGGACGGTGATGTTGCTAGGGTTAAGGGGCTTATCAAGAGGAGGCTCATTCCGCTTCCGGAGGTCTAGTCGATATGAATATTTTTGATTCTTTAGAGCGAGCCAAAACTTATTTTCCAGACAAGGAGGCCCTTCTATTCAAAGGGGTTAGGACATCCTACCTAGACTTATACCGACAGGTCTCCCATATAAGCTCGGCCTTACAGGCGCATTTCAATATAGAGAAAGGAGATCGGGTCGGGATTTTTTTACCCAACATCCCAGAGTTCGTCTTATCCTATTACGCTGTCGTAAGACTTGGGGCCATTGCTGTCTCGCTGAATGTCATGCTCAAGCGAGATGAGGTCGAATTCATTCTTAACGACAGCGGGGCAAAGATCATTATTACGGCGGGGCAGATGCTTGATCAGATCCCGCAAACCATCCCCACCTTAGAAGGGATAGTGTGCGTTGGCGAACCGAATCGTCCAGGGGTGGTTCCCTATCATGATCTACTCTCCGGGTTCCCACCGCCTGTTTCGAACGCCAGTTTAGTGGGAGACGAAGGGGCGGCGATTCTTTACACCTCGGGGACAACGGGTAAACCGAAAGGGGTACTTTTGACGCACAAAAATCTCATCTCAAATGTCTATGCCACAGACCACCACACTGGGATGCGGGCCGAAGATAGACTAATTTGCTATCTGCCTCTCTTTCACTGCTTTGGCCAAAACTTCATCATGAACGCCTCGGTCAACACCGGGGCCACGCTAGTCCTGCACGAGAGATTCCATCCGGATGAGATCCTGCGTTCTGTAAAGGAAAACAGGGTCTCCGTGTTTTTTGGTGTCCCTACAGTTTACATGCACCTCCTCAATCTGCCGAGCGTAGAAAAGCATCTGAGCTCTGTTAGATACTATTTTACGGCTGCTGCCCCGATGCCCCTGGAGGTAGCACGCAGGTGGCGGGAAAGATTCGGCCAGACCATCTACGAGGGATACGGCCTAACAGAGACCTCGCCCTTCGCCTCCTATAACCATGATTTCTTCTATCGTGAGGGGAGCGTTGGCACTCCGATTGAAAATGTGGAGATGAAAATAGTCGATGAGAAGGGCAACGATCTCTTGCCCGGTGAGGTGGGAGAGATCGCTATCAAGGGCCCGAATGTCATGAAGGGATATTACCATCTGCCAGAGGAGACAGCGCAGGCGATCAGGGATGGTTGGTTTTTCACCGGAGATATTGGAAGGATGGATGAAGAAGGTTACTTTTACCTTGTAGACCGGGCCAAGGACATGATCAACGTGGCTGGGTTCAAGGTGTGGCCGCGCGAGGTCGAAGAGGTTTTTCTAAAACACCCAGCGCTCAGTGAGGTTGCTGTTGTTGGTATCCCGGACCCGATTTCCGGCGAGGCGGTTAAGGCCTTTGTGGTCTTAAGGGGAGGCGCAACGATCAAGGAGCAGGACCTAGTCGATTTTTGCCGCAGCCGCATCGCGGTCTATAAGGCGCCGCGCCATGTCGAATTCCTCAACGCATTGCCTAAGAATCCTGCGGGAAAGATCCTAAAGAGAGAGCTGAGGGCAAGAGAGGCGGCAAAGGCGCCCCCATCATTTTAGCCAAGCTGATATGCCCGGCCCCGTAGCCATTATCGGAATCGGATTCACGGCTGCTCAGCGCACCACACCCCATCAATCCTACAAGGAAATGATGTTTGAGGCGGCACAGAAGGCTTACCTGGATGCCGGGATCGATGCCGACGAGGTCGGGTCGTTTGTAACCTGCGCGGAAGATCTCAATGAGGGCCTGTCGATCTTTGACGAGTACACACCCGACCAGCTCGGCGCGGTAAAGAAGCCGATGCATACCCTGACCCAGGACGGCCTACACGGCATCGCCGATGCCGTGATGCAGATCCAGTCCGGGTTAGTGGAAGTGGTGGTCGTAGAGGCTCACAGCAAGGCCTCGAACCTCACAACTCCAAACTGGCTTCTCGACTATGCTTTAGACCCCGTCACCAACCGGCCATTGGGTTTCCACCCGCACGCCCTGGCCGGACTGGAGATGAACGCCTTCCTTCATGAGACCGGCGTCACCGAAGAGCAGTGCGCGCGTGTGGTCGCCAAGAACCGTGCCTACGCGCTGCGCAATCCTGCAGCCGCTTATCCCCTGCGCATGACTCACAGCGATGTCGTGGCCTCTCCATACCTCTTCTATCCCCTGCGGGAGGCCGAGCTGCCAAAGGCTGCAGACGGCTGCGTCGTGGTCGTGCTTGCGCGCCACAACAAGACGCGGGCCGCAAGCTCGAAGCCTGTTTGGATTCGCGGCGTGGGTTTCGCCAACGACAGTCCTACTCTCGAATCGCGGGACTGGGTGCGGGCTGAGTATGCCCGAGTCGCCGCTGAGATAGCCTATCGCCAAGCTGGCATTCACGATCCGGCCCGGGAGATACATATATCTGAGGTGGACGACACCTACGCTTACAAGGAGCTGCAGCACCTCATCGCCTTAGGACTTTACTCGCAACCCGGTGAGGCTGGGCAAGCGATCGAGCGGAGCGCGACAAAAAGCGATGGAGAAACCCCGGTGAATGTCTCGGGCGGCACGCTGGGAATGGGCCACACCCTGGAAGCGGCTGGTCTTTATCGGATCGTGGAACTCGTGCTGCAACTTCGCAATCAGGCTGGTCCCCGCCAGGTGCCAAACGCCAAGGTGGGGCTGGCGCAATCCTGGCGAGGGGTTCCGACCACAAGCGGCGCTGTCGCGATTCTGAGCGGGGACTAAAAAGTTTGAGTTGGGAGTCTCGAGTTTCGCGTTGAGAAATTCTCGATCCAAGAACTAGAAACACGAAACCGGAAAATGAGCTTTAGAAAGGTAGCTATAGTCGGGGCAGGCATGACCAAATTCATGCGCCGGGCCCTGGAGACACCCAAGGAGTTGGCCTGGCTGGCGGCGAAGTCAGCGCTGGACTCGGTCGAGATGGAGATTGGTGAGATCGACTGTGTAGTGTTGGGCACTGGCCCAGATGCCTTCGATGGCTTGCATATGAAGGGCGAGTACCTCTCGGACGGCTGTGGTGCTTGGAAGAAACCCTATCTACGGTGTTATGTAGGTGGTGGAACTGGTGTCTATGCTGTCGCCCAAGGTTGGTTTCAAGTGGCCTCTGGCCTGTTCGACACTGCGCTGGTGGTTTGCGAGGAAAAGATGTCCGGTTGCCAACCTCACCCTCAGGGGGCCTTTCTCACCATCTTCGACAACATCACCGAGCAGCCGCTGAAGCCGAATCTGCTCTGGATATTTGCCCTGGAGCAGAATCGCTATATGAAGACGCACGGGATTACCCTTGAAGAGATCGCTCGGGTGGCGGTGAAGAACAAGCGCAATGCCCTGGGCCACCCTGCGGCCCAGCTCGGAGCCGATCTCACCGTGAAGGAGGTACTCGCCTCAGAAGTTATGGCATGGCCCGTGCATCGGCTGATGGTGAGCCCGACCAGCGACGGCGCCGCCGCGGTGGTGCTGGCGGCTGAAGACATAGCCCGTCGCGTGACCTCAGAGCCGATCTGGGTACAAGGTGTAGGTTGGTGTCTAGATACAGCCTACTGGACCAACCGTGATCTCTTCTACCCAGAGTATGTGGAGAAGGCGGCCTGGATGGCCTATCGCATGGCCGGTATCCGCGAGCCCCGCAGAGAGATCAACATCGCTGAGCCGTACGATCCGTTCGCCTACAAGGAACTCCATCACCTAGAAGGATTGCAACTTGCGCCGAAAGGTCAAGCGCCCAAGCTGCTAGCCGACGGCGTCTTCGACCGCGACGGCGATTTGCCCGTCACACCTTCCGGAGGGTTGTTGGGAGTAGGCAATCCAATCGCCGCCGCCGGGACGATGAAGATCTGTGAGCTATTCTGGCAGTTGCGCGGCGAGGCCGGTCCCCGCCAGGTGCCGGGAAAACCCGAGCGCGGAGTGGCACAGGCGTGGGGCGATCTGATGCAGGTGGGAACCGTAGTTGTCATGGGGACAAAAGAACCGATATGACCGTTCATGACCTTATAAGATCGCGGTATAAAACTCTCTGTGTAACGACTTGAACGGCTTGAACGATTTGAACGACTTGAACAATTCGATGATATGAACGCTGAACCAAAAGTTGTGCGCGGGACACCACTTGAAGCGGCGGATTTGAAGCGGGGTAAGGTCTTCACCACATCCTATGTCCCGAAGCTCCGCTACGTCTGGGACACAGGCGAAGCGATCGGCCGCTACCTGGAAGAACTAAAGCGAGGGCGCTTGATAGCTCGCCGCTGCCGGAGCTGCGAGCGGGTGATGATCCCGCCGCGCATGTTTTGCGAGTTGTGCTTCCGCCCCACTGACGAGTGGGTGTATGTAAAGAATAGCGGAAGGATCAACACTTTTTCCCTCTGCTATGTAAGCTGGGATGTAAGACGCCTGAAGCAGCCAGAGATCCCGGCGGTTATCGAAATTGATGGCGCCTCACCTGGCATGGGCATTCTCCACGTTGTTCGAAGAGTAGCGCCGAAGCGGGTGCGAGTCGGAATGCGCGTCAAAGCGGTCTGGAAACCAATGTCCCAGCGCACTGGCAGCATCACCGACATCGCTTACTGGGCACCATTGCAGTCCGATGGTAAAAAATCCAAACGATAATGATTCCCTCTCTCCTTGGAGACTGTGTCGCAATTCCGTTCATGGTTCGACAGGCTCACCACGAACGGATGGTGACACTCCGAAATTCAAAGACTTAGCCGTTCGTCCTGAGG
>JBOHVJ010000282.1:0-2555 GCA_050735075.1 Binatia bacterium
GCCGTACAGCTCGCACCCAGATCAGGCGATCAGTGGGTCATCGGGGAAGGATGCCTGATAACAGCACACTACACGATGGCCTCCCGCTCCCATGTAAGCGCTCGCCGAAGTCTCAACACTTCGTGGCTTCAAGAGTTCTCCTCGCTATGCCCATATACGTTAAGTGTCGTTCCTCTTCTTGGATTCTGGCTTTGGGCCCTGACGAAGAAACGGTTTTCCGAAAGGGGATTTTTCGCAGCAGTCATTCTCAGTGCTTTCGTCCTCAAAGGTCTCCCTCTTGAATTATTCCCAGTTACCGCGAAGCGCTCTGACATGTTGCCCATTCTTTATGAGAGCGGCACAAAACTTCTGCAGTGGGATAACCCTTATCAGTACTACCTGCTCGACAATGGCGTCCAGACCCTTAATGTCCGCTTTCCAGGACTTATCCTGGCCTACCTTCCCGCAGTAGCGGTTGGTTTTGACCTCCGCTGGATTACGCTCGGGTACGAATTTGTGTTCTGGACGGTTGTCGGCCTGTTTGCCTTTCCTTCGAGAAATCTGGCCTTGCCTAATCATGGATTGCTTGCCGTTCTCTCAGTGTTTGTCCTGTTGCCGTACTGGCACTATCGTCATGAACTTTATGAAATCCCGTTCTGGGTGGCCTTGTTCGCAACTTTGTACGCCCTGCACCGCGGCGCAGTCACAGCATTCACGATCGGTTTGGGGCTGTTGATTGCCACCCATCAATGGGGCTGCCTGTTTTGGCCATTTTTCCTTGTTTTTGTCATGCGTAAGCAGGGTTGGAAGCCTGCCATATATTCGGGGCTAGGCTCCATTATCCTTGGAAGCGCCGTCTTTTTCATAGTCACTGGAGTCAATTTTCTGGATTTCTACGAACATACTTTTAGCACCTACAAGCGGATCATCGCAAACGAAGAGGTCTATCCAATGAGCATGTATCTGACACCATATGTTGTCAAGCTTATTTCAGCATCGTCGCTCCTCCTCCTTCAAGCATTTCTTCAAGTCATGCTTCTCATAGTAGCCTTCCACATGAACAATAGCCTCTCAGCTCTTTGTGGGATAGCTGCTCTAAGTCTTATCACGCAACTTTTATTCAACCCTGTTGGCTGGACGTATCAATACCTCCTCGTCGTTAACTTGTTGATCCTCGGGTCGGTTTTCAGAGCTGGTGCGGAGAATCAACCAGAGCCTTCACCGTGAAAAGACAGGTTGCCACCTAACCAGGCATTCCAGCGGACGTGCCACAAGCCGCGCGCGGCTCATGCCGGGCGTGTGTGCCGTGCATGCGGTCATGCTCGGGGGTGAAAGTCCCCTGTCCAGGTGTCCGTGGAGCCGAAGGCCCGAACGGTGGAGAGGGGTCGTTGCCCGCGGTGGAGCGGTGAGAGGGCATCCGGCGAGGTGCTGGGCTTTGCGCCTGGCATCTGGGATGAACTCGCCGCTGGCACGCTGGGAAGCAATGCTCCGGTGGGGATGATGGATCACCCTGACTCCATCCATCGAACTGCCGTATTCGTGACCCGAACGTACGGTGGTGTGGGAGGATGGGAGGGGCGACCCTCCCTCCTACCCAATTTGCCTGCCCGATAGCGAGAGGAAATTGGGCCAATAGAAGAGTGCAGGGTACAGCGCCAGTGGTTGGGTGCGGGCCGGGCGACAGGGCAAGTTGGGGAGGGCACCCATGAGGGGACCATAAAGATTCGGCCGTAATCTCTCCAAACCGCCAGGCTCAAGTGGTTTCAGTTCGCTATGAGACTCTTTGACCGGAATGTGTCTATCACATGTAGGAGGGGCAATCAAAGTGCCTGATTAATCATAGTTTGCTTATCTTTAAGGCGGTTAGTGAGAATAAGCACAGTGCCTCGTATAAATGTCCACGGGAAAGTTGAGGAGCGTGAGAATGCGGCGGTGCACGTGGGAGAGAGAATTGAGATGAAAGCGCCGACGGGGACCTTCCCGGAGGATCGTCAGGATTAGGCCCTCAATATGTCATCGTCGGAAATACCTCGGCCGCCACCGTCCGCGTAGAGCTAAACGATGGCCATGGCTTGCATAGCCATGATATACGGATGCGTCAGGAAGCTCCGGGCGTTGAGCCCGGAGCTGTGGTCACACCTCCTGATATCCCTCATGTCGCCGGGATTTCCGGCGCCCTGCTCCACGCTTCCTCTACCTCATCCTGCAGCCGGCTGTAGGGCGCCTGCCCGCTGCTGAGCCGTCGAGCTCGGGCCGTCTCGACCAGATCCCACTCCACGGGGATACGCAGGATCGTGTTTTGTTCAGGATCACGAAACACATTCATGGGGTCCCCACCCTTTTCGAGGATCGCCAGCTGCTCCTGCAACAGGCGACGGTACAGGATAATTCCTGCATCCGACTCTCCCAGCCTCTCCAGCTCCCGCTTCGCAATCGGCCCCTGCGTGACCCATGCCGCCATATCCTGACCCAACACAAAGTCCGTGATATGGCACCCGCTCTCGTCCGTGATCGGAATCTCGTAGAGCGGGACCTTCTCCTGCTTCGGCTCCGCGCCGGGGGGGGCCGGGTAGGCC
>JBOHVJ010000283.1:0-6646 GCA_050735075.1 Binatia bacterium
TGTGTCGCAATTAGCCGTCCGCCCTTCGAGAGCCTCAGGACGAACGGCTAAGTCTTTGAATTTCGGAGTGTCACCATCCGTTCGTGGTGAGCCTGTCGAACCATGAACGGAATTACGACACAGTCTCCTGCGGGAGAAGGCTAGGATGAGGGGTTACCGGCTCTCACCCTCACCCTTGACCCGTCAAGGGAGAGGGGACAAATCGCGCAGCGTCAGCAAGGCTTGAATCTAACCCCACTTCAAACAGCATAGGCTCTCTTCTCTTTTAAGACCTGACTTTATCCCTTCACGGCCCCGGCCGACAATCCCCGCACGATCCTGCGTTGAAAGAGAAGTGTGAGAAGGATCAGGGGGAGCGTCGCGATGGTGGAGGCAGCCGCTATCTCTCCCCACGGCATCGTGTACTCTCCGGGAAAAAGGGCGATACCCACGGGCAGGGTTTGGAGCCTCGGATTCGTAAGAATGAGCAAAGCGAAGAAGAATTCGTTCCAGACATGGATGAAAACCAAGATCGCCGCCGTGAAAATCCCCGGCGCCGCTAATGGAAACACGACCTTCGACAGCGCCTGCACCCGATTGCAGCCGTCCAGGAGGGCTGCTTCTTCGATCTCCACGGGTAGTTCCCTGAAGAAAGTCGCCAGAATCCATACGGCCAGAGGAAGAGAGAGAGCAATGTAGAGCACGACCAGCCCTGGACGACTGTTCAGCCATCCGAGGTCGCTCAAGATTCTCCACACCGGCCCAGCGATGGCGATCTGGGGAAACATCGAGGCGACAAGAAGAAGCATCAGATAGAATCTCGTCCACGAAAGGTTAAAACGAGCGATGGCATAGGCAGCTAAAGAACCTGTAGCAATGCAGACCACGGTGGTCGAAGCCGCCACGATGGCGCTATTCCAAATGTAGTTTGCCAGCCCATAGGTCTCCAAAGCAGAACGATAAGAGCCCAAGTGAAATGATGGAACAATACCTGGCGGTATGGCCGTGATCTCCGTTGGGCTCTTCAACGAGGTCAGCACAAACCACAGGAACGGGCTGAGGCTGAAGGCGCCTATCAGGATGGCCCAAAAAAAGAGCAGGCCTGTTCGCTTCATCGCTTCTCTCCCTCCAGGATACGAGAACCTATCAAGCGAATGAAAACTACCGACAGGAAGAGGGAAATAAAAAAGACCGCAACCGAGATCGTCGAACCGTAGCCGATCATGCCTTCCGCGAACGTCTTCTTGTAACCATAGAACTGAAGCACGTTAGTCGCGTCTGCGGGTCCTCCCTGGGTCATCACGAAAACGAGATCAAAAACACGCAGCGCTTCAATGGTTCTAAAAAGAAGCGCCAGCAGAAGAGCCGGTTTCAGCATCGGCAGAGTGATGTGAGTGAAGCGTTGCCATGCTGTAGCACCGTCAATGCTTGCCGCCTCATAGAGGTCATCGGGAATGGCCTGCAGCCCGGCCAAAATGATGAGCGCGGCAAAGGAGCTGGTCTTCCAGATATCCGCGACCATGATGCTCATTGGTGCCAGCTCTGGGTCTGCGAGAGGAGCTAAATAAAGAGTCGTCTGATCTCCAAAAAGAAGGAAGTTAAAGAGCCCGTACTGATCGTTAAAAATAAACCGCCACATCTGAGAGGCCACGACGGTAGGGATGGCCCAGGGAACGAGGACCATGGCGCGAAGCAGACCTCGACCACGAAAGGACTCGTTCAAAACGAGGGCCATACCAAGACCCAAAAGAACCTCTAAAGGGGTCGACACGGCCACGAAGACGAGGGTGGTAAAAAACGATTTCCACGCGATCGGATCGGTTAAGAGATCTTGGTAATTTTCTAAACCAACGAATTTCTTTCCAAGCCAAGGAAGAGTTAGAATGAGACGGTAGAGACTTAAGCGAAACGATTCGAAAATCGGGAACCAAACAAAAACCAAGACAAAGAGTAGACTGGGCAAGACAAACTGGAGTCCGAGCCGGTTGGAGCCCTTCACGGACCGATCCTCTCACGCAAGAGATCCAAGGCGCGGTCCATATCCCTTGAACCGAGACGAGCCAGTTCATCGATATCAGAGTCCGGAAGTGCGATGGCTGAGCTAAAGGTGCGTTGCATGATGTTGGACAGCGAAGCGTAAACGGGAGTTCGAGGCCGGGGGACAGCCCGGGCGAAAGTTTCCAGTTGGAACTGAGGATTTTTCTTGAGTACCTCAGGATCGCGGTAGAGTTCTTTCCGGCTGGGCGCCCGTCCCATGTGAAGCGCGATTTGTTTTTGGATTTCTGCGCTGCTCATCAAGGCAATGAATTTCCACGCCAGCTCAGGCTGCCTTGAAAAACGACTGACCGCCAACTGCCATCCGCCCAACGTCGCCACGCTCTTTCCTCCCGGAAAGGCCGGCAGAGGACCGACCTCCACTTGTCCCTCGACCCTTGACTGCTTCGGATCATTGGCCACTTCCCAGGCATAAGGCCAGTTGCGGTGGAAGATAGCCTTTCCCTGCACAAAAAGAGCTAAGGATTCCGGCTCTTGAGTGGCGAGGGCTCCCCGGTGAGAGATTCCTCGGACGATCTGGTCGCGCACGAATTTAACGGCCTCCTTCGCCTTCGGCAGATGCAGCCTGCCTCTGAGCTCCTGCTCATCCCAGATTGAGCCGCCATTGCCCAGGATGTACTCCATCATATTACAGATGAGCC
Source organism: Binatia bacterium (assembly GCA_050735075.1). Classification (GTDB taxonomy): domain Bacteria; phylum Desulfobacterota; class Binatia; order UBA9968; family UBA9968; genus JAHFAO01. The sequence continues at coordinate 2,676 of JBOHVJ010000283.1, forward strand.
CCTCGTACTGTTTAAACTGGCCCGAGAACCCGACGAGATAGGGATCTCTTTCTCTCGCTAAAATCAATTTGGCCTGGCGCACAAGCTCCGGCCAAGTCAGTGGCGGTGCAAGGCCGTATCTATTTAAAAGATCCTTACGGTAGTAAAGCATGCCGGCATCGACAAAAACCGGAATTCCGTAAATCTGACCCCGGTAAGTGTTGGCCGTAATCGGCCCCTCGAGGAATTTTTTTCGTTCTTCCAAAGGAAAATAACGGTCCAAAGGAAGCGCCCAGCCGGCGGCGGCAAACTCCGGCGGCCAGATGACGTCCATAAAAAAGACGTCCATGGCGGGATCTCGGTTTCTAAGCTTTTGCGTAACCAAGTCATGGAATTCCGTTGACGAATGGGGTCCGACTTCTCTGACGACCTTTACCCCGGGATTCTGCGCTTCGAAAACAGAGATCGCGTGGTCCCAGACTCGCAGGGTATGGGGTTTCCAGGTGACGAAGCGGATCTGGGTCTGTGCGGCAAGAAGGGAGGACGGAAGCAGAAGGAAAAAAATAAGAGGTATGGCTGGGTGCATGCTCACGGTGAATGGTTTACGCAGCTCTAAGGTTCGGTATCCCCTAAAATCTTTTCGATAGCCTCTCTCCAGCCATTCGGCCCAATCGCCTGGGTGCGTTCGGCGAATGGAATCTTCTCCGCAACCTCCCGATCCCAAGTACCATCCGGCTTCCTGATCAATATGGGTCGGTCTACTTGACTGAGGAGAGGAAAGTCGTTGGCAGAGTTTCCTAACCCGACGCTCATTATTTTTGGATCTCTCCGCCGGTAGAGATCGAGAAGAATCTTTACGGTCTTTCCCTTATCGTGGCCGCCCATCAGGTGAAAGAAGCGACCACCGTGGGTGACGGTGAAACCCTTGCCAATCAAGGCCCTAAAAAGTCTTTCCCGATCCCCTCCCTCCACCAGAAACGGTTCATCGTATTCCCGTTTTAAGGCGAGAGCCGCTTGATCCCTTGCCAGGCCTGTAAGAGCGGTGACTTCATCCACACCCATAGAGCCAAAGGACCTGACCCTCGCATCGCATTGACGAGCTGTCTCCATCAGGACCTGGCGCAATTTAGACACCCGAGTTCCCAGCTCAAGGGCTCCAAAGGACCCTTGGGGCTTGAATCCCCGAGGCGGGAGTGGAAAATAGCGGGCCGGACAATAGATTGCCCCTCCATTCTCCACAATGAAAGGGTCCCTCAGCTTCATGCCCTGCCAGAGGCGCACGATCTCGCTGCGGGTCTTGCTAGAGCAGAGGATCAGGGGAATCTCCAGGGATAGTAGTCTCTGAATCACCGGCAGAGTAGCCTCGTAGCTGTAGGTTTCTTGGTCAAGCAGAGAGCCATCGAGGTCAGTAATGATAATAAGGCGGGAACGAGTCAATGGAGTGCCGGTGTTTTTGGTGGAGGAATTTTTTGTCTCTTTACCTGATATTCAGCGATTGAGATCATCGGCGGCCGCTCATGGTCCCGGATCTCTTTAACCTCCAGGGCATAGCTCTTCTGTTTGGTCTTGATCAGCTTCATGCTCTTGTTCACCTCCTCCAAGAGTTTAATCATGTTCCTCTCCTCCAACCGCTGCATAAACACCTGAATGACGGCAAACGACATCTGGCTTAGTGCGGCAAGGGACTGGTTGCGGTGGATACGCTCCTCTAAATCAACCTGAGCAATGGCGCGTAGGCCAAACTGATTGAAGAGATCTATCAGAAGACCCGTCTCGACGCCGTATCCAGTGAAGAAGGGTACCCGTTCGAGGGCCTCGCGCCGGCCACCGTACTCGCCAGCCAGGGGTTGGAGGATCCCCGAAAGCTCCGGGAAGAAGAGATTTAAAAAAGGCCGTGCCGTGAGCTCGGTAACTCTCCCACCTCCCTCCGCGTGGATTCCCCCTTCAAGCTTAAGAGGACGGCGGTAGAATCCTTTGACATACTGGATATCGGGTTCCCGAAGTAACGGCCCGAGCAAGCCATAGACAAATCCGGGATGGATACCTTTGATGTCCGTGTCAATCCAGACAACGATGTCTCCCTTCAGGACGTAAAGGCTTTTCCACAGCGCCTCCCCCTTGCCGCGATACGCCCCGTATTGCGGCAGGATATGCTGGTGGACATAAACCGCTACCCCAAGATCCTCAGCAATCCTCACCGTATCATCCGTAGAGCCAGAATCGATGAGCACGATCTCATCCAATAAAGGTACCTCATCGAAGAGCTTCTGCTTAATGGTGTGGATAATGTGGCCTACAGTCTCCGCTTCATTCAAAGCTGGCAGCCCCAAGCTGATCGTCAACCCCTGCCTTTCCTTTAGCTCTACTAGCTTCTGAAGATCTTCAAATTCCCTTCTGTGAAAGGTGTTCTCGGCAAACCACTTGTCCACTCTCTCGGAAAGAGAAAGTGAGCCCTCTTCGGCCCCTCTGCTGTCAAACTCGGACACCGACATCGAGGGCGTCTTGACCACTACCAAAGGCTTATCGGTCTTAAGCGCCACGTGCTCTACGATCGGTCCCAAAAAATAGTCGTGCGGCTCTGGTTTAAAGCCCGCCCCAATCATAACCATATCGTGGGCCTTGGCCTCCTCTATGATCGCTGCCTTGGGGTCCCCCTGCAGGGTAGTCAGCCGCTTGATGTGGGGATGTAATTGGAGCCGGCGGAGAAATGATTGATAGGCCCGGTTGCCAAATCCGGGGGTGGAAAATCTCTGCTCGCAGTGCAGCACCGTCACCTCCGCCCCTAAAGAAAGGGCCAAGCGACTGGCCACCTCCAGTGAAAAGGTCGCATAGGGCCCACCCCGAACAGGAAACAAAATACGCTTACAGGTAGAGAAGTCCCCTGCACGCACCACCACAATATTGCAAGGAGGCTCCTCCAACAGCCGATCGATCGTGCCGCCAAACAGCCGCTCCTCGGAAACGCTGTAGCCCTTCCATGGAAGCAACAGCAGATCGCAAGCCTCCTCCCTGGCAGTCTCTGCAATCCCCTCCCTAAGTTGACGGGAGACTCGCACCAAGCTCTTTAACTCCACCCTGCCGTCGGGAAACTGAGAGCTGAGCTCCTCCAAAGAGGCCCGGTAGATGGGGGCCTTCTCCGCCCCGACGCTCAGCGATTCCTCCTCCGGTATCTCCACGATTTTCAATGCAAGGATTTTTCCTTCTGGGGGGAGAAGTCCTCCCGCAAGCCGAAGGTACGGCAGGGCATGACTCACGTCGATTAGCGGGATGAGAATTTTCCGTATTGGCATCATGAAAGCAAAAGAACACCTTTCCCATAGCCGGTACGCGGAACCGGCCTCATGATTTTCCTGGGCCACCTGCCATCCAACCCCCTACCCCGACAGATTACCTACAGTGCATTTCTACACCGCAGCCGGCTATAGTCAATCCTGGGCTTCCTTGTGTCATCTTTTGTAGCACTGCATCTAATGCAATTGGGATCGGACCCCTCCTTGGTGTTTCTTTGCGTCGCAAGAGGGAGTCGACCTAATTATTTAGAAAGTGAGGGCAATCATATCACCAACAAGGCGAAACGGAAGGGCAAAAACTTAACCGGCGGTGTGAATCGTGCCACTGCGCAAGCCCATGGGCTCACTCCCAGTTGCTGTTGTCCCTTCTGTCGTCGGTGCGGAGTCAGCGGTTGCTACGATCAACCTCTTTTTCAAATCCCGGCAAGATAGCTTTAATGAAGGCATTCTTAAGGAGACCCAACACGGCTTCCCAGGTGCTGAACTGTGGACTGTCAACTTTCCCCGAAACAGTAACTCTTGTCCCTACTTCATCGCGGGCTCTGTTTTTGAGTACCCATGCGACGGTTCCAACAAGTCCCTCACGCACCTTACGGAAAAAAGGTTTATCGCCATCCTGCTGTGGGTCATAGACATGCATCCCCTTAAATAAGGGTTTGACATACCCATTGATTTCACTGTCTCGGATGGTAAGTTCTGAAT
>JBOHVJ010000284.1:0-3497 GCA_050735075.1 Binatia bacterium
CCCTTATGCTTCTCTCTTTTTCTCTTCCCAGGATGAATGCCAAAAAGAGAAAGAGGAGCAACGAGACCAGAAGCCCATTGAACTTAGTGGCAAGGGCGAATCCAGCTGAAAGGCCTGAGAGAATCAGCCATCGCCGAGCCTTAACGTCCTCCAGCCACCGAAGGAGACAAAGCAAAGAGGCAGAAGAATAGAATGTCAGCCCTAGATCCACATAGGCCAAATTACTCAAGCGCAGGATCATAGGGATGGAGACAAACAAGACAAAGCCTAGAAGACCATAGACTGGGTTCAGGCGGCGAGCAAGGTAAGCGTAAAGCAAAAGCCCTGTGAGAAAACCGAAAAGGCCGTGGATGAGCTTCGGTACGGAATCCCATCCCCATTTGACAAACGGCGTGTAGAGCATATCGAGGAGCATGGGGTAATAAGAGTGGAGGGCAAAGGAGATCTCAATTATCCTTCCCGCCTGGAGATAGAGCTTGGGAATGGCAAGATGATGGATCAGCTCATCACGCGCCACTGGAGGAACAAAACCGAGTACAAACTCGGCGAGCAAGACCAGCAAAATCAAGAACCAGATAAGAATGCCCAGCCGACTCTTATCCAGCATGGAGACAAAAAAAATATAAAGAAAAAAAAGTGCCGCTAAAAACACAAAAAAGGCAGTGATTGCATTCAGAAGGGAATTGCCTATATGGCCGGTCACTCCGGCAAGAAAATAGAGGGTAGAGGTCAGTCCCAGAAAGCAGCCAAGGAAGCAGGTATGGTAAAGCAGAAGAGAGAAACGATCCTGCGGCATTACTGACGCCCGTCTCTCTGTTTAAGCCATCGTCCGATAACGGGAAAAATCTCTTGCTTGGACTTCCTGCCCAAGATCAAATCGAGGTGCCCATAGGCGGCTGAATCCTTGGCGCCAGGGCCAAAAATCCTGAGGGTGCGATCCGCCGATCCCACTGAACGATGCACGGCCCGTATCGCCTCAGGTGGTGCCAGCATATCTTTTTCTCCTCCAATCAACAGAAGAGGCAATTGGACCTTAGCAAGATTTTTCCAATAGCTGAAATCTCCTTTGGCAGAAACAAACTCCCCCCGTCTGATCATCAGCAGCAGGTGATCTAAGACCCCAGGGTTGATCTCTGTGAGGGCATCTTCTAACAACTTCTCTTTAACCTCGTCTTCAATATTGTCTGGATTGTAAAAAAGCCGCTCAATCCTAGGCACAAGCGGGATAAGCAGCCTTCCAAGAAAGGGGCCGTTCAAGGAGAGGAAAATCTTCTTCAGAGTCGGACTTTCATCCAGCCCAAGGAGCCTCTTCAACGGCTCCTGGTGAGGATGGCTAAAGGTAGCCGGCGACCCGATGGTCACCAAAGCGGCGAGCCCCGAGCCGCCCTTCTTCCCAAGGTAACCGTAGGCAAGAAGCCCCCCCATTTCATAACCAACCCAACTGACTTTAGAGCTTCGGCTCTCTTTTTGAATGTAGCGGATCACTACAGAAAAATCCTGGTCAATCATCTCATCCAGGGTCCAGCTCTTCGGGGTCCCTTTAAGAGGGCTAAGACTCCGTCCGGTACCTCGAAAAGAGAGATTCCAAACATCAAACCCTTCCTTAGCGAGGTACTGGCCCAGGCTGTGATCCTCATCGAGGTTTAAGAAGAGGCTGTTAACGAAGAACCCGTGGCTGAGAACTACAGGCAAGCGGCGTTGTGCCTTCTTCCCTATACGCAGCCTCTCCAAAGCAAGCTCAAACTTCTCGTCGGTCACGGCCCAGTGAAGCTCCCGTAAGATAAACGGGGCCTCTCCGGACATGGCACTGGAAACGGTAAGGAAAAAAAGAGCAAAGAGACAAAACAGAGAAAACTTAAGGCAAGACGTCTTTCCTAATCCTCTCTTTCAATTATCGCAATGACGGAGTTGAAGTGAACAACCTCCCCCTCATTAGCCCAGACTTCGCTAAGTAGCCCGGCATCAGGGGCCTCGATCTCCACATTGACCTTGTCGGTCTCGACCTCAAGCAATGGTTCTCCCTTCTGAACTATCTCCCCCTTCTGCTTAAACCACCGCGAGACCTTAACCTCATCGCTCTCATCGCTTGACCCCAGACGCGGGACGACCACCTCCTTTTTCATCCGCCATCACCGCAAGATTTCTTTACGCCGCGAAATCATAGAGAGAGGCCAACTTCACGGAGTTACGCATCAGCTCCATCCAAGCGTGAAGGTTTTTGTAACTGTCCGGGACTTCATACTTGATCACCGTGTAGAGATAGTGGAGCTGGGTAAAGATGGCAATATCAGCAATAGTCATCCGGTCGAAGATAAACTTCTTTCCGGTAAATAATTGATCCAAGCTCTGAAGATGCACTGCCAGCTCTTTCTCAGCCTCTTTGCGCGCCTCCGCACTCTCTGCCCGACGCATCAAATGCATCGCATGGATCAAAACCTCATCGGACCAGTCCTCCAACATGAGGCAGAGACCTTTATCTGAAACCCCACTGGGGTAGATGTTGTTATTAGGATATTTTTTCTCCAAAAAAGCGGAGATATAGGTAGAATCAATAATGCATTGACCTTGGTAGTCCATCACCGGGACTTTTCTCTGACCGGAAAATTCTATTAGGGACTTGCGATCATCTTTCTTAACATCGACTACTTCATAGGGAACATCTTTTAAGGCAAGAACGATCCTAACCTTCTCGCAGAACATGGAAGTTTGTGACTGATAAAGCTTTATGGCCATGGTTGTGCCCTCCTTAAGTTTAATACAAACAGAATATCAGTTTTGGGGTATAAAGCCATGCCTTTTTAAGAACTCCATGACTGCCTCGTCAAAAACCACCGGATCTTCCGGGCAGCAAGCTTGGCCTTCAGGGATGAACCGAATGACTAAACTAAGCACGAGGGATTCTAAAAGGGTTGTATTCCCCTTGCAAGGAAATTCTTATCTTCGGTTAGACTCGACTTGTCTTTTTTATTGGATGTGGTAGTCGTAGGTCCGCTTGACAAGGAAAAGAGAAAGAGAAGGAGGGTTGATTATGAGACGGTTAAAACCGCCGGTTTTTCTATGGTTGGTCATAGCAGCTTTCTTATCTGGGACCCCTCATTCCTATGCATACCCGGAGCGCCCGCTGAAGTTAATCATCCCTTGGCCCGCAGGCGGCGATACGGACATTATACTCAGAATTGTGGCTAATGGCGTGCAGAAGCACCTGGGCCAACCGGTCGTTCCTACCAACATTGGGGGTGCATCGGGTACCAAGGGGGCCGCAGAGGCCAGAAAGTCGCCACCTGACGGATACACGATCTACGCAGTACACGATTATATTCACACAACACATTATACTGGTGTATCTGACATTAATTACTGGGACTTTGAGCCGATCTGCCTGGCCACCTCTACCCAGTCAATCCTCACCGCCTCGCCCAAGACGCCGTGGAAGAATTTCAAAGAGATGGTGGAGGATGCCAAGAAGAGGCCTGAACAGATCGCTGTCGGCGTAACGC
>JBOHVJ010000285.1:0-13562 GCA_050735075.1 Binatia bacterium
CAGGACTGAGGGACGAGTGAGTGCTGAGTTTTTCGGACCCCCCGAATTCAACCCTCAGCCCTCGTTACTCAGTCCTCTGCTCAAGATTCCTCGGACCAGCCGCAAAGCAACTTATTAGCACTGCAAGATTTCGATGAAATTTTGCAATGGCTATGAAATATTCCATACCTTCTTGCGGCGTTGCGGTGCACCTCAAGGTCTGGAAAAAGAGAGTACGAGGTGCTAGAGTCCTTCCGTGCAAATTAGTGGCTTTTTTGCTCTTCTAAAGACTTCCAAGTTCCCTCACTAATTATCCCTTCGAGGGATAACCTATGAAATATCTAGCGATTTGCGAGGATGACCTGCTTTTCCAATTTATGCGTAAGCTTGCGACCAAGCGGGGAGAGGTGCTTTTTTTGGTCCAAGAGGAGGAAGTGGCAAGACGGATTAGGCGCCAGGGCGGAAGCAGCCAGTGGGGTGATTTGGAATCCGAAGCAACCTACAAGAAGAACCAGTTGGGGCAAATTAGCCAGGTGATCCTTTTCCTTAGAGACCGCCAGCTCCGCGAACGGGTTTATTTGCTTCTAAGAGACCTCAACCGAGAGCTACCCATCCTCTCCCTCTCTTCTCAACAGGGGGTGACAGGGGATCGCAAAGATCCGCTCTTGCGCCAGCTTCCGCTAGAGGACATATTCCAGGAATTTTGCGCCCCGCAACTGCTGGATACCCTCAATCGGCAAAAGGCGGAGAGGATCCGCTCCCTCTTTCGGGAAAAGGACAAGATCCACATTCTCCTGCAACATGATCCCGACCCGGACGGGATCGGTAGTGCCTTGGCCCTGCGGGAACTTTTAGGACGAAACCGAGCCACCACCCCAATCGTTACTTTTGGGGAGGTAACCCGACCGGAAAATCTCGCCATGCTCCGCCTCTTAGAGATCCAGGTTGATAGGATCAACTACGAAGATCTACATAAGGACAGAGCCAGACTGGCCTTGGTGGATGTGCAGCCTCCTTATTTCGAAAGGCCGCTTGGTAGGGTTGACCTCGTAGTCGACCATCATCCCAAGCGAGCCCCTTTCTCGGCCCGCTTCACCGATCTTAGGACCCAGTATGGAGCTACCTCCACGATCTTTACCGAGTACCTAAGGGCGGCGGGAATGGAGCCTTCCCAAAGGCTGGCCACGGCCCTGCTCTACGGGATCAAAAGCGACACGCTCTTTTTGGAACGGGGAACTCACATCGCCGATCTCGATGCCTTTACCTTTCTTTATCCCTTTGCCAACCGGGCCATGATCACCAGGATGGAAAGGCCCGCGCTACCTCGCGAGGATCTCGAGGCCCTTGGCCGCGCTTTGAGTCGACTTGAGCTACAGGATGGTGTGGCGGTCATCCACATGGGAGAGATCAAGAGGGAGGACGTCATTCCTCAGATGGCGGAGTTCTGTCTGCAAATCGAAGGGGTGGAGTGGGGGATCGTCTCCGGACTCTGCGGAGATCGGGTAGTCATCTCGGCCCGCAATGTGGGGTATGTAAAGAGCGCGGGCGAGATTATGAAGCGGCTCTTTGACGAGATCGGCAGCGCCGGCGGCCATCGCGCCATGGCCAAGGCGGTCGTTCCGGTCGAGCGATTCAAAGAACAATTTGGCGAGGTAAGTGAGAAAGCGATCCGCGAGGCTATGGTCCCGCTGATCATACAACGAGAGGAAGGGTCGGACCGTGGCTGAGGAGAAAACTGCCTTTCGGGAGATCGAGCACACCGCGGATCTGGGGATCGAGGTGGAGGGAGTGGATCTGCCTAGCCTTTTTTCTGCGGCGGGAGAAGCGCTTTACGGACTTATTGCCGATACCGGCGGAATGAACTTAAAAGAAGAGATAGCGGTCTCAGCCACAGGTGAAGGATGGGAAGAGCTTTTTCACGCTTGGCTGTGCGAGCTCCTGGCCCAATTTAACCTTAAAGGCTTTGTCGGGAAGCGATGCGAGATCAAGAGAGTTGAGCCTGGTCGTGTGGAGGCACGGGTCAGCGGGGAAACCCTCGATCTCAAGCGCCATCGATTCTATACGGAGATTAAGGGCGTGACCTATCATGGGCTAAAGGTTTGGCAGGAAAATGGCAGGTGGTATGCTAGAGTTATTTTAGATGTCTAGAGTAAATGTGATGGCTGGAGAAGATATCAAACTCAATCGCATCGAAGAATGTCTCTGGGAGATCCCCCGTCAAGGCGGGATGAGGGTCCCGGGGCGGATCTACGCCACGGAGAAGCTCATGTCCAGCCTCAAAGAAGATAACAGTTTGAGGCAGGTCATGAACGTGGCCCATCTACCCGGTATCGTGGGTTACTCTCTCGCCATGCCGGACATCCACTGGGGTTATGGTTTCCCTATCGGCGGGGTAGCAGCGGTAGACTTCCACGACGGCGTGATCTCTCCCGGAGGCGTGGGCTACGACATCAATTGAGGGGTGCGCCTGGTGAAGACCAGTTTGGTCTTCGACAAGATCCAGGAAGAGATCCCTCGCGTGGTCGACACGCTATTCTCTCTCATCCCTTCGGGTGTGGGCGCAGAAGGGGCCATCCCCAAGCTTTCTAAAGGAGACGAGAAGCGCTTACTCAAAGGAGGGGCGCGTTGGGCCGTAGAGCAGGGTTACGGTCGAGAGCTCGATCTAGGGTACACGGAGGAAGGAGGCAGACTTGAGAGCGCCGATGCGGAGCTCTTAAGCGACCGGGCGCTGGAGCGGGGTCTCAAGCAGGTTGGCACACTGGGATCTGGAAACCATTTTCTTGAGATCGGTAGAGTTGAAGATATCTATCTTCCCCACGCGGCTCAGGCCCTCGGGCTCTTCGCCAATCAGGTGGTGGTTCTTATCCATACGGGCTCACGCGGCCTGGGCTACCAGGTCTGTGAAGATTCTCTCAAGGTCATGAATCATGCGATGTCAAAGTACGGGATTCAGCTACCGGACCGGCAACTAGCCTGCACGCCGATCCAGTCTCCCGAGGGACAGGACTACCTGGCAGCTATGGCCTCGGCCGCGAACTATGCGTGGGCCAATCGGCAGGTGATCATGAGTCAAGCAGAGAAGGCTTTTTTGAGGGCTCTGGATATCAGCCCGGCCGAACTGGGATTCTCTTTGATCTATGATGTCTGTCACAACATCGCCAAGATCGAGGAGCATATGGTGGATGGGGAACGCCGCCGCCTCTGCGTTCATCGAAAGGGGGCGACCCGGGCCTTTCCACCGGGACACCCGCAGATACCGGCAACCTACCAGGAGCTTGGCCAACCAATCCTTATCCCCGGGGATATGGGCCGTTATTCCTATCTACTCGTAGGGACTGAGGCGGCCATGGAGAAGACCTTTGGCAGCACTTGCCACGGTGCGGGTCGAGTCATGAGCCGGGCGCAGTCGAAGAGGCAGAGTCGTGGCATCAATATCGATGAGGAGATGGCGCGGCGGGGCGTGGTGGCCCGCTACCAGGGCAGGGGAACGATGGCCGAGGAGATGCCCCATGCTTACAAAGATGTAGCCGAGGTGGTGGAGACGATGGACCGGGCAGGGATCTCGAAGAAGGTAGCCCGCTTTCGGCCTGTAGGGGTAATTAAGGGGTAATTAAGAGATAGACAAGCAGAGGAATAATTGACTTGGGCTGGTCGATTTGCTACTAAGGAAATTCTAGCTCTGACAGGAGGAGATTAGATGACCTATATAATTGCTGAGCCTTGTATAGACGTCAAAGATACAGCCTGTGTTGATGTCTGTCCGGTGGATTGCATCCATCCCACAAAAAATGAGACCGAAGAGTTCGAGAAAGAAAAGAAGCTCTATATCGATCCTGAGGAATGCATCGACTGCGGGGCTTGCGAGCCGGTTTGTCCCGTAGAAGCGATTTTTGAGGAAGCCGCGACCCCAGAGAAGTGGAAACACTTCATCCAGATAGACGCCGACTACTTCAAGAACAAAAAGGCATAAACTCTCAACCAAGTTTGCATAAAAAGCCCGGGGGGAATGAGCCTTCAGTTCTTTTAGTTCTCCCACTGCCAGGGCCTAAACGGAGTCTCCCCGTTTGGTTCCCCTGGCTTTTCTTTTCCTCACCCTCGATATTTTCCACGTCCTAACTCCAACGATTAGATCTCATTCTTTGCTTGCCTCAATGGCCTCCCTTGCACTATGGTATCGAGCAGCGCGTGATAAGGAGCAGCGATCATGGTCTTAGTCCTCAAGAATGAGCAGATCGAAGGCCTGGTTCCGATGGCAGAAGTGATCGAAGTCATCGAGGAGGCCTTTCGGGAGTTGGGAGAAAACGTGGCCATGAACTCGCCACGTGCTCGACTCAGAGTGCCCTGGAAAGAAGAGGGAGGCCAGTACTACTTCAATAACATTATGGGTCTTGTGCCCGGGATGAAGTCCATGGCGCTACGCATCGACTCCAGCTTTTCGAAGGAAGTCCAGGTCGCGAGCACCAGGAGGAGGGTGTACCCTGGAGACTTCGTTGGACTGGTGTTTTTGTTTGACATGGATAGCTGTGAGTTATCGGCGATCATGGACGACCATATCATTTCGACAATGCGCGTGGGGGCAACGAGCGGTGTCGCCACAAAACATCTCGCCCGCAAGGACGCCAAGATTATGGGACTTCTGGGCTCCGGAGAGCAGGCGCGAACCCAGCTCACAGCCGCGCTAGCGGTGCGGCCGATAAAAAAGGTGAAGGTCTACAGTCCGACGCGGGAAAATAGGGAGAGATTTGCCCGTGCGATGAGCGCGCAATGCGGCGTCGAAGTGGTTGCGGTCGGATCCGCGGAAGAGGCGATCCGGGGTAGCGACATCGTGACCGCGGCGACCAACACGGTCGAGCCCGTCGTGCAGGGGCGATGGCTCGAAGCAGGGGCTCACGTCAATAGCATCGTCGGAGGCGACGGCTACCTGCCGCGCCGCGAGCTGGATGACGAGACCATCCGGAGAGCGGGACTCATCGTCGTGGGCTACAAGCCCCAGATCTTTATCGATCGTCAGGCTGAGTTTGCCGAGCGGATCGATCGAGGTATGGTTAAGCCAGAGGATCTCCACGAGCTTGGAGAGCTCCTTACAGGAAAGTGCAGGGGGAGAAGGGACGAGAAAGAGATCACTCTGTTCAAGAACAACACGGGGATGGGCATCCAGTTCGCGGCAACGGCCAGAAGAATCTACGAGAAGGCGCGGGAAAAAGGCATAGGAACAGAACTGCCACTAGAGCTCTTCATGACTCGCCGGGGCGATAAAACCTACTCCCCTTGAGAGATAGAATCTTTGCGGCTAAACACGCTTTCGCCATTGACTCTGCAATTGTTTAAGTTGTTCAAATAGTTCAAATCGTTTAAAACGGCTTGAACGTTTTGAACTCCATTCGTCTGCGGCGGCCTCGCTGCCTTGACAGTAAAGCCTTGTGGAGTCTATAAAGAGCGCTGTTCCGCTTGATCGACTCACAATGCAGAGGGGAACAGAGTCCACGATTACCAGGTCAATAAAAAAGGAGAAGTTCAATGGCAACGAAGTTAAAGTTCGGATTGCTTTTGCCTCATTTCGGTGACCAGGCGGCGGTTGAAAAGTGCATCGAGGGGTCGAAGAAGGCCGAGGCCTACGGCTTCGACTCCGTATGGGTCAGAGACCATCTGGTCTTTGAGCCCCATGGAATGGAGGGCACCGACAATACCCACATCGAGGGTCTTCTGATGCTTTCTGCCATCGCCTCGGTCACGAGAAAGCTCATCCTCGGCACAGGCACGACCATCTCTCACAGGCATCCCATTCATCTCGCCCAAGCCATGGCAGGTCTGAGCAAGATTGCCAATGGCCGCGTCATCATGGGCATCGGTTTGGGTACCTTTCCGCATGAATTCGCCGCTGCGGGATACCCGAACACCCTGGAAGATCGTGCGAATATAGCCAAAGTCAATGTGGAGATTGCACGCAGGCTTTGGAGGGGAGAGAAAGTTACATACGAGGACAAGTATTTCTCCTTCAAGGATGTGGAGCTCAAGCCCACCCCGGTCAAACCCATTCCGGTCTGGTATGGTGGTGGAACTCCCGCCTCTTGTCGTCGTGCGGTGGAATACTGCGACGGCTGGATGCCCGGGCGGATTCCCTTGCCGACTTTTAAGTGGTGCATCAACTACCTGCATGAACTCAGTAAAAAGGCCGGCAAGCCGATGGTTACTGCCGGCGCGATTCCCATTACCAGTCTGGCCCGCGACAAGGAGACAGCCCTTAACAAGGTCAACGTTAAGGGATTAATTAACGAAGGCAACAAGAAACCAACTTGGGTAAAGCCGGCCTCCGGGACATTTTCCAAGTTGGAGGACATTGAGGGTCTTCTCCTGGCTGGCACGCCGCAAGATGTCGTCCGGGATACGCGAAAGTATGAAGAGGCAGGGCTGAATCACATCGTTTATGACTTCAGGTTCCGCTATGCGGATTGGGACGAGCAAGTAGACCTGTTAGGCAAGGAGGTTCTCCCTGCATTGCGAGCCTAACACGAACCCCCCATCCTTTCCTTCCCCCGCAAAGGGGGGAAGGGATTACGCCCCAAATTTCCTCCCCCCTTCGTGGGGGAGGATTAAGGAGGGGGGTACAAAGAGACTTATAACGACGACCACGATTAAGATGGAAACAGGAGTTTAAGAATGCGCACTGAGAAGGTGACGTTTTATAGTGAAGGGGATAAACTCAGCAGTGCGGTCTACCTCCCGGACGGGGATAGAGGCAAGCCCTGGCCTGCGATCGTTCAAGGACCGGGCTTTCTGGGCCTCAAAGACGCCAAACACTACATCATGATGTTCGAAAAGCTCTGTGAGGCAGGAATCGCCTGCCTGTGCTTTGACTATCGAGGATGGGGAGAAAGCGAAGGCAAGCACCGCGGCTGGGTCATGCCCCAATGGCAGGCCGAGGATATCCGGAATGGCATCACCTATTTGCAGACCCGTTCGGATATCGATCCGAATCGGATCGCGACATACGGCTCCGGGGGAACTGGCGGCGGCAATGCCATTTATGTGGCGGCCATCGATGATCGTGTAAACTGTGCTGTCTCCTATCTTGGTGTGAGTAATGGCCGGGATTGGCTCCACTGCATGAGACGGGAATATGAATGGGTGGATTACCTCAAGCGCATCGAGGAGGACAGAAGAAAGCGCGTGCTCACCGGCTCGGGAGAAATCGTTAGCGCCCGAGAGGAGATCATGGTCCAGACGCCCGAGCGCCAGACGACAACGATTAAGAAAGATGTGGAGGCAAAAATTCCTCAACAGATGCCGCTCCAATGCGCCGAGGCGATCCTGGAGTACAGCCCGGAAGATGTTGTCCATAAGATCGCCCCGCGAGCGACCTTTTTCATTGCCGTTGAGAATGACGCGGTTACCCCAGAAGAGCAATCCGTGAGGCTTTATGAAAGGGCCGGAGAGCCGAAGAAGCTCATGATGCTTAGGGGCACGACCCATTACGGGGTGTACAATGATTATTTCTACGAGATCGCCGGAGCGGTGGTGGATTTCTATGGTCGGTATTTGAAGCATGACAAGATCGCAGTCAAGGAGTCGCTTTAGGAGTTCAAAATGAAAAAGATCGAATTCGGCGTACGGGTGCCCAATTCCGGGCCGCTTGCCGCTAAAGAGAATATCGTCAGGGCCGCCAAGGAGGCCGAGAATATGGGCTTTGACACAGCCTGGGTCCATGACCATGTGGTCTGGAGCTCGGAGATGCATCGCCATCATATCTCTTCCGGCGCCGCCGAGGCCTTGACCGACAGCCAGGACGCCAACTTCTTCGAGGCGCTGACCACGCTCTCATATCTTGCCGCCGAGACGAAGAAGATCCAGCTCGGCGTTGCTTGCCTTGTGATGCCTTGCCGCAATCCCGTCTATGCGGCGAAGCAATGCGCGACGTTGGATTGGCTCTGCGACGGGAGGCTCGTCGTCGGTGTAGGCTTGGGCTCCAAGGCGACCAGGGAGTCGAGTGAGTTCGAGGTCTTTGGCGTCCCGATGAAAGGACGGGGTTATCGGACCGACGAGTACATCAGGGCGATGAAAGCGATCTGGACCCAACCTATGGCTTCATACGAA
Source organism: Binatia bacterium (assembly GCA_050735075.1). Classification (GTDB taxonomy): domain Bacteria; phylum Desulfobacterota; class Binatia; order UBA9968; family UBA9968; genus JAHFAO01. Next base: position 8,071 of record JBOHVJ010000285.1, read on the forward strand.
GGGAAAAACCTGAGCTTCAAGAACGCCGAGATCTATCCCAAGCCGGTGCAGAAGCCCCATCCTCCGGTCTGGGTTGGCGGCTGGATGGACCAGGCGGCGGTCAGGGCGGGCAGATACGGCGAGGGCTGGATCCCCGGCTGGCTTTCCCCCAAGGAGATGAAGCGGGGCTGCGAAATCCTGAACCAAGCGGCCAAAGAAAAAGGGCGGGACCCGAGCAAGATCAAGATCGCCGTGGAGAAGCTCGCGGCCATCGCGCGCACTCGCGATGAGGCCTTGAACCTCGCCCTGCCCACGATCCGCACAAGCACCAACAGTTACGAGCGGGATATCGATACGATCCAATTCGCGCTTGACCGCCATATCCTCGGCTCGGTGGACGACGTGCGTCGCCGGATCGACGAGTTCATCGAGTCCGGCGTCCAGCACTTCGAGCTCAAGCTCATCTATCCCAGCATGGAAAGCCTCTTCGAACAGATGGCGCTTTGGTCTAAGGAAATCATTCCGCATTATGATTGAAGAATGCGCTCTACCACTCCAATACTCCAGTACTCCAATACCCCACTGATGCTAGACCCATGAAGCTTTCTTTTAATCTGAATGGTCGCCCGGCTGAAGTCGAATGCGAGGCGCAAGAGACCCTGGCCGAACTCCTGCGCAACCAGTTAAATCTCACTGGGACCAAGGTCTCCTGCGAGGTGCAGGTTTGTGGCGCCTGCACGGTCCTGGTCGACGGCCTACCGGTAAGCTCCTGCACCCTCCTTGGCTACGAGGTGCGCGATCGGGATGTCCTGACGATTGAAGGACTGGCTCGGCCCGATGGCACACTCCATCCTATTCAACAAGCCTTTATCGATGAGTTCGCCTTCCAGTGCGGCTTCTGCACTCCGGGAATGATCCTCGCAATCAAGGCCCTCTTGGACGAGAATCCCAAGCCGACGGAGGACGATATCGTCCATTATATGGACGGCAACATCTGCCGCTGCACCGGCTATGTCCCGATCATTCGGGCGATCCAACGCGCAGCCACCACGATGGCGCAAGAGAGTAAAAAGTGAGTGCAGAGAAGAAACGGGAATTCCACGTTGTCAACCACTCTGTCCCACGGCGGGATGGACTGGCGAAGGTCACTGGGAAGGCTCTCTACGTGAGCGATGTGAAACTTGCCGGAATGGCCTACGCAAAAGTTTTGCGTAGTCCCTATGCCCACGCCCGTATCCATTCGATAGATACCAGCCAGGCGGCCCGGCGCCAGGGAGTCTTTGCCATCCTAACCGGCAATGATCTTGAAGGTCTAAACCCCTATTATGGCCACGCGGTTAAAGACCATCCCCTGCTTGCAATCGGGAAAGTGCGCTATCTCGGCGAACCGGTGGCAGCAGTGATCGCCGAGGACGAGCGGATCGCCTTCGAGGCGCTTGAACTCATCGATGTCAAGTATGAAGAGCTAAAACCCGTCCTTACCCACGAGGAGGCTCTTGCCCAAGGCGCACCGCTTCTCCACGAACGAAAGTTTGAGGCCGGGGCGCTGCGCGGCTTTGAAGGTAAAGTCACTGCAGGCCGAGGGACGAATCTTTGCCAGGAGCATCATATCAAGTGGGGCGATGTTGACGCCGCATTCGCTCGGGCGGCATCGGTGGTCGAGGGGGAATATTACTTTCCCATGATCTACGCCTATGCCATGGAGCCTTACGTGGCTATTGCCGAGGTTAACGAGAACGGCGTAACGATCTATTCTTCGGCCCAACACCCCTTCATGGTGCGTCATGATCTTACCTCAGTCTTCAATCTGCCGGTAAGCCAGATCCGCCTTATCGTTCCCTTCGTTGGCGGCGGCTACGGCAGCAAATCCTACACGAAGATCGAGCCCTTGGTCTCCGCCTGTGCCTGGAAGGCCAAGCGGCCGGTCAAGCTCCAACTGAGCGTGGAAGAAGCCATGCTGACGACGCGCAGCGACGATGCCTTGACGTGGATGCGCACGGCCGTAGACGAGAATGGCAAAATCATCGCGCGCCAGGCGAAGATCTACATGAACACGGGCGCCTACGCGGAGAATAGCCCGCTCGTCTGTGAGAAGGCGACCAACCGCTGCGTCGGACCCTATTCCATCCCCAACGTCCAGATCGATACCTATTCGGTCTATACCAATACGGTGCCCGCAAGCTCCTATCGTGGCTTCGGCTGTGCCCAGGTTACTACGGCGGGGGAGGCGCAGATCGATGAGCTCGCGGCCAAGATAGGTAAAGACCCCTATGAGTTCCGCATGGCCAATGTCGTGAAGCCGGGGGAGGAGTTTTTCCCCAAGATGCGTCCCTTTGATGGCAGCCTGAATGAAGATCTTGAAATTGTCGCGAAGTCCCTCGGCTGGAAGGAACCTTTGGCCAGAGACCGAGGTCGCAGCATAGGTTGTTCTGTGAGCGATGCCGGCGCTTATCCGCTCACTTCAACAGTGGTTCGGGTCCATGCCGACGGTTCCGTTTCGATCATGACGGGAAGCACGGAACTTGGCCAGGGAAGCCATACGGTTATCCCGCAGATCGCGGCGGAAGAATTGGGCACCCCCTTTGAAAAGGTACGCGTGGTGGCCTCGGATACAGCGATCACCCCCTACGACCGTTCCACTGGCGCCAGCCGCACGACCACTCTGATGGGCCGGGCGGTGCTGGAGGCGAGCCGTGAAGCAACGGAGCAGATGGTCCGGATGGCGGCAGACATTCTCAACGTGAAAGAAGAGAAGATCGAGGTGGTGCGAGGCGGAGTGCGTTGCGGTGAGGCGCACCTAACCTGGCCAGAGGTTATCTCCAGATACTATGGTCTCCCCGACGGCGAGGTGATCGGCCGGGCCTATATCCGAAAATCAGGGGATTTCTCCAAGCTGCCTGTCTTTTGGGAGGCAGCCTGTACGGGAGTGGAAGTTTCTGTGGACAAAGAGACCGGTAAGATTCGCATGGAGAAGCTGGCGACCGTGGGCGACGTCGGCCTTGCGATCAATCCGGCGCTCGCCGAGGGACAAGACATCGGAGCTGCAACCATGGGGATGGGAGTAGGCCTATTTGAAGAGCTAACCTACGATGGACCGCAGCTCGTTAACGGAACGCTGCTGGAATACCGGGTGCCTCGTTTCTCGGATTTACCTCGGCGCGTAGAGATGCATCTCGTGCAGAACCAGGATGGGGTAGGACCGTATGGCGCCAAGGGAGGCGGAGAGGCGTCATTGAATGCCATGCCAGCCAATATCGCCAACGCGGTTTACCGTGCGACTGGGGTTCGCATCCGTCGCGCCCCGCTGACACCGGAAAAAGTCTGGCGAGCACTGAAAGAGAGAAAACAGTGACCGCATTCAAGCTATTTTGGATTTAAAATTGGAGATGTTGGATTAATCTAAAATCGAAAACCTGTACAGAGCTAAGTCGAAGTATCCGAAATCGAAAATCGCCATGATGCCCTTAAGACGTTTTCAAATGCATCAGCCCCGCAGCGTTACCGAAGCGGCGGAGATGCTCGCTCAGTTCGGGGAAAAAGGGCGCCTCTACGCGGGCGGGACCGAGCTTCTCCTTGCCATGAAGCATGATCTCTTACGTTACGAGCATCTGGTGGACGTCAAGACGGTGCCTGGTCTGAATAAGATCGAGATTAAAAATTCTTCTCTCTGCATCGGCGGCACCGCTACTCATCGCGCCATAGAGAAGTCCTCCCCAGTAATAGAGAGTCTTCCAGTCATGGCGGAGATGGCTAAACACGTGGCCAACGTGCGCGTTCGAGGGACCGGGACTTTGGGGGGAAATCTCTGCTTTGCCGAGCCCCACTCAGACCCAGCGACTTTGCTTCTCGCGTTAGAGGCCCGAGTCCAGGTTCAGGGTCGGAGTGCAAAAAGAACTCTCACGATGGAAGAGCTGATCACTGGGGCCTACGAAACCTCCCTTGCCGAGGACGAGCTTTTAACTTCAGTGGAAATTTCCAGGCCGGCAAAATCACAGCGGGCCGCCTACCTCAAGTTTCAAATCAAAGAGCGACCTACGTTAGGCCTTGCTCTGGTTATGGATGTGGATGAGGCCGGAGATGCGATCAGGAAAGCTAGAGCAGTAGTCGGCAGTGTCAGCCCGAAACCGTGCCGCTCTGATGAAGCTGAAGCCCTGCTCGTCGGTGCGAAGAAAGAAGTAGAGAAACAGTTAGCCGATGCGGCTCTTGCTCTAGCCGACGCCGCTGACCCTGTGGATGACCTTGAGGGCAGCGCTGAATACAAACGGCACCTGATCGGCGTCTTTCTCCGCCGCGCCTTTGCCAAAGCCCTATCAAACCCACCTCAATGAGTCACATGGCGAAAAAGCAGAAGTGACCGCCATGTTAGCCATGCGCCTGCCGTTCCAAGAGTTGAAGGAGACCATATACGTCGCCAAGCGCCCAAAGATCGGCAATCTTGTCGCCCCGGAAGGTGAAGAGCGCGGCACCCGTCCACTCGACAAGCTTGCCAGTCGGCGCATACCCTAAAAATTCCCCGCGATGAGTGCCATGGAATCGCACGCGTGCGAATGCTTGTCGGTTCTCAACAACCAAATCAAGGATGTCGCAGCAGTAGTTGCCAAGTGCGGCATGCACAAAATCGACATACGAGGCAAACCCGTCATGGCCGGTTCGGGTTTGGCCTAAGGAGCCTCGAAATGTGAAGTCTGAGTGAAGCAAAAGGGGGATTTTCGACTTGTCATGTCGATTCCAAATATCCACATAAAAGCTCTGAACAGCAGCACGCATCGAGTTTGTATCCATTGTAATGGCTAACGCTTTGGGTGAGAGGCTCGGTCCGCCGCGTCCTTCTCAACCCAAGAGCTAGGCAATAACTTAAACCTCCTCTGACACCTTCCTGCCACCCTACTTTGATTCGTGCACAGCCTAATTCTTTCCCTTCCAAACCTCGTTCACAAACTTCAACATCGGAGCCGTATCTACCCGCTCATCCAACACGTGGTACTTCGGCCCCTCGATTCTTCGAGCGTGCGATGCCACGTTGTCTTTCGGGATGTCAATCCTTAGTGAGTCTCTGTCGCTGCCCGCCTTCTGATAGATCATCTGCCCTTCGCGGGAGAGGAGCCAGTTGATCACAACGCGGGCGGCATTCGGGTGCGGCGCGCGGTTCAGTAAACCGACGTGGCCACCTACAGAATGGAGCGCCATGCCCTGCTTGAATTGCTGTGGACTGAACCAATCCACAGGCAGCCCTTGCTTCTTAGCTACGTCCAGCCCGGTCCGCCCTACAACCGTGAGTCCGGAAATGGCGAACTTGCCTGACGCAAGCCAGTCCACAATCTGACGGGTATCCCGGCTTGCGGTGATATCCATCTCAGTCAAAAGCTTGCGAATAAACTCAGGCCCAAGCTCGCTGTGGGAGTAAAGGAACTGCAGCGAGTTTCCAGTCCCGCCAGAGCCTGGCTCCACTAACACGATCTTTCCCTTCCACTTCGGATTGAGAAAGTCCCAGTAAGACTTGATGTCTTTGGGAT
>JBOHVJ010000286.1:0-18418 GCA_050735075.1 Binatia bacterium
CCCTTCGACACTCCTGACACTTCCTGTGGCCACAGAGTAGACATTTCGCCCCGAGAAAGGGCCAGCCTAGCCGCCTGCCCATTGGTTGGTCCGACTATTTGTCAGTCTCATTACCTGCTTTGATCAGGTTGGGTTGGTATCACGGGAGGTAGACGCGGAGTTTGGGCCGCCGACTGGAGCGCCGTATTTGTTCCTCCTTTGCGTTGAGCAGGGTTTTCATTACATGGAGTTCGGACTTCAGTCGCTGAATCTCTCCTGACATCTCTACCTTGACCTTTATGATCTCTTCCTCTTTGTGCCTCAGTTGGCACTCCAAATCGTGGATCCTCTCCTTGAGGTTCTCTTCCGACCCCATTGTTGTAGGTCCTCCTGTATCCATAACGTTTGGCGAAGCCCCGCGAAGATGGTCCCTGCCTTTTCGCCCTGCCTCACGGGGAGTGTAGAGTCCCTAAATACCGTTAGGGATCATTGATGCAAACGCGGTGCCGCGAGCTAAGACCCGGCTATCTTATGATGAAGTGGCTTAAAATGAGAAACTTTGGTAGCGAATTTGGCCGCGTGCACGACAGGCTTGACAAATTTTGCCAAGGGTCTGACACTGCTGACAATATTCAAACACCGAGCAGAAAAGAAAACTAAGAGTTATCCGTAGTTATCCGTGAGACCAGAATAGTTAAATGATGATATCAACTTTTTCAATTAACTCCCCGTTTTTACAATGTTTTTTGGTAGCGATCTCTTAGCAATGTTACCTGCGCCAAGTTTTAGGAGCTGCTGTCCTGCCAGCCACAGGCTCTCTCCTCGAATCCCGCCGCCCGTGAAGCGCTTGCGAAATCTAATGAGGTAACAGTGATCACCCTTCTTCTCGTCTATCTCGATTATTTGCCCTACAGCATGGGGTCTTAGCCAGTGTCCCCGATGAACTTTTACGTGCTCTCCTACCGCAAATTTCAGCATATCTGCCCCCTTCCTTCGCAAAGATACGAGAGGTTCGGGCTTTAGGTCATAAGACCAAAGGCGCCACCTTCCTACAGCTATACCATCCCATATGTCATGGGCCACTCGATGTCAAACATTCGAGTATCAAGTATCCCTTCATTTCTTGTCTTTCGCAGCGCTGTTCTCCCTCTAAAAGAGAACAGTCAGAATTTCAGACGGTCTAATAGACGGGCTTGTGAAAATTCGGGTAGCGGTGTTAGAATCCGCGCCAAGAATCCGTTTAGGTAGCCCGGCTTCCTGTAACTGTCTTAGGGCAAGAATCTTCCTCGAAGAAGGCAGAATTTAAGTAATGGCAATTCTGAAAGTGGAAGGTCTGTGCAAGGCATACAAAGATGTCAAGGCCCTCGACCATGTCAGTTTTGAATTCAGTAAAGGGATACTCTCCTTCTTAGGTCCTTCCGGCTGCGGAAAAACAACTCTGCTCAGGTGCATCGCCGGCCTGGAGGTTCCCGATGCGGGCTCCATCTACATCGATGATAAGGTCGAAACCTCCATCCGCGATGGAATCCTTGTACCTCCCTACTCGAGAGAAATCGGTTTTGTTTTTCAAAACTATGCCCTTTGGCCGCACATGACCGTATATAAAAACGTGGCCTTTGGCCTTAACCTTAGGAAGCTTCCAGCAGACGAAATTAGGAAGAAAGTAGAGTCGGCATTGGATCTTGTCGGCCTGCCCAATCTCGGACAGAGGTACCCATCTCAGCTAAGTGGGGGACAGCAGCAAAGAGTTGCTTTGGCCAGGAGCCTTGCCCTAGAACCGCGGCTTATTCTTCTCGATGAGCCTCTCAGCAACCTGGACGCCAAACTCAGGGAGGAAATGAGAGTCGAATTAAAAAAATTGATCAAGAAGGTAGGGATCAGTGCCCTCTATGTGACCCACGACCAGGAAGAAGCCTTCATCATATCGGATACGGTTATCGTGATGAACAAGGGAGAAATCCTTCAACACGCCACAGCTGATGAAATATACAACAGGCCGGCAGATCAATTCGTGGCCTCCTTCATCGGGCGGTCAGTGCTCGTCGACGGAAAAATGATCAAGGTGGAGGGTAATCGCTGCCAGGTGACGGTTCCGGAATTCAACCACGCCACGCTCGTTTGCCATCCCCAGTCAGGGATAACCCCCGGCGAATCCTGCAAGGTTGTCATCCGAACCAGCGAGATAAAACTAAGCAGTCAAAGGTTCGACCATATAGATAACGTGCTCGAAGGTTTCATGATAAGCCGCGACTACAGGGGAGGATTCACGGACCACAGGCTCCAAGTAGGATCGAAGGAAATTGTCGTGACATCCCACAAACTTTGCCCGATGATCAACGTAGATGATGACGGCGGGAAGATATTTTTGCACATAGACAAATCCGCGATCAGTCTCATCGTTGATCACGGGGAATCTGCCCAACGGCAAGCAGGAACTTAAGCCTTAAAGTAAGGGAGGGATAATCTACGAGCAACTGGAGATTGGTTCAACTGGCCTACAGGCAGGGCGTTCTCATCCCTCTTTTCTCCAGCGCCTTTGCCGGTCTGCTGATCGTCACGCCGGTCGTGATCGTCTTGTTTCGGAGCTTCACAACGACGAGGCTGGCAGCTTTTGTCGGCTTCACCGGTGAGAACTACTTTAGGGTTTTTACCGATCCCGAGATCCTGCCAATGATCAACAACTCCATTATCTATGCGGCTGGCTCCGCCGTCCTGGGGACTGGACTGGGCGCAATGTTGGCTTGGATTGTGGCGAGGACAAACACGCCTGGAACAACGTTGGTCGAGCTGATGCCCCTTTATCCCATACTCATGCCCCCCATCATGAAGAACATTGCATGGATTCTTCTGCTGGCGCCAAAGTCGGGCATCTTAAACAGTTTTCTCCGGGAGAGCCTGGGCATACAGGAACCGGTCTTCAACGCTTTCTCCCTCCCAGCCATGATATGGGTATTCGGCCTCGCGTGCGTCCCTTTGGGTTACCTGTTTCTCCTGCCTGTCTTCCTGTCCTTCGATCCGTCCCTGGAGGAGAGCGCCTACATCGCTGGAAGCAAGCCCATGCATACGATGCTGCGAATAACTTTTCCGCTCGCGATACCTGCCTTTCTATCAGCCTTTGTGCTGAACTTCTTGAGGGGATTGCGCTCGTTCGAGACCCCGGTGCTCCAGGGAAGTCCTGGGGGAATCAATGTCTTCGTTTCCAAGGTCTATGATTCCATGTCCATAGAGTACAATCCCGGCCTCGCCACAGCCTACAGCTCCGTGTTGATCCTGCTCTCGATCCTGACACTCACGTTCTATGTCAGGGCGACCCGTTTTTCTGAGAGATATGCCACCATCACGGGGAAGGGCTACAGGGTCAAAGTCATCGATGTAGGGGGATGGAAATACGTCACTTTCCTGGCAGTCTTCGCCTACTTCCTCGTGGGCATAGCGATCCCCTTCGTGGTCCTGATCGTTGTATCCCTAATTCCCTATTACGACTATGAGACCTTCATGAAGTTCCCTACCAATATAGACATTTCGAATTACTACAGGGTGATGAACCATCCGAGCTTCGTCAGCGGTCTTTACAACTCCCTCACCCTCTCCCTGATCATAGCTGTCGTCACCGTCCTGTCTGGAATCGTCATGGCCTTCACCATCTACAGAACCAAGGTCTACGGGGCCAAGGTCTTCGAGTTCATCGGAACGATGCCCCTGGCTTTCCCTCCCCTGGTCCTCTCCCTGGGCCTTGTCATTGTGATCATCGGGACGCCTTTATACAACACGTTATGGGCGCTAGGAGTAGGACTTTTCGTGGCTTACTTTCCCTATGCTCTCAGAAACGCTTCCGGCTCCATCGTGAACATCCACAAAGAGCTCGATGAGGCCGCCTGGGTTCATGGGGCCAGGTGGAGACACGTCTTCTTTCAAGTCACTCTTCCCCTCTTAAAGCCAACTGTCGCCGGCGCCCTTTTCTACATTTTCATCGAGTCCATCCGAAACATCGATGTCGCCGTTCTCCTCGCTGCGCCTGGAAACGAGTACGGTCCCGTCACGCTCTTCGAATACTTTAGGGTCGGTCAATGGGCGGAAGCCGCGGCGGGGGGAGTGATTTATCTTATTATTTTGATTTTAGCTGTTTCCGTCGCGAAGCTCGTATTCAACATTAAATTCAGCCTCTAAGCCCGAACTCTTTTCAATGGAGCTTGAAACTCAAGGTAGATTACCGGTAATATGCGTCGTCCAGCAGTCTTTATGAAAGGGGGATTAGGACCATGTTGAAGAGAATTTTAGTGGCTGCAGCTACCATCATTTTGTCCGTGGCGTTAGGAAACATCGCAGCTGCGGCTGCGCCTGCAACCGACGAACAGTTCGAAAAAATTAAGGGCGGCCTCTACGAAAAGGCCAAGCAGGAAGGCGGCTTGATCGTATACTCGGTCTGGGATGTCGAGCATATTGTCAAAATCCTGGATGCCTTCTCCAAGCGCTTTCCAGGAATCAAGACGAATTACTGGCAGGGACGAAACCCAGAGATCGTCACCAGGGTGTTAACGGAGTTTCAAGGGAACAGGGCGAGCGTGGATGTGATCCTTTCCGATAATGCCCCACCGGTTCTAAGAGCCGCAGGGGCTATCTCGCCTTACGAAACGGTACAGAAAAATAACTTGATCATCCATGACCCGACCATCCCTGTCGTAAGCCTCCAGATCCAGGCTTTGGCCTATAACACGAAGAAGATCAAGCCTGAGGATCTGCCAAAGACCTGGGAGGATGTCGCCAATCCTAAGTATAAAGGGAATGTGGCTCTGGATGATCCCATGAGGGCAGGCCCACTAAGCTCCATGCTGGCGGGTTTAAAGACGCTGTGGAAAGATGACGCCAGGTTTTCGCGCTTCGTCAAGGGACTCAAGGCCCTGAACGTCCCCGTCCACAAAAGCACCAGCGCCATGTTTCGGCTGGTCATCGCAGGCGAATACTCCTTAGCCATGCCAGCCCTGCTGCACGATCTAGTAGCCGAAAGGGAGAAGGGGACTCCTGTCGATTTTGTAAAGTCAGCCCCTCCAGTCGTCTTTCCGAGACAAGCGGGGATCTATATAAAGGCTCCCCATCCAAACGCTGGGAAGCTTTTTGCTGAATGGCTCATCACTCCGGAAGGACAGGCTACCATAGACTCGTTGGGCAGAGAAGCGTCCCGGAAAGGGTTCCATTCAAAAACGTCTATCGAGACGGTCTTCCCCGCAGGCACTAAAGCTATCCCAGTTGAAGACAAACTCTTTCTGGAAGATCCGAAAAAGTGGCTGGACCTCAATGTGAAGCCCGTCTGGGGAAGTTAGGACCTCAGCGGCTACAAATAGCTCATTGCGATGAAGTTCAACACCACCCGGTTCCACTCTTCGGGGATCTCCCTATAGTGGAAGTGGGCGACATTGTTGAAGATGTGCATCTGAGCGCGCCGTGTCTTCTCTGAGATCATTTCGAAGAGCTTAATACCTATCGGCAAAATGGCCGAAGGATCGTTTGCTCCCCATGTCACAAGGACCGGCATGGTCAAGTGCCCTTCTCGAATCCACTGATGCGTCTGCTCTTTGTCTTGCTTGAACCTCTTGGAGTTGGCCTCTGACTCAGCACCGGCCTCTCGACCATCGCTGTTGAGATCCTTAAGTGTCTGGACCCCTTTTGGCTGGGTCGCCATAAAGTAGGCGGCGTTCACATAGTCATCGGTTATGTTCCTGGTGCTGACAGATAGTTTCGACCAATGGAAACGTATGTATTCCTTCAAGTCTGTGGGGCCATTGTCAAACAGGTTCCTGCGTCGCCCGGCCATATCGCCGACGGGGGACCCAAGGGTGGCACTATCCACGATGACCAAGCTCTTGCACATGTCTGGATGCTCCAGCGCCAAGCGGGCGGCGGTGTAGCCCCCATTAGACTGGCCGATCACGTGGAACTCTTTAACACCCATGATCTGCATAAAGCTGTACATATGCTCGACGATCGCGTGCTGGGTGTAGCCATCAACGCTCTTCGGGTTGTCGGTCATGCCGCTGCCCAGCTTGTCAGCAGCCAAAACACGGAACCTTTTAGAGAGGCCCTCGATGCTGAGGGTCCAGGTATTGGCGCTGCCCCATGGGGAGAACCGGGAGCCGTGGACAAGCACCATAGCCTCGCCTTCGCCCTTTTCATAGTAGCGTGTCCTGATGCCGTCTACGTCGATAAAATTAGCTTGATGAACGACTGATGCAGCCTGCTTCATTTGTTCAGTACGAGTATCCATGTTCTCCTCCCTTATCTTTGCCCTTTAGACTCCAATAGACCTTTTCCGCTGTGAGCGGAAGGTCGAAAATGCGGACACCTACGGCATCGGCCACGGCGTTGGCAATGGCAGCAGGGGTTGGGACGTTGGGCATCTCACCTACGGCCTTTCCCTGAAAAGGCACCGGACCGGTGGGGCTCTCGAGCAGTACGGTGATTAACTTAGGGATATCCTTTATACAAGGCATCTTAAAATCACCCAAGCTAAGGGTCGTGATGCGGCCGTCCACCATTGGCGTTTCCTCCATCAATGCAAGCCCCAGTCCCGTCACGACTCCGCCATCGATCTGGCCTTGATAGGTAAGTGGGTTCAGCACGATGCCTGCGTCGTGCGCCGTGGTGACTTTTTTCACCTTGATCTGCCCCGTAGCAGGATCCACCTCTACCTCAGCCACCTGAGCAGCAAAGGAAGTCACCGGCGGCTGATCTGACGGCTCGTAAAGAGTAAGGTGGAAGATCGGCCCGCCATTTTCCGCAACGGCCAGACGAGCGAGCTCCTCAAAGAAACTGTTTTGACGTCCGGGACCGACGAACCCGCCGCCCACTTGGCGGACCTCTTCTGGCGAGCAACCGAACTTACGCGCAGCCAGTGCCATTAGCTTTTCGCGCACCTCCCGCGCTGCTTTGTATGCGGCGTGCCCCGAGGTATTCGTTGACTTGCTGCCGCCGGTCCCCGGGTCGTAGGGTAGGCTGTCGGTATCTCCAAACCGGACCTGAACCTGGTCCCTCTCAACACCGAGCGTCTCGCTCACAATTTGCTGAACGACCGTGTAGAATCCAGGGCCTACATCCGGCACCCCGGTCAAGACCGTAATCCGTCCGTCGGTTTCGATAGTGATGGCCGCACTGGCTTTGCCGCTCGGAGTGCCGCGCTCGTACAGGGCCACTCCTCGGCCGCAAAATTTTGCCGGCCGTGACCTGCCCCAACCAGAGGCCGCCACCGCCTTTTTGAGCGTCTCGCGGACACAAATATGCTGCCACTTCTCTCCCATGGGAGAGGCATCCCCTGCGTCAAGCAGGTTCCGCATCCGGAATTCTACCGGGTCGAGGCCGAGCTCGCGGGCGATGATATCCATTTGAGATTCCATGGCAAAGACGATCTGCGGGCTACCCGGCGTCCGGGTCTGAGTGCATGGAACCTGGTTCGTGTAAGCGCAATAGGTCTCAACTTGTATCGCGGGAACGCGATAATAGCTTGCCAGCCGCCGCCCGCCCAATACCGTCACTTCAGGGTTTGCCTTGTGCGCTGCATAAGCTCCTCCGCTGAAGATAACCTTTGCCTGGAGCGCGCTGAGTGTTCCATCTTCCTGCACGCCGGCGCGAAGAGTAATCATTGCAGGGTGCCTGTGGGCTGCGGCCAAGAGTTCCTCGGAATATTCGAGAACCAATTTTACCGGCTTGCCTGAGCGCTCGGCCAGGAAATAGCAGATGGGAACGTCGATCAGCGACGCCTTTCCGCCAAAGTCCCCTCCTACGGACATGATATGGACCTTGATTTTTTCCTTTGGTATCCCCAGATCCTCGGCCAACTGGTCCCGGAGTCCGTAGGGGGCTTTATTGGAAGCCCAGACCTCGACCTTGCCATTCGGGTCGGTTCGAACAGCACAGGCATGAGGCTCCAAGTAGCCATGATGGGTGAGCTGGGTGCGAAATGTGTGCTCAAAAATACGTGCGGCTCTCTGAAATCCCCCTTCAATATTTCCATTTTTCCATACCTTGAGTGACTGAAGATTCCGGGTACCTTCCGGGACGGGCGGCGCATTTTTGTATTGTGACCGAGCCTCATGAATGAGGGGTGCACTTGGTCGGATCGCCTCGACAGGGTCAAAGACGGTGGCAATCTCTTCATATTCAACCTCGATCAGGCTAAGGGCCTCCTCGGCAATTTCACGGCTCTCAGCGGCCACCGCCGCTACTGGCTCCCCGACATACCGGACACGCTCCCGTGCCAGTACTGGCATATCTTTCATTCTTGTTCCGACGAAAACACGAGGGAGATCAGCCCCTGAGAGGACTGCGTGCACGCCGGGTAGTTCTTTAGCCCTAGCTGTGTCGACACGAACCAGACGTCCGTGGGGCACAGGGCTGCGCAAGACCTTGCCCCAAAGCACACCCGGGATGGGCAGGTCGGCAGTATACTTCGTTCCCCCTGTTACTTTGTCTACCCCCTCTACTCTTGGCACTGCTTTTCCTACTGTTCGATATGGCAAGGCTCACCTCCTGGATGGATAAATCTCTCATCAAGCTCTCGGAAAAGAGGCTTCCGGTTTCTAAGCGAAGCCAGATGATATTCCGCGATGGGACAAAATTCAACGGTGATTGAATTGATTTGTACCGGAGAGTCATTCCTTACGACAATGTATGATTGCCATCGCAAAGTGATGCCATGGTTTGGCATACCTCTTCAGCAGTTTTTGTGATTTGCCGTAAAATGGCACTCGCCAGGCCTATAACTAGCTGATTTCTTTGTATTTTCTTAGTGGCACGGTTCTGGCTCTAACTCATTCACCCAATTTTGATACGGAGGCAAGCTACTATGGATATATTTATGGAAGGTGAAGTTTACGGATCGAACCCCAACCTAATCGCAAAGAGTCTGAAGGCGGGATTAACTGGGTTGCAGACTTATCTCGAGGAAAAAGGGGAGGTGCTGGAGGAAGCAGACTCTACCCTCAGAGGGCTACTAGAAACCCTGAACTCTAGGATCGAAGGTTTAAAGAATCAGGTGATAGAGACAGCCCGCATTCTAGCAGTACGGGATACTGAGCCAGAGGAAAAAAGCTCCCTGATTGAGGCCAAAGAAGAAGAGATGAGCAAGCTCGAAGATCAGAAGTCAGCAGAAATTAAAAGGCTCAAAGTCCAGCTTCACGAAAAGGATGCCCTCCTTGAGGCAGGCAGCGGAAAAGGCGTGCGGCGCCATAACGGGCGGTGGAAGTCATGGCAGCAAGGCTCGCACGGCTAGATTTTTTGCGCGCCGATAATCGCACTCTAGTCTATTACAAATAGTCAAAACCCAGATAACGATTTCCCGAGGCCGCTGGGACTGAATTCTGGAAGACCCTAGAATACAATGTTCCAGAGGCGCTTGATGATGTTAGATTTCTCCACGTCCTGGCTGGAGACGAGATTGAACTTTCCCAGCGGTTTCTCACCCAGCATGACCACGAGTTCCCCGATCTTATCTCCCTTTTTTAGAGGGGCCCAAATAGGATTGCTTAGGTGAATGCTGGATTTGACCTGCTTCTCCTCTGACCGCTTAATTAGAACCTGCGCAGGGCTCAGCAAAACGGGGCGGAGTGAGTTTACCCTACCTCCCTTGATCCTAGCCTCCTGAGAGATAGTGTCCCCGGCCTTCAGCACCGTGAGCATCTTGTACTCGTTGAATCCCATACTCAAAAGACGTGCAGCCTCACTGCGGCGGATCTTGTCATTGGAAGAACCGAGGGTCACAGAGATGAGGCGAAGACCCTCACGCTCGGCGGTAGCGGCCAGGTTAAATCCGGCCTTGTGGTAGGAACCAGTCTTGATCCCATCGGCCCCGGGAAACTTCCCGATGAGATGATTCGTGTTTTCCAGGACGAATCTGCCGCCACGAAATTCTTCCTTTAGGGTGGAAGCCCATTCGAGGATCTCGGGAAACTTGACGAGCTCTCGAGCCAGGACAGCAATATCGTAGGCACTGCTCAGGTCTGGGTGTTGGTCTTTTTCAGGAGGGAGGCCGTGGACGCTCGAGTATTGCGTGTCCTTGAGGCCGATCTCTTTGGCCCGCCGATTCATCATGTCTACGAAGCCCTCAGTGCTACTCCCAATGCGCTCGGCCACCGCCTCGGAGGCATCATTGGCGGAGTTGATGACGATGGCTTTCATCATCTCCTCAAGAGTGAATGCCTCTCCCTGCTTTAGGTAGACCTGAGAGCCCCCGATCTTGCTGGCCCGGGCGGACACTTCCACGGAATCGCTCAGGGAAATAACTCCCTGCTTCACCTTTTCCATCACCAGAAGCATCAACATCATCTTAGTGATAGAGGCCGGGGGCCACTGTTTGCGGGATTCCTGCTCAAAAAGGACTTTGCCCGTTTTCGCCTCCATCAGTATCGCAGCGACATAGGGAGGGCGCTTGTCTTCTCCGGCCCTCTCCTTGCTCCGGCTGGCTCCCTGGGCATCCGTAAAACCAAGGACCAGCTCATGGAACAGAAATACCGCGCCCAAAAACCCGATGAAAAAAAAGCTTGAACCGCATTTCACTCTCGCTGTCATCCCGCCTCTCCATTCTATGGCCTCAGCCCTGCCCGCTCCAGACGCTCCTCCTTGCTGAAGGGGGTCTGCAAATAGTTTATCACTTCTTTGGCCAGGATCTCCACTTGTTCATACCAGGACTCCCCCGGACCACAAGGGCGCATGACAAACTTGCTGGCTCCGGCGTCCATGTATTTCCGCAACATTCGTCGCACCTGCTCAGGAGTACCCAAGGCGCAATATTCAACGGGAGATATGTCAGACCGAAAACGTATTGATGGCTCCGCAATGTCCAAGGCCTTCTCCGGACTACTTGCGAAAAAGAACGGGATCAAGACGCCATAGTGATCCTCCGGCACCTCGCGGCCTGCCTCTGCGGCATAACGTCGGATAGTCTCGATCCCCTCATCCATCTCTTGCGATGTAGCTGAGGATACCAGCCATCCGTCTGACAAGTGCCCGGCGCGGCGCAGAGCTGCCTGACTGCGTCCACCCACCCAGATGGGAGGACCCGCTTTCTGGTAGGGCCGGGGCAGTATGGTCAGCTCTCTGACTGAATGGAATTTGCCGTCAAACGTTACATTTTCTTCCGTCCACAGTTTTCGCATGAGGACGATGGCCTCATCGGTACGCTTCCCTCGCTCCTCCTTGCGAATGCCGACGGCCTCGAAGTCCTTGGACTCATCGCTCCCTAGGCCTACTACCAAAAGGAGCCGGCCCTGGGAGAGAAAGTCCAGCGTGGCTAGTTGCTTGGCCAGAATCACAGGGTTCCGAGTGGGAAGCACCAAGGCGCTAGTGCCGAACTTCATGTTGCGCATGCGAGAAGCCATGTAGGCCATGAAGGTTACCGGTTCCAGCGTCATTACGGGGGAGACGACGCGGTCGCTCAACCAAAGAGAGTCAATGTCTAAGGATTCACAGCAGTCAATGAAGTCGAGGAAAACCTCAGGCCGCTTTTCTTTAAACGGCCACCGCCCCAATCCGATTCCGATGCGTATCTTCATCTTACACTCTTCTGACTCACGATGCTCAGCTTTAGAGCCGAATCAGCGCAGAGATACTGGTATGGTATGTCGAAGCGCTGATTTGCTCAAGGGGACTTATAGATATGCTGCTTTCTCAAACGGTTGACATAGCAGCTTATGATCGGATATTTTTGGGCAAAAAATAGCTCAGGTTTTTTGGTTACGATTTCACAACTTGAAAGGAGTAGACTATGGCCACGTTAATCACCGGTTTAGGACTTGTCGGCACCTCATTCGCGCAGTTGGCGCTCAAGCGAGGGGAGCGCTTGGTTTTCTACGATTTTGCGCCCCGCCGGGACTTTCTCGCCAAAAAGCTTGGATCCGCCGACGTCACGGTCGTTCAGAAAGATATACGTGATCTGGCCGCCTTAGTCGAGACAATGCAAAAGTATAAAATCGACACCGTCCTCCACACTGCAGGATTGATCGGTAACCGTGTCGCAGAGGCACTGTACAGTGGTCTCCAGATCAATGTGGTGGGAACCATCAATGTGGCAGAGGCCATCCGTCTGACGGGAGTCAGGCGATTAATACAAATCAGCACTATGGGGGTATACGACCGTCGGCTAGAAGGCTCCACGCCGATTGATGAGGACTTTCCCAGAGGCGAGGGGAACCCTTATGGGAATTCTAAGGCAGCCAAGGAACTGATGGTAGAAGCCTATCAACGCGCCTATGGTTTTGAACTAATGATCCTTCGTTTAGCGAACGTCTACGGTTTCGGCCATTTTTCGGGGGGCTCGGCAGGAGGAGAAATGATCCAATCGCTGCTGCAAAAAGGAATGACCGGAGAGGTAGTCCGAATATCACAGGAGCAAGCCAGAGATTTCGAGTACATTTATTATAAGGACGTTGGCCGGGCCTTGGATATAGCGACGACAGTACGCATTCCGCCAAAAACGACTTTTAATATTGGCACCGCCGTTGTCATGAAATTTGACGACCTCGTGGCGCTTGTGCAGCGGCTCCTACCCAAACTCGAGGTGGAGATCATTCCAGGGAAAGCGCCTCGTTCAGCCAAGCAGCCCATGAATATCTCTCGTGCCAAGCAGCTCTTAGGCTGGGAACCACAGTATACGATGGAAGCAGGTTTTAGGGATTACATCGAGGAGCTTAAAGCCCTCACTTGAAGAAGAAGCGAGGACCTATCAATTTTACCTAAGGTAAAAATTACCTTGATTTCCTGGTCGAGCGTAGTTCAATGTGCACCGTGGACCCGGATCGGGGTTAAGAGGGAACCTAACAAAGGAGTCGAAGATGGCGAAGAACGGATTTAAAGTGATGGATTCCGACATGCATGTGATGGAACCACCGGATCTCTGGCAGCGTTACATAGATCCTCAATTTGCCGATCGGGCACCTATTGGTCTGACACGCGACTTCAGAGACTTAGGTATTCAGGTAGAGGGCAAGGTCTTACCGATACCGCGCCAGTCGGAAAATCCGGCTTTGGCTAACTATCGCCGGGTGACCTTAATGGAAAAATACAGCGATGTAGCCGCGCGCAACTTCGATGGTGGCTCTCAGCTCATGGCGATGGATAAGGAAGGGCTCGACGTTGCACTGCTCTACCCGACAAGAGGGCTGTTTGTCTTAGCGATCGACGGCCTGGACCCTGACCTCGCGGCTGCTATCGCCCGCGCTTACAACGACTGGCTCCAAGACTTTAGACAGGTATCCCCCGACCGAATGTACGGAGTCGCCATGGTTGCTCCCCACAACATACCGGCCGCAGTTGAGGAGATCCGGCGTACAGTGGAGCAGTACGGATTTAAGGGAATCTTTCTTCGCCCAAACCACGTCAACGGCCGTAAATGGAGCGATCCCTATTATGATCCGCTTTGGGCGGAGTGTGAGCGGTTAGATATCCCAGTCGGATTTCATGAAGCGGGGAGGGTCTATCTGCCTCAGCCCGCAATCCACCAGCTCATACCCACCTTCTCTATGTTTAACACGTTGTCCTTTCCCCTGGCTAATATGTTCACCTGCGCTGACATGATCTTCGGTGGTGTCTTTGAGAGATTTCCGCGCCTCAAAGCGGCCTTCCTAGAGGGGAACTGCTCCTGGCTACCCTGGTTGCTATGGCGCATGGGCGAGTACACGGAGACTGTAGGAAAGGCAGAATATCCTGATCTCAAACTCACACCTATCGAGTATTTTCAGCGCCAGTGTTATGGCGCCGTAGAGTGCGACGAAATCACGGCAAGGTACATGCCCGATTTTGGTCTCGAGAACAATATTGTCTTCTCCACGGATTATCCGCACCTGGATGTAAAATATCCCCATGCAGTCGATTCCTTTTTGCAGCTACCTTTTCCCGAAAAGACGAAGCGGAAATATCTGTGGGACAACTGCGCCAGGCTGTATAATCTGTAGTTCGACTTGCGTTGAGGAGAACAACAAACTTGGAAGGGACAACCTGGGACAGAGAAGCTGATGTCGTTGTCGTAGGCTATGGTTTTGCCGGCGGTATCTCCGCCATTACCGCGCATGATGCAGGATCTAAAGTACTTCTCCTAGAAAAGATGCCTCATCCCGGAGGCATCTCCATCCTTTCCGGTGGTGGGGTTGCATTTGCGCGCAACGCTGAAGGCGCGTTCGCCTACCTCAAGAGGACCTGCAACGGAACAACACCCGATGAAGTTCTCTGGCCTCTGGCCAAAGGGATGGTTGAGATCATCGACTTGGTCAGAGAATTGGCCAAGGTTAGTGGCACTGCGCCTGATCAGAGCGAGGTGCGCGGCCATGGCACTTACCCCTTTCCGGGAACGGATGACATCGACTCCATCAAACTCAAGGACTTCCCCGCCTATTCAGCCTTTCCTTGGGCTAAGGGTCTGAGAGGTGGGGCGAGGCTTTTCAAGATTGTCGTGGACAACATGGAACTCCGAAAGATCGATGTCCTTCTTTCGACTCCGGCAAAACGGCTAATCACCAATTTGGAAGGCGAAGTTTTGGGAGTTGAGGCGGAAAGAAATGGTAAGGTGATCACGATCAAGGCGCGAAAAGGAGTCATACTTGCCTGTGGCGGCTTTGAAAATAATGAGATGATGAAGCTGCAATACTTCGAGGCCCAGCCTGTCTACCCGGTCTATCTGGGCAATACCGGCGACGGGATCAGAATGGCACAAAAGGTTGGCGCATCTCTGTGGCATATGTGGCATTTTCACGGCGGCTACGGTTTTAAGTATCCAGATTTTCCGTTCGCAATTCGCCACGTTTGGGCTGGGCCAAGGAAAGACAATCGCAAGATGATCTGGATCGCCGTCGATCGGCATGGAAAAAGGTTCATGGACGAGTATCCACCCGCGCCCCAGGATACCGGCACACGGCCCCTGGAATACTACGATGCAGATATTCAGGACTACCCTCGCATCCCATGCTACCTCATCTTCGATGAAGAAGGGAGAAAGCTTGGGCCGGTGGCGATGGCGATCGTTAATGACGATAGGTACCACTACAAGTGGAGTGAGGATAACCTTACAGAGGTGGAAAAGGGCTGGATTGTAAAGGCTAAGACAATTAAAGAGATTGCCGCCAACATTAAAGCAGATCCTGAGACCTTGAAATCGACAGTCGAACGTTGGAACAGCCAGTGCGCCAGCGAAAAAGACGAAGAGTTCAACCGCCCGCCGAAAACCATGATGCCGATCGTGAATCCGCCCTTCTATGTGATGGAGGCCTGGCCGATAGTCTCCAACACTCAGGGAGGACCTTCACATGACGCGAGCCAACGAGTCCTCGATCCCATGGGTAAACCGATCCCACGGCTCTACGTCGCCGGAGAGGTCAGCTCGATCTTCGGCCACTTATACCTTGAGGCCGGAAATATCACGGAATGTTTTGTAGGCGGAAGGATCGCCGGCCGAAACGCCTCTGATGAGATACCTTGGGATGGCCAGGGAGCCTAAACCATTGATGTGACCTTTTCCCAACTTGGGGCTAGGGCTAGCCGCGAGAGCAAATGGAGATGCCGATGCATAGATGCACAGAGTCCAAAAGGGAAAATGAGATAGTGCCCATATCAAGCTCTTGAGTCTGTCCATTGGCCTTCCTCCCATGGAACTTGCGTAGCTTATAGATTTAACGGCTGGCCGATACCTCTTTCTAAAGCTTTCTTCAAAACAAGTCCGCCCAAAGCAACGTCCGCAACTCCCTGGCCTGCGTTATTCTTGAAGAGGGTGATTTGTTCAGGCTGCGTCCTCCCCTGTTTCTTTCCTGCCAGGATCTCCCGGATCTCAACCAGTTGCTCCCACCGCATAATCCCCTTTTCCACTGGATCGAAGATATCTCCCTGTTGATCTTGGATCGCCTGCTGCACAGATGCTATGCCGATGACATCGCTCCGCTTGAGCGTCGCGTCGTCAATCTCCCGCCGCTTGGCTTTTGTGAAGCCGCCCTGAAGCAGTCCCACGTTGCTTCCCACAATAGAGGTTACGTGCACGCCTGGCTCAAGCCAGTTACCGTCAAAGACCGGCACGCTTGAATTCGTGGCCGTGAGGACAACATCCACACCACGCACTGCCTCTTGGGACGAGGATACGGGCTTGATGTCAATCCCGAGAAGCGGACCCATCTCGTCGGCAAACTTCCTGCATTTCTCCACGGTCCGGCTATAAACTTTGATTTCCTTGATCCTTCGTATCTTGGCTAACGCAACAAGATGGTTTCGCGCCTGCCCGGCCGAGCCAAGAATACCGACTCGCTCCGCGTCCTTCCGGGCGAGGATATCCGTCCCTACAGCGCTCGTCGCAGCCGTGCGCAGCCCAGTGACCGCAACATTTTCGGGCAGCTCGCTACAAGTGATCTCACCGATGATGATCCCCTTGAGTTCCCCTTCCGCGCTGTCGTAGAGGACAATCACGGGATGGTTCAACCTGGGATACTCCTGATGGTCGCTCAGAGGTTTTACCCACTCGCAGTGAGTCATGAGTCCCGTGACACCTGCGCCGGGCACGCCGCCCTGATGGACGCTGACCCTGACTCCTGTGGGAATATGAATTCGCCGCCGTGGGGCGTTGATCTGGGAGTCATGCCCCCATTCACGAAAGCCCGCTCGCACAGCCTCGACTGTCTCCGCCATGCTCACGATGCCCCTGACTTCACTAGGCCGAATCAATATCGGTTGAATCACCTAACCTTCCTCTCCCTATCTCTGTCTCTTTCGGTTCTAGTCCCTGATGTCCTGTAGCAACCACTCCGTAGGAAGCTCTCTTCCAAGCCCTCTCTCTCTGGCCAGCTCATACACCTTGCCTGCGACGGCGAAGAATTGTGCACCCTGGACATTACCCCTCTCAGAGTAGGTGATCTGCCTCGGTGAGGTGCGCCCCTTCTTCCTTCCGCTTAACAGATCGGCTAAGAAAACCGCTCTATTCTCTACAATCACGCCGTGAGCCCTTTTCCCTTTCCGCTTCATCTTAAAACCAGCGTTCTCGTCTGGCATGGCTGCATAAGTAATGTACTCATCAGGAAGGCTGAATTCCGGCAGCCCCCAAGGCGCCGGAGCGTTCCCAAGTCTAAGTGAGACATCAATCCTTTTGAGAGTCTCCTCATCAGGTTTCCCGCCGACACAGGTGATATGCGTTCCCTCTTTCAGCCATTTGCCGATGACGATGGGAACCGCCGAGTCGGTACAGCCAGCAATGATATCAGCCCCTTTATATACATCCTGCGGGTTGTCCAAGGGCACAACCTCGATGCCAAGACGTTCCTCGATCTCTTTAGCATATTCTTCTCTGTGGGCTTTGGTCGGGCTATAGACCTGTATTTTCTTTATCTTCCTTGCCAATAGAAAAGAGTCAGCGTGCGACCTTGCCATTCCACCTGAGCCGATCATGCCGACAACTTCGGCATCTTCCCGCGCCATGTACTTGACGCCTATGCCTGAGTCGGCTCCCACCCTCATGTGCTGGAGATAGCCGTCGTTGATCAATGCCAGCGGCTCGCCGCTCTGAATGTTGATCAGCAGAATCAAGCCACAGAATTTCCCCGGGCGAACACAGTATTTCTCCTGGGTCCTCGCGCCTTCGTACTCCTGTTCATAAACCACATCAGATTTCATCCTTATGGCGAAGTAACCTGATATCGATCCACCCTCCATAGTGCCCCACTGATAGATTTTTTGCGGATCTTTGGTTGGGATCTGGATATCGATACGCGGCCGGCACACAGCCTCACGCTTGGCGATCTGTTGGTAGGCCTCTTCCAAGGCCTTCATTGTGATCTCCATCGTGAGAACACTCTTCACATCATCGTTGCTGAGGATGAGAGTCATTGTTTTACTTTCTCCACAAAACCGCTCCTCTTGATCTCTTCAAGGATACCCGGCTCAAGCAGCTTAAGCGTCTCTGCTGTCTGTCCTTTGGCCTTAGGGTTATTTTTCGCCACTTCGGCAATAACGAACTCTAGCCCCCTTCGCTCTGGTAAGACCAAGATCCCTTCGCCGTGCTTGGCTAAGTAGTATTCATAGCCAATCGCCGCATCTTCCTCTTCCACTCGGATATATTTCTTTATTAGCTTAAGGGCCAATGCCTTGTCTCTCTTGAGTGCGTAAAGCCCCTCAATCACCCCCTTCATGAAGTTCACGATCTTTGGTCGGTTCGCCTCCAGGTAGCCCCTTTTGACCATAAAGCAATTTTGCGGAAAGGCTAACCCGAGCTCTGCTAAGTCGATGAGCGTTTTCATGCCGAATCTTTTAACCGCTACAGTTGCGTAGGGCTCAGTGAAAACGCTTGCTTGAGCCGAACCTCCGGTCAAGGCCCCGAGCCGGCTCGGGTTCCCTCCCAACTGGATGACGACAACCTGCTTTGGATTCACGCCTAGCTTTTCCAGCGCTGCCTGAACAGCATAGTCTGACGCAGAGCCAAAACGGCTGATCGCTA
>JBOHVJ010000287.1:0-5503 GCA_050735075.1 Binatia bacterium
TAAAAAATAGGGCTTTGGGTTCCTGCGTCAACTGTGGGACTGGGCTCGAACGAGCCTCTCAGGCATGGCGCACTGGCAAGAAAAGGAGAGGACCATCATGAAATCTAAAATCCTTCTGGTCGATGACGAGGAAAAGGCTCTGCAGGAGCTGGGGTGGAGCTTAGAAACGGACTATCACGTTCTCATGGCCCTCAATGAGAGCGAAGCCATGGCGACGTTTCAAAGAGAAAAACCTCAGGTAGTAATCTTAGATCTCTCGCACTCCCAAACTCCTGCGGCTCCAGGGGGGCTCCGTCTATTAGATCAATTCCTGGAGCAAGAACCCTCTACGCGGATCATCGTTGTCACTGCTCATAACGATGACGCCAACGCTTTGCAAGCGGTTCGTCTGGGGGCCTTCGACTATTATTCCAGGCCCATCGTCTGGGACGAAATCAAGGTGATTGTTAAACGCGCCTTTCGATCCCATCAACTGCATCAACGCATCCAGCCCATCCATTCGGTCTCAGGGCCGGGCTTGCATTGCCTTATCGGGATATCGAGGGGCATGCAAGAGATTTACCGCTTTATCGATCGAACCGCTCTGTCGGACATCTCTGTACTTATCTTTGGCGAAAGCGGCACGGGTAAAGAGCTTGTCGCGCACGCTATTCACCAAAGGAGCCTAAGAAGGGACAACCCCTTTATTGTAGTCAACTGCGGGGCCATCCCCGAGGCCCTGCTTGAAAGTGAACTTTTCGGCCACGAAGAGGGAGCCTTCACTGGGGCCTTTACCCAAAAAAAAGGGAAGCTTGAACTGGCAAACACCGGCACACTCTTCCTCAATGAGATCGGAGAGCTTCCCCCACACCTCCAGGAAAAACTCCTCCGTTTTCTCCAGGATCGGAAGATCGAGAGAGTCGGCGGCACTCAGCAGATCGATCTTGATGTCCGTATTGTTGCGGCGACCAATCGTGATCCCAAAAAGGACATGGAAAACCACCTTTTCCGCGAAGACCTTTATCACCGGTTGAAGATTATCCCACTCACCATCCCCCCACTCCGTGAGCGGACAGAAGATATCCTTCCACTAGCCCAACATTTTTTGAAGAAATACTGCCGGGAGCAACGGAAACCCCTTATTTCCCTTGCACCAGAGGCGGAGGCAAAATTGCTTTCCTACCCTTGGCCCGGAAACGTTCGACAGCTAGAAAACCTAATCAATCGAGCCATACTCCTAACCCCCGACTCCGTCCTTTACCCAAGCGTACTAGGCTTCGGCCTGGATCAAGCAGCCAATGACGTCAATCTCAAGCATGCCAAGAAAGTCATGGAGATAGAATACGTTCAAAGGGCTCTGTTGCGAAACAAAGGGATTGTTAGTCGTGCGGCAAGAGACCTGGGCATCAGCCGAGTTAACCTCTACGAACTTATGGGTAAACACGCGATCAATAGTGTTGAGTTCAAGACGCCCAATCTGAAGCCGCAACGTCAGCCTGTAAGATCAACAGGCAGCATAAGCAAAACCTAAAAAACCAACTGAGAAGAAATGGAGGTATCGCAAAAGTGACAAAGCTCAAGGATAAACTACAAAACCGCACAGCAACCGCAACGGTCATCGGGCTCGGATATGTCGGCCTCCCCTTGGCTATGGAGATAGTGGGCGCTGGCTTCACCGTGATTGGCATTGACATTGACAAGAGAAAAGTGAGGAGCCTTGAGGAAGGGAAATCCTACATACTGGATGTTGGAAACCAAACAATTCAAAACGCTCTCCTTGGAGGGAAGTTCCGTCCCACCCATGATTTTGAGATGCTCCGTAAGTCAGACACAATAAGTATCTGCGTGCCCACCCCTCTCAGCAAGAGCAAAGACCCGGATATCTCATTTATCCTCTTGGCAACGGAGCAGATTAAAAAGTGCCTCAGGCCCGGCCAGCTAGTGATCCTGGAAAGCACTACCTACCCAGGGACAACTGAGGAGCTTATTCTCCCCGAGCTTGAGGCTACAGGTCTCAAGGTGGGCAGAGATTTCTTTCTCGCTTTTTCGCCTGAAAGAATTGACCCCGGAAATAGGCTTTTCTCGACTCGAAACACACCCAAAGTGGTTGGCGGCGTAACGCCGAAGTGCACGGAGATGGCGCACATATTTTACTCGCAATTCATCGAGCGCGTGGTACCGGTATCGAATCCTAAATGCGCCGAGATGGTCAAGTTATTGGAGAATACCTTCCGGAGCGTCAACATCGCTATGGTCAATGAGATGGCCTTGATGTGCGATTTGCTCGGAGTGGATATTTATGAGGTCATCGACGCCGCTGCAACCAAGCCTTTTGGTTTTATCCCCTTCTATCCTGGCCCAGGCCTGGGGGGTCACTGTATTCCCATCGACCCCCACTACCTTGCCTGGAAGCTCAAGGCGCTCAACTTTCATGCCCGCTTCATTGCCTTAGCTGCGGAGATTAATGGAATGATGCCCTCGGTGGTTTCAACGCTAGTTACCGAAGGACTCAACCGCTTTGGAAAGAGCGTGCGTGGATCCAAGATCTTAATTCTCGGGGCAGCCTATAAAAAAGGGGTCAATGACTGCCGAGAATCTCCTGCTATCGATGTCATGCGGATTTTAAACGACAAGGGAGCCAATGTCTCCTATAATGATCCTCTTGTTCCCCGGGTACATCTGGAAAGGAAATCCCTGGAATCCATTGAGTTGACTCCTACTTCCATACAGGGTCAGGACTGCGTCGTTATTCTAACGGACCATAGCACTTATGATTTCAAGGAGATCGTCAGGTGCTCCAAGCTGGTTATTGATACAAGGAACGCCACCAAAGGCCTTGAGGAATTCAAGGACAAGATCATCAAATTAGGAGCCGGCACGGACGAAAGCAAGTCGCATACTAGAGACGATGGCGAGGAGCTTCAGCTCGAATCAGCGAAGCTTGAGCCTGTCCGAGATTCAGAAACCTTTGGGTAAATTGGTAGAAACGAGAGCGAGATTGACCCTTCTAGGTCCTATAGGCGGAGTTGATGCGGACGTACTCGTAGCTTAAGTCGGATGTCCAGACCGAGGCGGATTCTTTTCCCTGGCGCAAGTTGATACTTACTCTAAACGATGGACGTCTAAGAACGCGGGAGGCTTCCCGCTCTCTGAAGTGTAACCCCACACCATCTCTCACGACTTTCACCCCATCAAAGGATACGTCTACTCTCTCAGATTTAATCGGTACACCGGCGTAGCCGATGGCGACCATAATACGGCCGAAGTTTGGGTCACAGCCAAAAAAAGCGGTCTTTACTAGCTTGGAATTAGCCACGGCAAAGGCGATTTTTTTAGCCTCCTCCACAGATCGAGAACCTTCTACTCGAATCTCGACAACCTTGGTAGTCCCCTCACCGTCCTCAACCAACTTAAGTGCTAGTTCCTTCATGACCCTCTGAGTTTCCTCTCGCAGCACCTTCTCTTCTCCACTTCCCTGCCTCACCGGTGAATTCCTGGCAGCTCCGTTAGCCAGGAAAAGCACCGTATCATTCGTGCTCATATCCCCATCCACTGTGATGCGGTTAAAGGTCTCTTCTACAGACCAACGCAGGATAGCGTTAAGACAGCGGGGCTCCACCGCAGCGTCAGTGAGAATATAGGCGAGCATCGTCGCCATATTGGGAGCGATCATTCCCGCTCCCTTGACCATGCCGGCGATCACCACCCTTCTCCCCCGGAGAGAACATCGGCCAACTGAAACTTTAGTGAAGCGGTCTGTAGTAAGGATCGCCGTGGCCGCATGCAAAAACGACCGAGGTGATAGCTGGGCAGCGGCTTCTCTTATACCGGTACTCACCTTCTTCATAGGGAGGGGGACTCCTATCACTCCCGTGGATGATGGAATGACAAGTGTCGGGTTGATTTTGAGGCTGAGAGCGGTTTGACGGCACATTGTCTCGGCGTCTCGGACCCCTCTGGGCCCGGTGCAAGCATTGGCATTGCCGCTGTTAACGACCACGGCCTGGACCAAGCCCCGCCTCATCCGCTTCATCCCAACCAAAACAGCGGCAGCCTTAATGGAATTTGTAGTAAAAAGCGCGGCGGCTGTGGCAGGACGTTCTGAAAAGATTAGGGCTAAATCTCTTTTCCTACTCTTCTTTATCCCGCAAGCGACTCCCGCGAATTGAAAGCCAGGAACCGTTATTTTAGCCATTGACTCTCCCACTCAACTCACTTCCTCCGAGAGAGGAGGCCCGTCCCGAAGGAAGGGAGGCACTCGTCACGAAACTTTCTCAAAGATAGCGAACAGATCGGGTTAAGTTAGAAAGGCCAGACAAGCAGAGGCATATTGCCTCCCGCTCTGAGGGGCAGGCTTCCGCTCTTTTTTATTACTTCCCACAGCACCTCTTGTATTTCTTTCCGCTGCCACAGGGGCAAGGATCGTTCCTCCCCACCTTGTCACCCTGCCGCCTCACCGGGGCGACCCGGGTCTCGCCTCCCCCATCCCCACCACGACTTAAGACCATCCTCTGTGGACGGCGCTGAACCTCCATCTCCTCGGCCACTCCCTCCCGTGCCATCTCAATGGTAAAAAGCTTCTGCACAACATCTTCCTGTATGCGATGGACCATCTCTTCAAACATCTCAAACCCCTCTTTCTGATATTCCTGCAAGGGGTTTTTCTGACCATAACCGCGCAGCCCGATCCCCTCTTTCAAGTGGTCCATGTTGAGGAGGTGGTCTTTCCATAGACTATCGATGGTTTGGAGCATGATGATTTTTTCCAACTGCCGGAGCATGGGAGAACTAAAACGTTCTTCCTTCCTCTCGTAAGTCTGGGTTACTCTCTCGAAAACAACTTCCTCAAGTTTCTCCGGGGTTAAACCATCCTCTTCCTCGGCCTTGAGATCCAGCCGAAAATTGAATTGGTGGTGGAGGGTCTCTCTGAGGCTATTCAAGTCCCATTCTGAATGATGGAGATCTTTGTCCGCGTAGCGCCCGGCAATCTCCTCGGCCAACCCCTGTGCCATCTCTAGGACTTCCTCCTTCAGGTTTTCCCCTTTGAGAACCTCCCTCCTCTGATGGTAGATCACCTCCCGTTGTTTGTTCATGACATCGTCATACTCCAGAAGGTGTTTCCGGATATCGAAGTTATGGGCTTCGACCTTTTTCTGGGCATTCTCAATGGCCCGGGTCACCAAGCGATGCTCAATGGGGACTCCCTCCTCCATCCCCATTCGACTCATAATCCCTTGAATCCGATCCGCGCCAAAGATGCGCATGAGATCATCTTCCAGCGAGAGATAGAAACGGGACGAGCCAGGATCTCCCTGACGCCCAGAACGCCCACGTAGCTGGTTGTCAATTCTTCGACTCTCGTGTCGTTCCGTCCCTACGATGTGAAGCCCGCCAGCAGCAATGACCTTTTCTCTCTCCTCGGCGCACACCCTCTTGTACCCTTCCAAGATATCCCCGTACCTCTGGCGATAGGCATCCGGGGCCTTCTCTAACTGTTCCCGGACTTCTTCTATGACGCGCACAT
>JBOHVJ010000288.1:0-18763 GCA_050735075.1 Binatia bacterium
CTTCGAGGGGGTCGAGGCCTAAGCCAAATCAAGATAGCGGAAAGTGAGGATTTAGTCGCCCCCCTTTGCTGGCGTGTATTCAATCTTGGTTAAACTCTTCTTTTCGCCTTTTTCCGTGTATTCAATAGAGGCCGAAGAACCCAGACCAATATCACCCATCTTGGCGGGACTTTCCTTAAGTACCGTTACCTTGGTCTTTTTATCAAAGTCCAGAGTGACGAGCTTACCCTCTTTGGTAACCAGGATCATATAGTTTTTCTCGAGGTCCAAGAGCCCCACATCGCCCGAGGCCTTCTCCGCCTTCTTTTTCTCCTCCTTCTTTTCTTGAGCGGTGATTGAAGAGACTAAGACAAAAGAGAGAAAGAGACCAAGCACACCGAAAAGGATCGACTTCATCTTCATTTCTTCCTCCTAGTTATCGAAAATTACTGGTGGTAAAAGCTTGGGTGACTAGTCACCTGCCTTTGCCGCCTTGTATTCAATCTTGGTTACGATTTGTTTCTCGCCTTTGGTCTGGTATTCGACAGTGGCTGTGGAACCCAAGCCGATATCCTCCATCTTAGAACCTGTTGGCTCAATTTTGGTTACCTTGGTTTTGTCGGTAAAGTCTACTGTGATGAGCTTACCCTCCTTGGTCACGAGGATCATATAGTTCTTGTCGAGATCCAAGAGCCCCACATCCCCCTTGGCCTTTATTGGCTTCACTTTCACTTCAGGGACCTTTTCCGGTGGCGGCACCTTCTTCGCCTCAACTATCGGAGCCGGTGCCGCTGGTTTAGCCACCTCTTCTTGCACCGCACATGAGGAAAGGGCAAAAACCATGTAGAGTAAAACAATAGTCGTTATTGAAAGTAAGCTTTTCATTTTAGCCCCCTATGTCGGAAATAATTATGTCGATTACGACCAGAGTCCTATACTTTAGGCACTAGCCCTTTGTCAAGCGCAAATGGACTCTTGTCAAAAAGCGTGGTTCCTCGGGAGAAAACCTTCCGGCCTGAGGCAATAGAACCGTTTCAATCGTTCAAAAGGTTCAATAAACGATTTGAACTATTTGAACGACTTAAACCATTGCTGAGGCAGGCCCATCGGCTCCCGCTGAGGGGTAGGCCTCCTCCGCTTCCCTTGAACATCACTTTTCGCAGTAAAGCCGCGCAAATGGCGGGATTACGCGCCTGGTCGGGGAGTGGTAACGACAAAGCGGGCACGACGGTTTCTTTGCCAGCAATCCTCCGTCTTCTCCCTGCACACCGGTATTTCCTCTCCATAGCTTATGGTGGATAGCCGTCCCACAACAATGCCCAGGGTCGCTAGGTAGTCCTTGGCTGCCTGCGCTCGCTTAGCACCAAGCGCTAAGTTATATTCGTTGGTCCCCCGCTCATCCGCATGACCCTCTATCTCCACGCGTGCCGAAGGATTTGCCTTCAGCCAATCGGCGTTTGCCTTTAGGGTTGCCCGGGCGTCTGGCCGCAGATCATAGCGGTCAAAATCGTAAAAGATCTCTTTCAGCGGACCCCCGATTGGTGCCTCACCCCGGCGAAGCGCCTCCAGACTTGTAGGTGCCTTGGTCTCCTTGGCAGTTTTTTCTTTGGTAGCTTTCTCTCTGGCAGCCGCTTGAGGACCAGGGGGAGCTGAGGAAACCTCGGGCTTCGTAGTGGCAGGTGAAGGACAACCTGCTAAAGCAAGAAACGCGAACAACATCAACCCATACAGCGCCGTACTCAATCGATTCGCCATTTCTCTCTCCTTATCTTTCAATGATTCGGCCAGACTCTCATAATGATTTGAATTAAAACAATTTTTATCATCTCTCCCTCAAAGCTGTCAATCTAAATAGTCATGAGTCTTTGCTTCACCCTTGCACATAAAAGCAGTGCGTTACCGGGGAGCGAGTCTGAAGGACGTAGACGAATCGAGTTCAAAACGTTCAAGCCGTTCAATAGATTCAAGACGTTTTTAACGACTTGAACGGAGCGAAGTGGTTGAACTATTTGAACGAATCGAACCATTTATTGCCCACGGCCGGAAGGCTCGTTCCCCGAGCATAGCCAGGCGAGTTACACTTTCGGAGGAAGTCATACATAATTGTATCGGGCTTTCTTCCTACCTTGAGGTATAATTGAGTCTCGGTTAGACTGTCGGTGATTTTATGCTGGCTAAGCGTATTATCCCCTGTCTCGACGTAGATGCGGGACGGGTAGTGAAGGGAGTCAAGTTTGTGGGGCTCCGCGATGCCGGTGATCCGGTGGAGGTCGCCCGGGTCTACGATCGTGAGGGCGCGGATGAGCTCTGCTTCTTGGATATTACCGCTTCGCATGAGAATCGGGAGATTATCTTGGATGTGGTGGCGCGGACAGCGGATGAAGTTTTCATGCCACTAACCGTAGGAGGCGGAATCAACCGGCTCGAAGATATACGCAAACTTCTAAGAGCCGGGGCCGACAAGATCTCAATCAATACAGGAGCAGTCGCACGACCTGAGTTTGTCCGAGAGGCGGCGGAGATCTTCGGCAGTCAATGCATCGTCGTTGCTATCGATGCGAAGCGAGTGGGTAGAGGCTGGGAAGTCTTCACTCATGGTGGCAGAAAGCCGACAGGTATTGATGCCTGCGCGTGGGCCAAAAGAATGGCTTCTTACGGGGCCGGTGAGATCCTGCTTACCAGCATGGATCGGGACGGCACAAAAGAAGGCTACGATCTGGAGTTGACCAGGGCCGTCTCTGATCAGGTTAGCATTCCTGTGATTGCCTCGGGTGGGGTGGGAAATCTGGAACATATTTACGAAGGTTTGACTATCGGGAGGGCGAGCGCAGCCCTGGCTGCCTCCATCTTTCATTACCGGGAATACACGATTGCAGAATGTAAGAGCTATCTCCATAAAAGAGGCATATCGGTGCGGCTTACCCATTCATGATCGCTCCTTTTCCCAGAATCAGTCCCGCAGACCTGAAGAAAAGGCTCCAGCATATTATCGGAGAGAGAAATCCTTTCAGCAGCCCGCGCCATCTGGCAGCGGTGGAAGAATACATTGAAAAGGAGTTCCAAAGCTTCGGGCTTAGCGTGGAAAGCGATACCTTCACTTATTGGGGAAAGAGCTACCGCAACGTCATTGGTCGCCAGGGACTCTCACCTCAATCCTTTCCCAGTGGGAAAGGTAGCAAAGGTGAGGGTCTGCTTATCTTAGGAGCTCATTTTGACTCAGTGGAAGGTACGCCTGGAGCGGACGATAACGCCAGCGGTGTGGCGGTCCTTCTCGAGGCGGCACGAATCCTTTCCGGGCTAAGGCTCCCATCCCAAGTGCTTTTTTGCGCTTTTAACTTGGAAGAGCAAAACATGATCGGAAGCACCCACTTTGCCAAGAGGCTCAAGGCGGTAAGATCAAAGGTCAGCGCCATGATTTCCTTAGAGATGGTAGGATTCACCGATTCACGTCCTGGTAGCCAGAAATACCCTATTGGACTTCGCTGGCTTTACCCGACTCGCGGCGACTTCATCGGGGTTATCGGGAACTGGCGCTCCAGTTTGCTTCTAAGACGATTTGCTCGCTTGATGCGGCAGGTCCCTGGGCTTCCGGTAGAGACTCTGACGGTTTCTGGAAATGGATTTTTCCTTCCCCAGGTTCGCTTAAGCGATCATTCTCCCTTTTGGGATCTTGGGTACCCGGCACTGCTGCTAACCGACACCTCTTTTTTTCGTAATCCTTACTATCATGGCCCCTCGGATACCCTGGAAACCTTGGACCTAAACTTTATGGCCAGGGTGTGTGAGGGGGTGATCACTGCGGTAGTGAATTTATAAAAAGACAGAGACAGAGATTTGAGACAGAGAAAAGACTAAGAAACACTTTGTGACGCAATTCTTTTCTGTCTCTATCTCTGTCTGCTTCAGGCGCGCTTTCTCTCGGGATTAAAGAACGGCAGCTTCACCACATTGGCCTTCACTTTTTTTCTCTCATGCTCCACAGTCACTTCCATCCCTAATGATGATCCAGGGTTAGAATAGTCGCTATTCACCGTCGCCAAGGCGACATATTTCTTTAAAGTTGGGGACCAGCAGCCGGTGGTCGCCCTCCCGACCTGCCTTCCATTTTTATACACGGGCACGCCGCCCCTCCATGCTGCGCTGGGAACCTGTGGCGCTAGTCCGATCTCATGATAGAGGCGCTCAAAATCATTCCATTCTATTTCCAAGCCCACCATCTGTCTGGGAGAGCCTCGGGTCTTCTCCTCGAGCAGTGACTTTCGGCCGATAAAATTTCCCTTGTCGAAACTAACAGTCCAGCCTAGGCCGATTTCAAATGGCGAGTATTTCTGCGACGGGATAAGCGCCTTCTCGGCACTGGTGTAATCCACCTCGATCAGGATGAAACCCGCCTCGAGCCGGGCCATGTCCAACGCCAGCATCCCCGTCGGGGTGATGCCATAGGGTTTTCCCCCTTCCATGAGCTTGTCCCAAAGCTGCTCGGCATGGGTTGAGGGAGCCCAAATTTCGTATCCCAGGTCACCCGTATAGCCCGTGCGAGAGATCATGGCCGGAATCTCCCCGATATCTCCGGGGGTTAATCGGAAGAACTTTAATCTCTCCATGTCAGCATCCGAGACCTGCTGGAGGATATGACGTGAGGTGGGTCCTTGCAGGGCCACCGCAGCGACTTTTTCGGAGACATCTCGGATCTCCACATCCATGCCGGTGGCATTGATTTGAAACCAACGGAGGCTTGGATCTGCCAAATGGATGCGAAAGTGGTTTTCTTCCAGGCGAAAGAGGGTGCCATCCTGAATGACCTTGCCTTCTTCATCGCACCAGCAGGTATAAATCACCTGATGGACGGCGCACTTGGCGGCGTCGCGAGTGATGACGCGATTTACGAATTTGAGCGCGTCCTTGCCCCTGATCTCATATTTAAAGAGTGGCGAGATATCGATGAGTGCGGCGGAATTCCTGATAGCGTGGTATTCATACTCGTGGAGGACTTCGTACGAGCTAGCTGCAAAGTAGCCGGACCAATTGCGCCAGTTCTGGCTAATGCATAAAGCTGAAGTCCGCGAATGAAATGGGGTGCCGATAGGCATAATGTCATTTTGGAGTTTAGATTTTGGATTGAACTACCCCGCAACAAACCGACAGGGTATCAGAGCAATCGGGAACCACTTACTCAGCTGTCACCCCCGCATGTCTCTAGCGGGGGTCCAGTCCGAAAATCCCCCTGGATTCCCGCTAAAAGCATGCGGGAATGACGGACTTTGGTAAGGGGTAAAATTCTACGCAGCAAGCTGCGGGGAATCCAACCCATCGAGATTGAATCTAAAATCTCAAATCCGGTTGACTTGTCCACCAAAATTGCAAAAAATGCCCCCTTAAGCAAGCTCATGGCCAACACATACGACGTTATCGTGATCGGAGCAGGACACAATGGCCTCATCAATGCTGCCTATCTGGCAAAGGCCGGTAAAGAGGTCTTAGTCCTGGAGCGGCGCCACGTGGTTGGCGGCGCCGCTGTCACCGAAGAGATCTATCCCGGGTTCAAATATTCAGTCTGCTCTTATGTGGTGAGTTTGTTAAGGCCGGAGGTGATCCGGGAATTGGATCTAGCCAGCTACGATCTGGAAATCATCCCTTTGGATTGCACCTTCACACCCCTGCCCGATGGAAATTATCTCGCCCGCTGGAACGATCATGCAAAAACGCGGCGTGAGATCATGCGCCATTCTCTGACGGACGCAGAAGCCTACGAGCAATTCGGCAAGCTGATGTACCATATGGCCATGGCGGTTAAGCCGATCCTTAGTATGACGCCGCCAATTGTCACTTCCATAAATCCACGCGAGCTGCTTCCACTCGTGGACCTGAGCAGGCGCTTTCGCAGCCTGGGGAAGAGATTGCTCTACGACATGGCCAAGCTCATGACGATGAGTTCGGCAGACTTCCTCGGCGACTGGTTTGAAACAGAGGTGCTGAAAGCCACCATGTCCGCCAGTGGCATCATCGGCACCTTCCTGGGCCCTAGATCTCCGGGAACAGCCTACGTACTTCTTCATCACTATATGGGAGAGCTTGATGGGTGCTTCCGGTCCTGGGGATTCGCCCGTGGAGGAATGGGGAGTATCAGCCGTGCTATCGCACGGGCTGCGCAGAGCCGTGGAGCGGAAATCCGGACCGAGGCGACGGTCGATCAGGTACTCATTAACAATGGGCGTGCTAGCGGAGTCGTCCTGGGTAACGGCGAGGAGATCCATGGCAAGATCGTAGTTTCCGGCGTAGATCCCAAGCGGACCTTTTTAAAAATGGTAGATCCACATCACCTGGATCCTGATTTTTTAAAGCAGGTCTGCCATTTCAAAATCCGCGGCTCCTCAGGAAAAGTCAATCTAGCCTTGAGCGCATTGCCCAATTTTACCTGTCTTCCGGGGGAGGGCCCACATATCCGCGGAGCGATCTCCATCAGTCCTACCATCGATTATCTGGAACGCGCATACGATGACGCGAAATATGGCAGTTACTCCCGCAGACCCTACCTGGACATCGTCATCCCGTCGACCATCGATCCTTCCATGGCCCCGCCGGGAAAACACGTCATGTCGATTTTTGTGCAATACGCCCCCTACCATATTAAGGACGGAACCTGGGAGGAGCGGCGCGACGAATTCGGCGATAATGTCATTGATACTCTCAGCGAGTACGCGCCAAATCTGAAAGACATTATTCTCCACCGCCAGGTGCTTACCCCTTGGGATCTGGAACAAGAGTTTGGGCTCACCGAGGGAAATATCTTTCATGGTGAATTAACGCTGGATCAGCTTTTTTTCCTCCGCCCTGTGCCCGGGTGGGCTCAATACCGCACGCCGATTAAGAATCTCTACATGTGCGGTGCAGGAACACATCCCGGCGGAGGCGTGATGGGAGCCTCAGGAAGATTGGCGGCGCTGGAGATCCTTAAAGACTGGAAAAGGGGAAAGATTTAACATTGCAGGCTCCCTGCGATCTCGTTGAACAAAAGCCCCGGAATGGACGCAGCCTTCGGTCTTAATTCAACCGAAGAGAGTAACAGGACTGTTTAACGCTGATTGCTGACCCGCCTCGAGCACCTGACAGAGCAGGTGCTCAAATACTGTCTTTGATAATCCTGATAAAATAAGATACAGTCTTATATGATCATGTACGCCAGATTGCAGCTCTTAAAAGGCCTGAAAAAAGAAAGCTGTTTTCTTTGGGGTCCCCGGCAGACAGGGAAGAGCACGTTGGTTAAACAGCTTTTTCCCCAAAGCATGTACTACGACCTGTTGCTATCCAACGAATTCTTGCGTCTACAACAAAACCCCGCCCTTTTGCGAGAGGAGGTGCTAGCCGCGGAGCCAAGGGATCCAGTGGTGATAGATGAAGTGCAAAAGGTGCCCGCTTTACTCGACGAAGTCCACTGGCTGATCGCCAATCACCACGTCCAGTTTTGCCTCCTCAGCTCGAGCGCTCGAAAACTCAAGCGCGGCGGCGGAAATCTACTAGGCGGTCGCGCGTTGCGCTATGAACTCTATCCGTTAGTCTTCCGGGAGATCCCTGATTTTGACCTATTTCGCGCTCTCGATCATGGGCTGGTGCCACGCCATTACGTAGCTGAGAAGCCTGAGCGGATGCTCCAAAGCTATGTCGGGGACTACTTAAAAGAAGAAATCGCAGCCGAAGCGCTAACCCGCAATCTCCCAGCCTTTAGCCGCTTTCTAGAGGCAGCAGCATTCAGCAACGGGGACATCGTCAATTACCAGAATGTGGCCAGGGAGTGCGGGATCAGCTCTCCCACGGCGCGCGACTATTTTCAGATTTTGGAAGATACGCTTATTGGACGGTTTATCCCGGCGTACCGCAAGAAGCAAAAGCGCCGGGTAATCTTTGCGCCCCGCTTCTACTTTTTTGATGTTGGCATCGTTAACCTCTTGCTGAAGAGAGGCCGGATTCTCCCGCGCAGTGAATCGCTCGGTCGAGCTTTTGAGCACTTGATCTTTCAAGAGCTTGTCGCCCACAGGCATTACTCCGGTCTGGAATATCCCCTCTCTTATTGGCGAACAGCTTCTCAGTTAGAAGTCGATTTTATCATGGGCGATCACCAAGTGGCTCTCGAGGTCAAGGCCGTTGAGCAAGTCAGCGAACATCACCTACGCGGCCTTCGCGCTTTCAGGGAAGAGTATCCCTCCAAGTGGGCTATTGTGGTTTCACTTGATCCTCGACCCCGAAAGATTGGGGCCGTCACCGTTATGCCGTGGAAGTTCTTTTTGACCAAGTTATGGGACGGTGATCTGATTCACTAGTCCCTTCGCTGGTAATAACTCCGTGAGTCCGGCGGACAAAGTTGGCGTGCCGCAATTTAAGAACGTCGATGAGGCAATCGGATGGGTGAAAGCCAAAGGTAACTGCGAAAAAATAGGAAAGGATCAACAAGGTTCGCGGTGTAAGATAAGGCTTGATTTGCCCGACGAAAAATTAACGGAAACAAAGGGGGAGGGCGTTTGACAGGTCTGGGCATGGATGGAGGCTTTTGACTTGGACTCCTATAGGAGTTTCACAGTAAACATTGTCAGATCGAAAAACTTCCTCTTGTCGGCCAATGATCCAAAAACAACGGTCCGATCCGTGAGGGTATCAAACTACTATTTCGATAAGTCTGGCAAGGTGTCTGAGGCAAGCACTGGCATGTATTTAGAAAACTTTAAAGGTGAAAAAATACTAAGCCAAGGGATCCCTATTCCTAGGGATTCGATGCACAAACACGGTGACGGGGGTTACGATTCCATATTACTTAAAAATCATTTGGGTGTGGACTGGAATTACTATTAGACAGTCGTCAGAAAAAACCCAAAAAAAAGAGATGGTCCCACTTCATCAGGAAGGTCTATGAAACAGATCCTCGCACCTGCCCCAAGTGCCACGGCGAGATGCGCATCATCAGCTTTATAGACCTGTTTGCGTGTACCGCACAGGCAGGCCAGCCAGAGGCGATTAGAAAGATCCTTGAACGCTTATTTTGAAGAGAGTGACCGTGCCAATTCTTGCAGCCGAAGAGCAGCATGCGGAACGCTCCTGTTGATAGTGGTCCGCGATGCGCCGCTGGCTCTTGTTCAAGGTAGCTTGGTTCAAGGGGTCGGTGACGTTGGAAAGTGGGAGCGGACGGAGAATGTGGTTACAAAAGCACGTAGACGCAGGTCGAACAGATCCAGACACTGATAGCGACCGAGAAGCGGTGGCAGGTTTTCTCGTTTGACGAACCCCACCGGGACAAGAAATTCCCAAGAACCAAATCGCATCTGTGCCGTTCGGTGCAAGAAGACCTTCTGTTGCCCGCCAATCCCTGACGCGGTATGCGGTTCACATTGACGCAGCTTGATGCCTAAGTCCCACGCGATCGATGCTGGCAGCACACAGTAATCGGCCCCTGTATCGACGATCATCGTGTAGGCAATCCACCGCTGAAAGACTGCCGAGTACAATTCCACATGAGCCACAGGACGACGAATGGTCCCAAAGATGGCTGACGCGCGCCGTTCGTAGGGGAAGGAAGCCGATTTGGGTTTCACAGGGTGAGGATCAGCGTCTCAGCCTTGGGGACATAGACGATCGTTGGGGTTTCCCTCGGGTACCGCTTCAAGAGCAGCTTGAGCTTGCGAAACCCCGTCACGCCACCAGGACTTGGGAACGCCTTCCCGTGGATGATGATCACTCGCTTGCCACGGTAGCGCGGGTTAGTATAGACCTTCGCGATGAGGCTTTCTTTCGATTTCGAGCGACCATCCGTCTCCATGGATGTAAAAAATTTATCCTCTATCCTGATCGATGTCAAGAACATGGAAAAAAAGGCGTTGATCCGTAAGTAATTTTTTGTGCTGCTTATTTTACCAGATCTGCTTTGAATTTTTTGTAAGAAGAAAAAGAAGAAGAAAAGGGGACGCGGAAGAAGAAAAGGGGACGCGAACCTTTTCTGCACCTCGGGTCCAATAAGGGGTCTTTTCTGACGCTTGTCTATCTAAAGGTCTTACGAGCTTATCAACAGATTATGGTACTGCCTCATCTGTTTGTATCAGACAGCCTCTTAATCACCGCAAGAGTTTCCGCCCCGTATTGCCTCGCCTTGCCCGGGCCGATGCCGCAAAACCGGAGACGAATACCTGAGGCGGCCGGCGGCCGAATTTGCCAAGGCCTAGCTGCTCCACGATGTCCTGACGGACTTCCGGGGTTGCAGTGGCCGTGAGCGCGACGACCTGGGGTTGACCCAGATCCTTGAGCGCCCATTTGAGGCGGAGATAATCGGGGCGAAAGTCGTGCCCCCATTGTGAGATGCAATGCGCTTCATCCACCGCGAACAAGGCGATGGGCAAGGCTCGGAGAGCGCGGACAAAGCGTTCGCTCTTAAACCGCTCGGGCGCGATGTAAACGAGCCGAAACTCGCCGCGGGTCATCCGGCGGATGCGGTCGTCCATGTCTGGCTGACTGATCGAGGAATTGATGAGCGTGGCGGGAATCTTTTTCTCGACAAGACCGTCCACCTGATCTTTCATGAGCGCGATGAGCGGGGAGACGACCACCGTGACGCCTTGCAGCACCAGGGCCGGCAGTTGGTAGCAGAGGGACTTGCCGCCGCCCGTGGGCATGATGACGAGCGCGTCTCGGCCCTTAAGGAGGGTGTCGATCTCGCTCTCTTGGCCTTCAAGAAATTCCCGAAAGCCGAAGTACTGATGCAGTTGCCGACGAGGATCAACAGTGCCGAGCATGCCCATAAGCCGTTTATAAGCTCACAACACCTTGGAAACCCTGGCCGTCGAGAAGGAGGCGGGTTAAATCCCTTCGAACAACCAAAATTCTATGCTATTTGTGAGATGTGAGTCAATTGAGCCCCCTCCTCTTTTCAACAAATACTTGACATTACCCTTCGATAAACCTATGAGGATGCCAAGAGAATTGACGTCTCGAAATTAGCAAATTAGGCAATCCTTCTAACTGATGATGGACCGCTACGACGCTATTATTATCGGCGCTGGCCATAATGGCCTTGTGACCGCAGCATATCTGGCCAAGGCTGGCAAGAGGGTTTTGGTTCTGGAACGTCGGGATATTATCGGCGGGGCAGCGGTTACGGAGGAGATCTATCCGGGATTTAAGTTTTCCACCTGCGCTTATAGCTGTGGACTCCTACCACCCCGCATCGTTCAGGAGCTGGAATTAAATAAGAATGGTTTGGAGATTCTTCCCCTCGATCCCATCCTTTTCGCTCCGATGCTGGATGGAAACCATCTTCTGATCTGGCGGGAGACTCGGAAGATCGTCGAAGAAATGAAACGCTTCTCCAAGGCGGATGCAGAGAGCTACCTCCCCTTCACCGTCCTGGTGAAAAAATTGACTGCCTTACTCCGGGCCCTCTGGATGATGGCCCTTCCAGATATAACCGAGACGAGCGCCTTGGACCTTATGGAACTGCTTAAACTCGGTTGGAAATTTCATAAGCTCGGGGAAAAGGACATGCACAATGCCTTACGGATCCTTCCTATGTGTGTTGCTGACTTTCTCAGCGAGTGGTTTGAGACCGATGTCATCAAGGGGGCCCTAGCCGCCAACGGCATCTTGGGGACCTTCTTAGGTCCACGAGCGCAGGGGACTTCCTATGTTTTCCTCCATCATCATATGGGAGAATCCAACGGAGCATTTCGAACCTGGGGCCTTGTGCGAGGAGGCATGGGCCAGCTCTCCCATGCGATTGCGCAGGCGGCAAAGCATTATGGAGCAGAAATCCGCACGAATGCCGAGGTGGCTGAGGTCCTTATTAAAAACGATGCCGCCTCTGGCGTGGCGCTGCAAAACGGCGGCGAGATTTCTGCGACCATGGTGATTTCCAGCGCCGATCTTAAAAATACTTTTATGGGACTAGTCGATCCGACCCATCTCGATCCACACTTCTTGCTCCAGGTGCGCAATGCCAAGTTCCGCGGCGCATGCGCTAAGGTTAATCTCGCGCTGGGCGAACTCCCGAACTTCAAAGGCCTGCCCGGAGGAGAGACGGCGCCTCACCATCACGGGCTGATCCACATAGGTCCCTCCATCGATTATCTGGAAAGGGCCTTTGATGATGCCAAATATGGGTGTTTTTCTAAAAAACCCTTTCTGGAGATTGTCATTCCTTCGGTGACGGATTCCTCGCTGGCTCCTCGAGGAAAACATGTCATGTCTGTCTTCATGCAATACGCTCCCTATCACTTTAAGGATGGCAACTGGAAAGAGAAGCGAGAAGCGCTGGGGGATCTTGTGGTCGACACTATTAGTGAATATGCCCCGAATTTCAAAAATTCCATCCTTCACCGTCACGTGCTTACCCCCCTTGACCTGGAAGAGACTTATGGTCTCACGGAGGGGAACATCTATCATGGGGAACTCTCACTGGATCAGCTTTTCTTTATGCGCCCGGTTCCGGGCTGGGCACGATATCGCACGCCGATCAAAAACCTCTATCTCTGTGGCTCAGGGACTCATCCTGGCGGCGGAGTGAGCGGCATACCTGGCTACAACGCAGCCCGGCAGATCCTGAAAGATTGGCGGAAGCTGAACAGATAGGATCATGTACAAATCTGGTTTGTGACAGTTCAAAAATGGCCGTCTTTTTGGCACCTTTCTCAACCCCGCCACCATTCAAAACTTAATAAATAAAGGGGGTTATAACGGTAACAGCCATCTTCCACCTTGGCATCGGATTTGCGCTCAGGGTGGTTTATGGCTCGGCGGAAAAAACTTTGCTTCTCTTCCCTCACGTTCCTCTTGATATCCTCACTGTTTGTCTTCGCTCAACCTAACTCTTCCACAGACACAAACAAATCCCTAGAACATGAGACAAAGGCGGAAAATGGATCAAGGAGGGTGATCAAGGTTATCGATGGGGACACGCTTCTTGTTAGCCCCAACGAGAAGATCCGTTTAATTGGAGTGGATACACCAGAAACCAAGCACCCGAAGAAATCTGTTGAGTGCTTCGGCCAAGAGGCGAAGGAGTTCACAAAGAAAATGGTTGCAGGGAGGAGAATTCGTTTGGAGTTCGATCAAACCAACTCAGCCTTTGGCCACAGGGACAGATATGGCAGGACGCTGGGCTATGTCTACCTTGAAAACGGGACATTTTTGAATGCGGAAATTATCCGGCAGGGCTACGGCCATGCCTATACTCAGTTTCCCTTTCGTTATCTTGAAGAATTTCGCCTTTTGCAGCGACAGGCCCGACAAAGAGGTCTTGGGCTTTGGTCAAGCTGTCGAGGAAGCTTGTAACCGCAAGTCGCAGTTCCCTGCAGGTTCAAAATCTCGATTGTCTTAATAGGTGTTTGGAGAGAAGAGAGGCGGATCCGAGAGAAAAAAACTTGACAAGTCTGAAGATTAATTGAACCATATCAGAGTGAGGCCGGGTTATCCGATGTTCAGAAAGGAGAATGAGATGGTTAAGAGATGGAATGTGGCGCTGATTGGGTTGATGTTCTTCGCCTTTCTCATGTTTACCGGATGTTCTTTATTTA
The DNA here is from genome assembly GCA_050735075.1 of Binatia bacterium. Classification (GTDB taxonomy): domain Bacteria; phylum Desulfobacterota; class Binatia; order UBA9968; family UBA9968; genus JAHFAO01. The sequence goes on from JBOHVJ010000288.1 coordinate 13,524, forward strand.
CTACTGCCAAGTCGGCTGTATCCCCTTCGACTCAGGCGCAGAGTGGCGCCGAGCAATCCCAAGGCGTGCTCCCTGAGGCCAGAGCAACTTCGAGTCTGGAGGCGATGCGTCGGGGGGTGGCATCAGTTACCCCTGCGGCAAGTCCCTTAAAAGATATCCATTACGAATATGATAGTTATGATCTCAACGCAGAGGCTCTGGAAATCCTGAAGAGCAACTCAGTTTGGTTGCAGTCCAACCCTTCGTTCCAGGTTGAGATCGAGGGCCACTGTGATGATCGGGGAACCAGCGAATACAACCTGGCCCTGGGGGCAAAACGGGCGCAGAACGCCAGGGATTATCTTGGCACCCTGGGGATTTCTGCGGACCGTTTACCTATCATAAGCTATGGGGAGGAAGCGCCGGCCTGCATGGAGGAGACGGAGGAATGCCGGCAGAAGAACCGTCGTGCCCGGTTTGTCATCATCACCGAATTGCCCAGCCAGGGACTTGTCTCCGTTACCACATCCCCTCCTCAAACCCCTTGAACCCTCCAGTTTGCCCGCCCAAGGGGGGCTATGACTGTTGGCTTTCTAGTCCGGTTCAATTTGAGCATAGCTCGGCTCAGTGTCTTTCTTCTCTGAGGAGTCGCTGACGTGCCTTTTTCTACAGACCCGTTAGCTGAAGATAGAGACCGCTTTCCCCTTCTGTAGGTTGGTGAGAGCTTCCAAGATTTTCGGGACCAGAGGCACGAGGGCTTGGAGCTTGTTTGTGGGAGCATGAAGGACCAAGACAGCAATGCCAAACTTAGGGACGTTTTGCTGGAAGGTCAGATTGCGATCGACGGTGATGAAGATATCAAATTCCTTTTCTGCCCTGGCGAGCAATTCACCGTTATCTAAAGCGGCCCATTTCCGGCGTTGTTTTGACCGCATGACCGGAAATTTCTTTTGCCAATCGCTGGTCTATGCACTCATCCAGGAGGATTCTGAAGGTCGGCAAGCACCTTCTCCTTCGCCTCTTCCAAGAAGGCTATGACCTGCTCTTTGGTAACCGTAGGAAATCCTTCGAGGAAGTCAGAAATCGAGTCGCCCGCCTTCAGATAGTCAAGCAGTGTCTGAACAGGAACACGGGTGCCGCGAAAAACAGGGGTTCCTCCCATGACGTTTGGATTCGAACTGATGACAGTCGATTTCATTTAGTGTTTTGTAAACTAAAACTGCCGGAAGGTCAAGATTCCAGCCAACAACAGGCTTAAGCAGCCAGTGGTTCCGCCTTCAGCTTCACGCCGCCTTTTATAGGGCGACCGTTTCCTTTAGAACCCGCTCTCGGATATGGGCGCTGATTGCCGCCTCTGTAACAACATCCACTGGACGACCGAGCAGATCTTCTAGATCTTGCTTAATCGCGATGATGTCCAGAGGGTGCGGCCAGGATCAAGCTCCGCTAAAATATCGCTATCCGGCCTAGTCGCACCGCGAATCTAGGAGCCGAAGACCCGCACGTTTCGCGCCCCTTGACTAGCCGCGACCCTTAGAATCTCCTGGCGCTTATCTCTCAAGGTGTTGTGAATTGCTCTCGGCTCACTCCTTGATTTACTCATGACTCTTGACCCTCTAGGAATTTCTCCGCGTCCATGGCGGCCATGCAGCCGGTGCCTGCGGCAGTGACTGCCTGGCGATAGACATGATCCTGGATGTCCCCGCAGGCGAAGACGCCTGGAATATTTGTGGCCGTTCCGTGATGGGTGAGGATATATCCCCGCTCATCCAGATCTAGTTGCCCCTTGAACAGTTTGGTGTTGGGTTCGTGCCCGATGGCGATAAAAACCCCATCGCACTTAAAGTCTTGGGTCTCCCCAGTCTTTACATTTTTCAGTTTGACTCCCTTGGCTCCCCCGTCCTTAGGATTGCCGTAGACCTCATCCACGGTGGTATCCCAGATAAAAGAAATTTTAGGATTCTTGATAGCGCGCTCCTGCATGATTTTTGATGCGCGTAGTTTGTCTCTGCGGTGGATAATGGTTACCTTGGTCGCGTATTTGGTAAGAAAGAGGGATTCTTCCATGGCGGTGTCCCCCCCTCCGACGACTACGACCTCCTTCTCCTTGAAAAAGAAACCATCGCAGGTGGCGCAAGCCGATACCCCGTAGCCCATCAGCTTCTTTTCAGAGTCTAAACCTAGAAGCTTGGCCGATGCCCCGGTTGCTATAATCAGGGCATCACAGGTATAAGACTCCTTACCCACCACAACTCGGAAGGGCCTTTGATTAAGGCCGACAGCCGTGACATCTCCAAAGATGGTTTTTGTCCCAAAGCGCTCGGCCTGCTTTTTAAACTCCTCCATCAGTTCAGGGCCTAGGATTCCTTTAGGAAAGCCGGGATAATTCTCTACGTCCGTCGTGATGGTTAATTGACCGCCCGGTTGAGAGCCCTCGATAACCATGGGTTCAAGGTTTGCTCGAGCGGCGTAAATCGCAGCCGTGAGGCCGGCCGCCCCGGATCCCAAAATGATCACTCGGTAGTGGCTTTTTTTCTCCATGGCTTTTATGTAGCATAAAAAAAATCTCGCAGGAAGGAAAGACGAGTGTTTAATCACTGCCATGACTAAAGGAGGAAAGATGGCTAAACTTACCCACTTGGATTCCGAAGGACGGGCTCGAATGGTAGATGTGACGGAAAAGGATGTAACCAGTAGAGTCGCCGTTGCCCGGGGAACCGTATTCATGCTTCCGGAAACCCTTGCCCTGATTAGGGAAAAAAGGGTTGAGAAAGGGGATGTCTTCTCTGTTGCCCGGGTGGCCGGCATTATGGCCGCCAAGAAGACCCCAGAGCTTATACCCATGTGCCATTCCCTCAATATCACCTCGGTGGAAATTTCGCTCAATCCAGCGGAGAAACCTGCACGGGTAGAGATCGAAGCGGTGGTGCGAGTAACCGGAAAGACAGGAGTGGAGATGGAGGCGATGACGGCAGTTTCGGTCTGCGGTTTGACGATTTATGATATGTGTAAAGCGGTGGACCGGGAGATGTCAATCGGCGAGGTTCGTTTGGTCAAAAAGAGCGGCGGCAAGAGTGGGACCTTTATCCGCAAGGAGTGAAGTGGTCGAGGGAAGCCTACCCTTCTTATCCCCCTGAAACTTCAACGCTCTGTTCCTCCGAAAGCAACTTCCCGACGCTATCCTCGGGGAGCGAGCCCTCCGGCCGTGGTCAATAAATGGTTCAATTCGTTCAAATAGTTCAACCGCTTCGCTTCGTTTAATCGTTAAAAACGTCTTGAACCTATTGAACGGCTTGAACGTTTTGAACTCGATTCGTCTATGTCCTCCGGTCTCATTCCCCTCGGAAGGTTGCTTCCATTCCCAAGAGTGAACTATAAGCTTCATGACTATTTAGATGCTAAAGGTATTTCTCAAAAAAGGGCGGGAAGGGCCCGTGCTGAAAGGGCACCCGTGGCTCTTTTCGGGCGCGATTGAGAGAGTGGAAGACGGCTCGGAGACGGCGGGCGTCACCGATGTGTTGGATGGCCAGGGAAACTTGCTTGCCCGGGGCCTTTACAGTCCCAGATCGCAAATTAGGGTCCGCATATTGACCCTGCAACAAGAGGAGATCGATAAGGCCTTTTTTACCCGTCGGCTCTCCCAGGCAGCGGCGATAAGAGAAAGACATCTCTCGTCATCCACAGATGGCTATCGCTTGGTGAACGGGGAAGGCGATTTCCTTCCTGGATTGGTGGTAGATCGCTATGGCGATTTCTTCGTGTGTCAATTTTTTACTGCTGGGATGGATTCCCTCAGGGGGCTAGTCGTAGACTCTCTCTCGAGCCTTTTTCCGACTAGGGGTATCTACGAGCGGAGCGAAGGTGGGGCAAGAGAGGAGGAGGGGCTTCCTCCGGCAGTGGGGGTCTTGACTGGAGAGGAGCCGCCGGAGCTCATCACGATCCATGAGAACAGGCTTAAGTTTCTCGTCGATGTCAGGAAAGGCCAAAAAACGGGATTCTTTTTAGACCAGAGAGAAAGTCGCTTCTTCCTCTCATCGCTCGCCCGCGACAAGAAGATCCTCAACTGTTTTGCCTACACCGCTGCCTTTGCCGCTTATGCCCTAAGGGGAGGAGCAAGACAGGTCATCTCCGTGGAGTCTTCGGGGTCGGCCTTGGAATTGGCTAAGCGAAACTTTGAGGTCAATGGCCTTTCCGTCTCTGAGGGGAGTCTTATCAAAGCTGACGCCTTTTCTTATCTTAAGGGGTGCACGAGGGAATTTGATATTGGGGTTCTGGACCCTCCCTCTTTGGCCCATAGACGTAGTGATGTTGCGGCTGCCTCGGGCAGCTACAAATTTCTCAACCTCCATGCCCTGCGCGTCTTAAAGCCCGGTGGTCATCTCCTTACTTTTTGCTGTTCTCAGCATCTCTCAATGGAGATCTTCCAAAAAATCGTCTTTGGTGCGGCCGTAGACTCCGGCCGTAAAGTTCAAATCTTAAAAAGACTCGGCCACCCGCTCGATCACCCAGTGAGTCTTCACCATCCCGAAGGCGAGTATCTCAAAGGCCTCCTTTTAAACGTATTGGACTGAAGGCCGAGTTGTGATAGAGGAAGCTGCGCTCCTCTGTGCGGGCCGAACTCGGTTATGCGCGGGGCGACTTCGAGGTTTCTGTGGCGCCATACCGGACGATTAAAAACTGGCCGGAAGCAGACCGGCCGAGGGAAAAGCTTCTCGACAGAGGGGCCGAAAACCTGACCGATGCCGAACTCCTGGCGATCCTTCTACGGACCGGGAACGGAAGCACCGGCGAAAGCGCCCTGGATCACGCCCATGTCCTGCTCGACCGTTTTAAAAATTTAAACGGCATCGACGAGGCCACCCTCATGGAGCTTAGAGTCGTCAAAGGATTGGGTCCGGCGAAGGTGGCTCAGGTCAAAGCCGGTTTGGAACTAGGCCGCCGGCTGGCGGGGAGCAAATGGGAAGCAGGACAGTCGTTTCGCTCCTCCGAGGATGTCTTCCGCCATTTCCACGACCGGATGAAAAAAGAAAAACGAGAGCTCTTCTACGTGGTCCTGCTCACCAACAAAAATAGAAAAATTCGCGAAGTGAAAATCTCTGAGGGATCCCTCACCGCCTCTCTGGTTCATCCCCGTGAAGTTTATCATCCCGTTATCCGCGATTCGGCTGCCGCCGTGATCTTCGTGCACAATCATCCGAGCGGCGATCCGGTTCCCAGTCCGGAGGATCTGGAGATTACACGCAGGCTGAAAGAGGTGGGAG
>JBOHVJ010000289.1:0-3858 GCA_050735075.1 Binatia bacterium
ATCCTATTTGTCATAACAGGACGGCTGCGCGTAACAGGTGAATCGGAACCGAACGCCGGAATCGAGCTGGGCCCAGGTGAGGCATGCATCGTGCCCAAAGGCGAGTGGCACAGGGTCAGCGTACTAGTATATCGATTCATTTAAACATTTACGTATTTAGCGCGTCAAATTTCTTCCATCGGTGGACTACCGGCTCTTGATTGATTTCCGCAATGCCGAGCAGGATTCGATCCTTTAGTTCCTGGCGAGATGCGACACGAATATGTTTCAAAAATGTGCGCGCCATCTTGCCAAAGAGTGTTTCTACCAGGTTGAGCCAGGAACCATGCTTGGGGGTGTGGACATACACAAACCGATTTGGCTTAGTGGCCAACCAGGCCATGGTTTCCTTGGAGATATGAGCTGAATGGTTATCTAAGACCAAGCGGATCACACATCCAGGTGGATAATGAGCGTCCAGCGCCTTCAAGAGCAGAATAAACTCCCGACTGCGATGCCGAGGATGGACCTCGGCAGTGACGTGACCGTCGTGCAAATCGAGGCCCGCCAGAATTGATAAAGTAGCGTACCTCTTGTACTCATAGTCGCGACCCAGTTGCGGATGCTCGCCTGGTTTTGGTGGCAGATCCGGAGCGGTGTTGGCAATGGCTTGCACGCCGGGCTTCTCATCGACGGACACAGTGACGGTGGCAGGAGCTTCTTTGGTGTCCCGAGCGGCTTGGTTCTGCACGTTGACTTCCTGATAGACGAGGAGCACCTCACGCATTTTCTCGTCAAATTGAGGATCGCGCCGCTCCATGTAGTATTTTACCTTGTGTGGCTGCAACGTCTGGTTTTTAAGAATACGCTGTATGGTGGCTTTGGCGGCATGCCTCAAGCTGGGAAATCCGTGGGTCAGAGCGTTCTCGCGCACATGTTTGGCCAACTGGCGATGGCTCCAGACTTCAGCGGCATAGCCGTGGTCCTTGGGCTTGGTGCAGGCTAAGCTCACTACCCAAGCCTTAGCTTCTTCCGTGATGATGGGTTCTTTAGGACGATGATGTTTGTCGCTGAGGGCAGTCTCCGTTCCCACCGCCAGGGCGCGGTCGATCCATTTGTAAACTGCTACTCGACTGACGCGCAAGGCATGGGAGATAGTGGTGATGGTTTGACCCGACGCATAACGGAGGAGGATCTGCGCACGCTGCACCTCACGTTGTGGCCGTCTCCGAGACTGAGCCGTTTGTTCTAAAGCGTATTGTTGTTCCGGGTTCAAGATCAGCTTAGGACGTTTCGAGGTTGTGGCCATTCTGGTTTTTGACCAGATTACCATCAACCGATAAATCTGTAAACGTTTTTATGAATCGATATACTAGTTTCTGTTGCGAAACTGGCTCTGTCGACCAAAACTAGGGAGCTGGTTTCCGCCGCGAGACCCGAATTTGGGTCGGGTTTCGTCTGCCGTGGAGGCTTTTTTATCAGCCAGGCATGGAAAACTGCGTTCGGTGGGCGACTCGATTGTTTTTCAAGCTCAAATAAAGACGCTTCGCGCATGGGGAAGGCCGTGCGGGAGGGAGTGGCGGGACTACGCCGCTTGGCTCTGGCGTTTTTCCTTCTGGATTAATAGGTGGGCTATGTTCATGAGGTTGTTGACAAGCACACAGGCGCCCACAAATTTTTCGAATCGCTCCGGTCCCTCATCCGGGCAGCGCTTCATGCCTCGTCCGCGGAAGAGCACGGAAATGCGGCCCTCAATGCCTGCCCGGAAACGCTGGCCCTTTTTGAAGGCAGGGCTCCTTTCGAAAGCGTCGCGATCCGAGCTCCTTTTTCCACCACACTGAGGGATGCAGACGAGCTTTACGCCGGCTTTCTTACATTCCTTAATGTTGTCCTCCGTGAAGAAAGCCCGGTCGGAACTGTACAGGTTGGGAGCACAACCGAAGACCTTTTTGTGATGCTCGAGCGAAGGCTTGACGTGGATGTGATCGGAGGGATTGCCGTCCAGCACGCGGTACTGTGTGATCAAGCCTCGGGCGCTTTCGGCCAGAAAGATCTTATGACCAAACTCGATCGGTTTTTGTATCTTGCCGCGCTTGATCAGATCGGTGTGGATTTCAAAGATCGAATAGACCTTCTCGTTGGCCGGAACCTGCTCGCCCTTGAGCACTCGGCGGCGGGTTTGATCGATGACGCGGTCCCCCAGCTGGCTGTAGTGCTCGATTTTCCTGCGCAACTCTTGAATGACAATGTCGTCCATCAGGTCGACCATGTGAACATCTTTCGCCTTTTCGAGCACCTGGCGCGTGTCGCCTAAGACCTGCTCTGTGGTGCGTATCAGCTCGCGATACTTCTCCTCCTGCTGGTCATGCCGCTCTCTGGTCGTCATGCGCTGGATCTCTTGCATCCGGCGCCGAGCAGAGCGTGTCCGGTTTGTGAAACCGCTGACGCCTTTGGGCAGCAGATCTCCCAGCTGGCCGATGAGGCGCGTGATGACCCGCACTACGTCCCAGAGCAAAGTATTGTCGGTCGGATGGTGGATGTCGGTTTCGCTGACCGTCGTATCGACGCGGAGTTTGTCGCCGTTCTCGAGTTTGAGGTCGACAGCGCGGTGTATGACCAGATCGTTGATGGCTCGAATCGTCTCGGGCGTCAGCCGGTTAAAAGACTGATGGAAGGCCTTATGCTTGGGTACTTCACCTCCGTAGAAGCGCGTGAAACAACGAAGAGAGTATCCGTCGGCGATCCGTTCGCGCAGTTCGCGGTAGTCCCAGTTCTTAACTCGCCTGAGAATAAGGGAGCGAAGGGTCTGCTCGGGTGTTAGCCCCTTGCGCCCGGTAGTGGGCTTTTTGAGGCCCCGTTGGAGATCCTGACGGACCAGCTCGACGATCTTTGGCTGATCGTCGAGAAATCCGGAAATCTTTTTGAGAAGCGGATCGAGGTTTACGCCTTGACGAATAAACTCGAGGTCGGCAAAAGTAATCTGGAGGTGCGCGGCTCTTGTCATAATGACCTCATCGGGTAGAGAATATATCCGATAGCTTTATAAGGCTATCGTCCCACAATTGTCAAGAGTCTTCACGCGCAAGAAATCGAGAACTTTCAGGACAACCCGGTGGACAATCACAGAGGGATAAGGCAGGATCTTTTGACGATGAACATAAGCCGGCAGTCACTCCCAGCAAGGATCGAAAAGATTAAGGGGGAAATTGCTGGCTTGGGCGACCTGCGTCCGGGTGCGTTATCGCAGCAGTACAATGCCTGTGGCAATCCTCGTTGTCGATGTAAGGAGGATCCGTCGCTGAGGCATGGACCCTTTTACCAGCTGAGTTACACCTGGCATGGCAAGAGTACAACGCGCCATGTTCGGAAAGACGATGTCGCTCAGGTAAAGCAGCAGCTGCGCAATTACCATAGGCTGCGGAAACTTCTGGATCGGTGGGTTACTTTGGGAATGGAGTTATCGCGCCTCAAGCTTCGGGAGCAGCATGAAGCCAGCCCCAGGCCCACGAAAAGAAGCGGGAAAACGCAACCCTCTGAGAAAAGGAAAGCTTAAGGTTGGCATTTTTATCGCAAGGTACAGGCCTCGGAACCTTGCGGCACAAGAGTTTCGGAGTTTCGCAACAGAAACTAGACTAGGTGGAGAAGCTGCGGAAGAAGGGAAGCGAACAAGAAGACCTAGAGGAGGAAAAATGAGAGAATCATTCAGGGAGATCCGTAAGTCCTCAAATTCAATGGTCGACAGAGTGGTTCGCAATTTGCGTACCTGAGTTGGAAATCCAAGAAAGGAGGTCCTAAGAAATGCGCGTTAGATGCGTCTTAAAAATGATGTTCTTGCTTGGAGTGTTTCTGGTTTACTTGTGGACGAGCACTATATCGGCC
>JBOHVJ010000290.1:0-11885 GCA_050735075.1 Binatia bacterium
TGACGGCTGCCCAAAACAAACTGAAGCTCAGAAGGGTGAGAATCACTCCCATGATGCCGCTGAGAAAAAATTTCTTAGGCTTCGATCTTTCGATTTCACTCAAGACAGGCAGGCTTATGCTTCGACAAAGCTCAGCATGAACGGAATATCGCCGATCTTCGCTCCGCTCGCCCTGAGCTTGTCGAAGGGTAAGCAGAGGTTTTTCAACTTGCCGCTTATAAAACAAGAGCGTCTTGGCTCCCTATGCCTTGTAGGTTATCCCCTTCTTGACGCATGCTGGGCGAAGGTAGCTGAATCCTCGTTGGTAATCTGTAAGCGGAAGCCGCTCGGATCTTTGAAATAGGTGCCCAACTGTCCAGGTCTCCGGCCCTCTCTTTCGCCATGTTCGTCACGCTCTTCGACTCCGGCTTGATGGAGTTTGTTGACAATCGCATGGAAGTTGTCGTCAGTCACATGGAAGGCGAAATGCCTGCCTCTGTAGGTGGTCTTTGTCACCTCTGAGAGCTCCTTCACTTGGTGCAGGACAACAGTCTGATTGGCAGGTATCTCAATAACGGCCGTCCCATTGGTTCGCCTGACGAGAGTCAGGTTTAGGATGCCTGTGTAAAAGCGAATACTCTCCTCTAGGTTTAACGTGTCAAAGTGAAGGTGGTGCACCCGCGTCGTCTTTTCCTGCTCTCCCTTAAACACTTCCACCAGATTCCCTTCAGAGTCAGCAAAAACGAGTCCCTGCTGCAAGTCGCACCCTGAATTTGTCTCCTTTGCAATCTGTCTTACCAGGGAACTCATGCTTTGTATCTTGGCCGCCGTCTTGTCAAACTCATCTCCCGGCACCACAAAGGCACACCTGGGATAATCATTCACGCTCTCCCTTTTGGGGATCGTTGCCTTGCCCTGCGAGAACAATCCTATATGGTTTTGCCCAACCTTCATAAAGATTCGAGTCACAGTCGGATCGGAGTGTTTCGTTACAACTCTCCCCCCAAGAACCTCTGTGTAAAATTTCTCCGCCCGGTCAGGGTCCATCGCGGGCAACACAAAATGGTCTAAGTGTCGGACTTCCCCTACTGCTTTAGTAGCTGTACTCATAAACGCACCCTCCTTTTTTATGTTCTTATTGATTCATGCCTTATTCCATATGTCAAAGAAGCCTGGGGAAAAACAATGATCCTCCCTTTGGGAAAGTGAACAAAGACTCTCGCTCCCAGTTGATCACTATCGGGCATCGCCCTAACAGAGAGACTCTTCCCCTTGACCCCAAGCTCATAGGTCATCTGATCTCCTAAAAAGGTCCTCGTGACGATTTCAGCCTCAAATTCGTTCTTTAAGTTGGCGCAGGCAGAGCCAAGCTTGATATCTTCCGGCCTGACCCCCAAGACTACAGGCGCGCTCGCCTGCGCCGGGCTATCGACCTCAAATATGCCAATCTCAGTTTGCACACGACTCCCAGCGATCATTTTTCCAGCAAGCCAGTTTATCGAGCCAAAAAACTCAGCGACGCGCGGATTCGCGGGAGAGCGGTAAAGCTCGAATGCAGAGCCCACCTGAAGGATCCTCCCTTCAGCCATGACTGCTATTCGGTCGGCCAGCGCCATAGCCTCCGTCTGATCGTGCGTCACGTAAAGAACGGCCACCCCCACTTTCTTGGCAACGGTCCTTATTTGTGACCGCACCTCCTCCCGCAAGCGCGCATCCAGATTGCTGAGGGGCTCATCCATGAGCAGCACCTGTGGTTCTACCGCCAAGGCACGAGCCAGCGCAACCCTTTGCTGTTGCCCGCCGCTTAGCAGCGGCGTGGGTCTGTTCTCCAGACCCTCTAACTGCACCAAGGCCAAAGCCCCGGCAACTCTTTCCTTCGCGGCGGCCTTGGTTAGCCTTCCCGCCCCATGAGTTAATGGAAGGACCACATTCTCAAAAACAGTGAGATGAGGCCAGACCGCATAGGATTGAAAGACCATTCCCAACCCGCGCTCCTCGGGCGGCACATAGAGCCGTTTTGAGCTCGAATAAACCGGTTTGTTCCCGAGGAGAATTTCGCCTGAGTCAGGTTTTTCCAAACCCGCTACGCAGCGCAGTAGGGTCGTCTTCCCCGAGCCACTCGGGCCCAAAAGAACAAAGAACTCTTCGCTTTTAAGCTCCAGATCGACTCCATCCAGGGCGACAACCGCACGCTCTCTGCTCGGAAAAACCTTTTTCACCTGTCGAAGGGTGATCATCTGTCACGCGCCCAGCGCCAGCCTCTGCCGGCCAAAGAGGAAGTAGCAGATAACCAGAGGCAGCATAAAAAGCATCAGCAGCACCGAGATGGCCGCCGCCTGGGTCAACGCGCCGCTCGTCCAAATGCCCCATATAAAGACCGGCAATGTGATATTCTCCCTCGTCACCAGAAATGCCGCGACTGTAAGCTCCCGATAGGTCAAGAGCGCCATCCATAGCCATGTATAGAGGAGCGCGGGCGCGAGCAATGGGCGCAAAATCTTCCAGACCACCGTCAACGGTTTGAGACCGAACACATAGCCAACCTCATCCAGCTCACGATGAATCTGAATGAGGGCGGTATTGTAAACGCGCGTTGCAAAGCTAATCCGCTCGACAACGTAGACCGCAATGAGGATGTAGATCGTGCCGTAAAACGGGATGAAATCGGGCAGCCAGAAGAGCCCTAGGACCAAAGCGCCTAAGGCAAATATGAGGCCAGGGACAGCGTGGGGAATGAAGGCGAGCGTATCAAAAGTCCCGGCCACCTTCAGACCGGAGCGGATCACGATCCAAGAGATGGCCAGGCTGACAATGGCCGTCAGGGTTGGAACTACTAGAACTAAAATCGCTGTGTTCCTGAGCGCCCTCCACAAACCTTCCCACGGGATTGCGTAAAAATTGGCCAGCGAGATGCGCTCGAGAGCCGAAACAGAAAAGGGCTCAAAAAACGGTAGCAGGGAGGACCATACAAGTATGACCGCCGGCAACACCAAGCTCAGAATAACCTTGAGGGCGATGAAGGCCCACCCGGCAACCCACCAACGTCCCAACTCGACCAGCTTCGGTCTATAGCCCTGACCTCTAATCACTGCATACCGGTGCCCGCGCCGCACCACCCGCAAATACCACCAGCTCAGCAAGAGAGCGAAAAAGATCATGACCGCGCTGGACGCCGCAGCCACGCCATAGTTCGGCAAACCTTCCTGCGGATTGGTCAGATTAAAAACAAAGGTGCTAAAGGTAAAGATTCGGTTAGACATTCCAATGACAGCCGGCACGTCAAACGCCGCAAGCCCGATCATGAAGACATAGATCGCGGTAGCCAGGATGCCAGGCCACACTAAGGGAAGCGTGACGACCCTGAGCCTTTTCAGGAGCTTTATGCCGTGTATCTGAGCGCTCTCTTCCAGGGCCGGATCCACCGCACGGAAAGAGCCCGCAAGCATGATAAAGGCGAGCGATGAGAGGCCAAGGCCCTGGACAAAACCCATTCCGAGGACACTCGTAATGTTAAAGGGCGCGTGATTCAGAGGGAAAAACTCTAGGAGCCAGGCATTGACCATGCCGATGCGCGGGTGAAACAGGAACAACCAGCCCATGGCGGTGAAAAAGCCCGGAATCAAAACCCCCAGGGTCATGAGCGGATAGATGACCTCTTGACCCGGAAGGTCTGTTCTCTCAGCCAACCAGGCTATGGGGAGGGCGAAGAACAGCGCCGTCGTGATGGTCACAAGGGCAAATCCCAGTGTGTTCAGCAGACTTCTGTAGGCGAAAGGATCCCCGTAGAGATCGAAAAAATTCTTTAGCGTGTAGCCACTCTCAAGGCGAAAGGCGACGCCCAAAGTGGTCAAGAGAAGCACCGCGACAGCGCCCAGCGCGAGCCCCCCTACGGCGACCAAAGGGGTAGGCCCTAACCAGAAGGCCCGCCCGCGCACTCGCAGGGCTCCCCAGACGTGAACTGCTTCGCCCATGCTCATTTGTTGCGGAGAATTTCCTGATACTTCTTTCTGAGCGCCTCGGCGACCTTCTCTCTACCCACCACCTCCTGCACACCAAAGACTCTCAGTTCAATGCCCCTCCTGCGCAGACCCTCTACCAACCTGTACGTGTTGGTCCCTCTGAGGAGATGGAGGTCATAGCCCTCGGCCTCCCACAGGATCTTCTGCGCCTCTTCCGTCAGCATAAAGACGGTGAAGAGCTTGGCCAAATTCGGATGGGGGCTATGCTTCGGCACTCCCAGGTACCAATAGCCGATGATAGGAAGGTCTTCGAGGATTACGTGGTCGATGGGCGCGCCCTTCGTCTTGAGCAGCTCACTCTCGCCGCCACCGCAGGTCAGACCGAACAAAGCGAACTCGCCGCTGACGATTCGTTCTTCTTCGCTACAACGGAGCAGCCCCGCCAGATTCGCGCGCGCCAGCTCGTTGAGAAACTTCGTCACACGCTCATCGCCCAAGAGCATCGCCGCGCGATCAAAGGCGGCCGCGTAAGGGGTCGAAGCGATCTTTCCTTTCCAACGGGGATCCAAGAGATCATCTAGCACGCGTGGAATCTTATCCTTAGGGACCAGCTTCGTGTTATAGGAGACGCCCGGCATGCGGCTAACAAAGGCGGCGCCCACTCCATCTGTGGCTAGTGCGCCTGGGGGAATCGCCGGTGAGATCTCAGCCCAGTTGACGCCTTCCAAAACCCCAGCCTGGCGGAGGCTCATGAAGTGACTTTCGCTACCGATGTAAAGATCTGTGGTGGGGGGCTTGCCTGCTTTGAACTCCTGCATAAGCCGGCTGGCCATCTGCGGCATCGCCGGGCCGCGCGTGAATTTGAGCTGAATATCGATCCCGTACTTGGCGCGCATGGCCTTCTCCCACTTTGACCATGCCTTTGGATCGTCGATGCCACTACCCAGCATGTTCAACACCCTTTCTGCCTTGGCACCCTCGATGAGCTTATTAAGTAGTGGTGTGACAGCCTCTGCCGTATACGCCGGGCTGGTAGAAACCTGTATACATCCCAGCAGAGAGATAAAAACGGAAAAGAGCCGTAAGGAATTTCTTTTCATATCCCACCCCCTGGCGATCGACCTGACTCTCTGATCTTCGCTTGCTGAATCTGCATGATCTGCATCGGCCGTCGACCTAGCCCTTCTGCCCTGCGGCGTACGCAGTCACCCGATTAGACTCGCTTTCTCCAGTCCGGTGTCGATGCGGTCGACTTGAGGATAATCATCAGCGGGCCCTCCTGCGCGGCATCACGCCACTACTAGCATCTCGACCTTGCGCTCCCCATGGTTCCGATAGCCGGTCTCCGTTACCATGAGAGACGTGCCCCCCAGCAAAGTGTCATTGCCCTCTTTGCTGACGACGGTGGGCGAAATGCTGTAGATCATCCCGCTCTTGAGAACGAAATTCCCGGCGCCCCCCAGCCCGCCGGCCTCGGGCCTGGGGTCAGGGATCCGGTACGCAGCTCCGGGAAATTCCGGAACGTCGATCCCATACTGATGGATCTGCGAATGGGGCGAGGAGCGGAAGCCGGTCTCCCGGCAGGCGTTTTGATACGCGTCGATCAGATCGCGCTGCGTCGCGCCCTCCTTCACCCGCTTCAGCACCGCCTCTCTGATAGCGATCACGGACTTGAACATCTCCTGATGAACCGGCTTCGGCTCGCCAAAAGAGATCTCCTGATCGCTGTGGCCGGCGTAGCCGCTGTAATGCGCGTGCGCGGTGAGCGTCCCGATATCGCCCTTTTCGATCTTGCGCGTCATGCAGAGGTCCGCGAGGATGGGATTCTGCGCCGGCACCGGGCCGAAGTTGAATCCCAGAGTTGATTCGAGGTCTCCTCCGGCTTCCCACATCGCCCTGATCCCTTCCTGGACCACTTGCCTCCCCACCATGCCCGGCCTCGCCACTTCGTGAATCCGCTTGATCGCTGCGTCGAAGACCCGGTTCGCCTGGTCGATCATCGCATTCTCTTCCTCGCTCTTGATCGTCCTGACATCGGCGAAAATATCCGACACGTCGGCAATCTTCGCCTCGGACAGCGTCGTCTGGAGCCGGTTGTAAAAGCGATAATCGATTCCGCCCGCGAGTCCGATCGTTCCTTTGTCCAGGTGCATTTCCTTGAGCTTCTCCACGACGGCGGAAGCATCGAACCCCGGCCTCAGGTCGGTCACCCAATCCTGCGCATCGAGCATGACGCGAGGCGAGATATCAATCAGGTGGCGCCGGTTGACGATGACCGTCAGCGGGCCGTCGCCGGCGGGAAGAATCCCATAGAGCTCGCCAGGAATGCCATTGCTGAGGTAGAAGAGATTGCTGTCGCTGACGACAGCGCAATCGACCCCCTTCTCGCGCATGCGCTCTCTGATGCTGGAATACCTGCGGTCGCGCTCTTGAAGAGACAGCGTAGGGCCATTTTTCTTATCACGAGCCATGACAGACCTCCTCTGGTTAATTCGATTGGAATCATGAGAGAATACTCCATTCTTTCTCAGCGGTGCCAGCCTAACGTTTCCACCGAGGACTGCAAGAACCTGAGATCCACCATCCTGTCCACATCCACCTTGGTCTTGATGAGCCCCATCTGGTAATACCACTCCTGATCGTCGCGGATCATCTGGAGCTTGACCTCGCCGTTGGGATCGAGTTCAGTCATGCTCAGAGCCTTCTCCAGCGATTTGCGATCGGTCACGCGCGTATACTTGGCCACCGCATCCACAACGCGATCTATGGACTCCCTTTTCCTTACCACCGCTTCGTAAAAATTGCGCTGCCCCTTGAGGAAGGCGAGGATAAACTTTTCTGCCACCTTGGGACGCCTGCGCATAAAGACCTCGGAAAAGAACAGGTTGTTGCTCATATGCCCCGGATAAAGCTCCGAGAGGTCGGCGAGGGGTACGCCGATCTTTTTCTCTTCCACTACCGACAGAAATGGCTGGATCATAAAGGCCAGATCCACGGCGCCCTGGGTAAAGGCGCCGACCATATCTTTGAAATCCATGACACGAATGGCCACATCGTTCTCGGTGAGCCCGTATTTCGTGAGAAATCGGTTAAGATAAAGGCGGGAGGTGCCTGTCATCGTATTGATGCCGATCACCTTGCCTCTGATATCTCGAATCGCGGGTTGCTTACCAGGGTCAACTAGAGCGCTCCGGATAAGATATCTGCCAGCACCTCGCGGCGAAATTACCGACTTCGTCGCCACAACTCTCAGACCCACTCCTCCCGAAACCGCATTAAAAACGGCCGGGCTGATGCTGCCACTGCCCACATCAAGCTCTCCAGTAGTCAGGGCCACCATCTGCGGTCCGCTGGAAGATCTGAAATAGACCGGCTCCGCCGCTATCCCCTGTTCCTGAAAATAACCCCGCTCCTGAGCCAAGAAAATCCCGGCATCAGCATTGATCATGAGGAGTCCTACCTTAACTTTCTCCTCCTGTCCCTGCGAAAGGATCGGTGTCAGAAGAAAGAGGCAGAGAAATCCCGCGATCCATAGCTGCCGCGATTTGACGGATTGTTTTCCCGGCTTGGCGATGCCGGGCAATCGTCCAACGTTCTTCCAACGACAGTTGTTCATAGCTTTGTCTTTGTCCCATGGCAACACCTTATACAAAAAGTGTTGCACTTGGTTTGTGAATTTAGGGAATCTAGTTTCTTTTGTAGTTTCTCGCGCCAAGATCGCCAAGCTCACAAAGGCCCCGCCCCCTTTCCCCGTTTTTTGTTTTTGTCCTTCTTCCTTGGCGCACTTTCCGTCTTTGCGCGAGATACGTTCTTCTCTCTCCCACAGGGCAAAGGAATTTGCGTCCTCAATCCAAAATCATCTGATTACTCTATCGGCTCTAACCAGCACGTTGGGCGGAATCGTCAGGCCGATCTGCTTAGCGGCCTTCAGGTTGATGATGAACTCGAACTTCATCGGCTGCTCCACTGGGAGGTCGGCGGGTTTACGACCTTTCAGGATCTTATCTATGTAGGTGGCAGCACGCCGCCAGTTCTCACGGATGTCCGGCGCATAGCTCATAAGGCCCCCAGCCTCGACCCATTCGGGCGCTACGTACATCGCCGGGAGCCGGCTCTTGGCCGCAAGGTCCACGATCTGCTTTCGGCGCGTAGCGGTGATAGGGTTTCTCAGCACGGTAAAGGCGTCGGCACGATCTTTCTTAATGGCCGAGAATGCAGTCTCAATATCCTTGGGGTCTCGTACCTCTAGGTATTTCAGTTGCACCTTGAGCGCTCCTGCGGCGAGTTCCATCTCTCTTAACAATTGCGCGTGTCCGGGTTCGGTCGAATTTCCGAGGACTCCCACGCGGGAGAGCCTGGGAAGGATCTCCTTCAGAAGCTCTAAATGTTTTCCGCTTATCTCCGGAGCAAGCGTGGACAATCCAGTGATGTTCCCGCCAGGCCGGGCAAGGCTGGCAACAAACCCCGAGCCAACGGGATCGCTATCCTGCCCCATAACGATGGGAATTATTTTCGTTGCATCCCTCGCCGCCCGCGTATCCATCGGACCGAGCGTTACGATTACGTCCACTTTGAGACGGACCAGCTCGGCTGCATAGTGTGGGAGTTGATCCGGCTTGCCCTCCGCAAATCGAAACTCGATGACAATGTCTTTGCCCTCTACATACCCAAGCGCACGCAGACCCTGCCGGAACGCGTCGATGCGAGTTGCCGCGATTGGAGCAGAGGTAGCCGCCAGGAATCCGATCCGTGGGATTTTCGCCGGCTGCTGTGCCTCGGCTAGATGGACGGAAGCCAGGATTCCAACCCCTACAATCAGGACGAGCATTGTTTTATTCATTCTTTTCCCCCAATGTTGATTGCGCTGATGTACTTGACCGTAGCGCGAACGCGCCGCTATAATGCAAGTTATGGCGGAGTCTAGAAGAGCCCATCCAGCGGAAGAAACTTTTAGAGCGGTGTACGAGAATGGGGTGCTGAGACCGCTGCAACCACTCCGACTGAAGGAGCAGTCCAGCGTCCTGGTTACCCTCCACCCGGAACCCCGGTGGCGGAAGGAATTCGACCGCTTGCTTCGTAGGATGAGAGCTCGCACCAAAGCGATCCCACAAGAGATCATCGAGGCGGAAGTGACTCAAGCGAGGGCCGAGGTGAAAGCGAAACGCCGTGCCGCTCGTCGCCCTGCTTGACACCAACGTTTGGGTCTCTGCCTTCCTCAAACCCACAGGCCCTCCCGGCTGAAATCTAAAATCCAAAATTCATCGGATTACTCTGTCGGCTCTGACCAAGACGTTAGGCGGAATCGTGAGGCCGATCTGCTTGGCGGCCTTCAGATTGATACTGAACTCGAACTTCATCGGCTGCTCGACCGGCAGATCGGCGGGCTTTCTACCTTTGAGAATCTTGTCCACATACGTAGCGGCACGCCGGTCCAAGTCGGCGATGTTCACGCCATAGGCCAAAAGCCCCCCGTCTTCCACGTACCGCCCATCGGGGAAAATCGCTGGCAACCGGCTCTTTACCGCGAGGTCTGAAAGCTGTGTTCGCTGAGAAAAGAGGACGGGGCTCGTCACCAGCACAAGGACAGCGTCAGCCCGCCCCTTGCCTGCGGCTCGGAATGCGGCCTCAATATCTTTGGGATCTAGCACGTCCAGGTATTGAAGCTGCACCCCGAACGCCCCTGCGGCGGGTTCCATCTCTTTTAACGATGGTGCGGTGCTCGGGGCGGTTGAAGTCCCGAGGACAGCCACACGGGAGAGCTTGGGAACGATCTCTTTCAAAAGCTCCAGTCGTTTTCCGCTTAGCTCTGGGGCAAGGGTAGACAATCCAGTTATGTTGCCACCAGGCCGCGCAAGGCTGGCGACAAACCCGTTCCCAACAGGATCGCCATCCATCGCCATGACAATGGGAATCGTAGAAGTTGCTTCCTTGGTGGCACGGGTTGACGTCGGACCACCCGTGACGATGACGTCTACCCTGAGACGCGCTAGCTCGGCCGCGAGCGCGGGGAGGCGATCGACTTTACCCTCAGCCGATTTCCACTCAATTACGATGTTTTTCCCCTCCACATACCCAAGCTCGCGCAGACCTTGCCGAAATGCCTCGGTGCGATCCGCGATAGCGGAAAGGGGGGTAGCAGTTAGGTATCCTATCCGGGGCACTTTCATTGGCTGCTGGGCTCCCACTGGAAAGCAAAGCGCAAAGAGCATGGCGACGAGGGCAACCCCAAAAGTGTTTTTCTTCATTGTTTTCCTCTCACGCCTTTCGCCTCACGGCTCACGCCTATTTGATCACCTTGTCCGCCCGCGCCGGCGGGAAGGGGTTATGGTATTGAAATTGACCCCAAACCGTTGATACAATTACCAATATGAAAACTATTGCCGTGACTGTTGACGAAGCAACCTTGAAACTCCTGGATGAATTGACCGACGCCTCCCCGCGAACTCGAAGCCGCTCGGCGCTTGTGCGAACGGCGCTGCGCGAGTTCGCCGAACGAGAACGCCGCCGAGAAATCGAGGCGAAGGACGGCGAGCTGTTTCGGAAACACCGCAAGCGCCTAGCGCGGCAGGTCCGCGTGCTCATCTCGGAGCAAGCGCGCCCGTGAGGCGGGGCGAGATCTACCGCACGCGCGAGCGGGTCCCCGAGCGTGGCGCAAAACCGGGGTTCTACGTCGTAGTGTCCCGAACCTTCGTAGCAGAGCATGAAGATGTGTCCACGGTGATCTGCGCCCCAGTCTACGGAGAAGTCCTGGGCCTCACAACTGAGGTCGTGCTCGGGCCGGAAGATGGCCTGCCACGAACCTCCGCAATCCGCTGCGATTTTCTCACGTTGATGTTTAAGACCAAGCTCAGCCACTTTGTCTCCACCTTGTCGGCAACCAAGCTTGCCCAACTTAATCGTGCCCTCGCTCACGCTCTCGAACTCCCGCTGGGATCGGGGTTGGTCGTCCCTTCGCGGTGAGGGTTTTCACTTGATCACCTTATCTGCCCTGAACAGCAATGACTGCGGAATTGTCACGCCGATCTGCTTCGCAGTCTTGAGGTTGATGACCAGTTCGAACTTCGTCGGCTGCTGCACCGGCAAATCGGCGGGTTTGGCGCCCTTCAGGATCTTGTCCACATACCAGGCCACCTGCCGGTAGCTGTCTGCGAAGTCCGCCCCGTAGGACATGAGCCCGCCGGCATCTACAGCTGCTCTCGTGCCGTACACCGACGGTAACCGGCTCTTTAACGCAAAGTTCGCGATCCGGTTGTAGTTAGAACGTATTAGCGCGCCGCCGCCGGTCACATAGAATCCATCCGGGCGCTGCTTGTTTAGCGCGGTAAATACCTTCTCCAAACCGTCCGCAGCTCGTACCTCCCAAGACCGAACAGTCAACCCCAGCGCGCGCGCCGCGACTGGGAGAACCTCTTTCACCTGGAGTACACTGACCGGAGTGGCCGGATCGTAGAGAACCGCGACACGGGCAAGTTTGGGAACCGCTTCTTTGAGCAGCTCCGGCCGCTTCCCGCCTAGTTCTGTGGAAAGGTTTGTAAAGCCTGTGACGTTGCCGCCGGGACGGGCAAGGCTTTCAACTAGACCCGCCCTGACAGGATCGGCCCCAGAGCCTGTCATAACGATGGGAATCGTCTTGGTCGCATTTTTGGCTGCCAAGATCCACGAGGCCCCTCCTGCTACCACGATGATATCAACCTTGAGACGCACCAACTCGGCCGCAAGCTCAGCGGCCCGATCGAGCTTTCCCTCCGCATATCGGTACTCGCTGGCGATGTTGTGTCCTTCTATGTAGCCAAGGTCGCGCAGCGCCAGCCGAATTGCATCGAAACGGGCAAACTCACGAACTGGCTCGGTCGACGATAAATACCCTATCCGAGGGACTTTCTTCGGCTGCTGCGCTTCGGCGGAAAAGCAAAGCGCTAAGAGCAAAGCGCCTAGAGCAAGACAAAA
>JBOHVJ010000291.1:0-1770 GCA_050735075.1 Binatia bacterium
CAACCAAACGGTTTGCTAACACCAGCGGCCGGCCGCGCTGAGCCTCAGCTATCAGCTGTCAGGTATCAGTTGTCAGCTTTCGGATCAGAGACGCGAGCATTTTCTTGACTTCCGTTACCTGGCGATCAAGGCGATCGTGTTCCGTAGATTTGAAGTATTTCAGATCCCGTGCCAGTAAGAGCCGGTACTCCAGCTCGCTGGCCGAACCCATCGAGATCTTCAGAAAACGGCACAGCTCTCCATCCCCCCTACCGCAGCCTTCGGCGATGTTGGAGGGAATCGAAGTCGCAGCACGCTGAACCTGGCTGGTCAAGCCCTAACGCTCACTATGTGGAAACTCCCCCGTTGCCTCGTAGACAGACAGCACAAGCTGATGTGCTTTCTGCCAGACCTTCAGATCCCGGAAGTCTCTCAACCGATGCTCTCCTCTCCGGATTGTCCGAAAATAGTGACGCTCCATGCCTTTTGCTTCATGATGTGTTTGTCACCACCCACCAGGAGCCAAGTTATGGAGCGTTTTTTGAAACGGCACCAAGGCCGCATCAAAGGCATTATATCCGGTTTCGATCGAATTCTCTTCCGCGGAACCTTGCGCACCATCAATTACAGCCAGGGCATCGAGCAGTGGCTCTGGAGCGAGGGGATTCGACTTACCGACTTCGCGCCCTTCGCAGAAAAGGTTTCCGCACGGCTGAAAGAGCACGCCCAAGCCATCGCCGACAAACACGGACGTCCTTTGGAACACATCCCGTCTCCTAGAACCTCCAAGGAAGAGATCGCGCGCAAGCTCGCCCAAAAGGAGAACGTCAAACAAGGGCTGATTTGTGTCCTGTCCTGTGTTGAACCATGTCGATCATTTGAGCTACAGAGGAAGCGAAAGGCCAAGAAGCTTTTCTTAAAACCCAAGGATCGCCAATGTTTGCAGCTGTATTTATATTACATCGACCGTGACTTTGGTCTCATGCACGTAAGACTCCAAACCTGGCTCCCGTTCACTATCCAAATCTGCATTAACGGTTGGGAGTTCCTTGCCTGCCGCCTCGACCGGTTAGGTAGCGCATACGAAAAACGCGACAACTGCTTCGTGCACATAGACGACTTGCCAAAGGCCCAACAAATCATGGACAGCCTTATTGAGCGCAAGTGGGTTCCATGGTTTAACCTTATTAGCTAAAAGAGTCAACCCCTGGATCGATCCCAAAAACGGGCTAGACCTACACCCTTACTATTGGACCATTCGGCAAGGCGAATATTCCACCGACGTTATCTTTAAGGACCCGGACAGTCTTAAGGCCATCTTCCCCGATTTGCTCCAGCACGCCGTCCACCATTTCAGCGCCAAGGACGTTCTGCGCTTCCTGCAACGAAGGGTTAACGCACGGTTCAGTGGCGAGATCAAGAGTGAGCTCAAGTTCCGAGTTGAAGGAGTACGGATTAAACACATGGTCGAGGAGAATTCGATCAAAATGTACGATAAGCAAGGCTACGTACTGAGGATCGAGACGACAAGCAATAACCCGCGTCGGTGGAAAGTTCGCCGACGAGCGACCCGAAAAGGCAAGCGCGTTATGGCATGGATCCCCATGCGCAAGGGCATAGCCGATATCCGAAGGCGCGTCGAGGTCTCTCGCGCCGCAAATGAGCGCTATTGGGAGGCGCTTTCGGTCGTTGGAGAAACTCTGGCTTCTCACAAGCTACTGGATCCAGTTAGTAAACCGATAACATCTCATGGGCGCCGACACCGGCCCTTGCGACCAATCAGCCCAGACG
>JBOHVJ010000292.1:0-13247 GCA_050735075.1 Binatia bacterium
GAGCTTCAGTTCTGTAGGATGGACGGATTTGCCTCCGATCACGGCGTATTTGCCTTCACCCTTCTGCACCCACAACTGCAAAGCGAGAAAGATCAATGCGACGATCACAAGCATGCCGGAAAGGGCTGTCGCGATAGGAAAATCGGGGATCGCGAGGGCATAGTAGATGCTTGTGGTAAGAACAAAAAATCTTGCCCTCATCCCGAGGAGCGCCGGGATCCCGAAGTTTGCAATCGATCCAATGAAGGCCAGCAGGCCTCCCGCAAGGATAGCGGGAAGCACGAGCGGCAGCGTGATCTCTCTCATGATCCGATAGGTATTCGCCCCGGAGGCCCGGGCTGCCTCCTCCAGGCTGGCATCTATCCTTTCAAGCGCGCCGGCTACCGTAATAAACACCAAGACAAAATAATGCGCCGTCAAGACAAAAACGATGCCCCCAGGGCTGTAAATATTCCAGGGCGCTGTATCCCATCCGAAGAGATTAAGCATGACCCTGGTCAGATATCCTTGAGGGCCTAAGAGCTGAATCCAGGCGATCGCCGAGAAGAATGAAGGGATGGCATAAGGAAGAACCAGCAGGGTCCGAAGAACCCTCTTGTAAGGAAGATCGGTTCGAACGGCGAGAAAGGCAAGGAGCGTCCCCAGGCCCATGCAGAGAAACGCGGCAGCCAAGGAAATCCAAACAGAGTTTATGAGGGCGCGGTAATAAGTCGGGTGCGTGAAAACTTTGTGGTAGTTTTTAAGTGAAAAGACTCCTTGATGGAGAAAGCTTCTGTAAAAAACCTGCCAAAGTGGATAGACGACCAGGATGAGAATGAAGAGGGCGCAGGCGAAGGCCAGCAAATACCTCGGATCGAGGCTCCGGGCCTTTACTCCCAAAATGATTCCCCGGCTTGTTGGAACGACTCTCAATGAAGCATGACTTTTTCAAATTTCTCCCGAATGGCGGGTGCGTTTTGTGCAGCCCATTCATAAGGGATCGGGATAAATTTTATCTGGCTCGCTGAAGGTTGTCCTTGGGGAGGTTTGACGTCTCCCCGCACCGGGATGACTTCCTGCTTGACCAAAAACTCCTGGCCTTCTTTGGATAACACATAATCGACAAAAGTCTTGCTGGCGCCAGGATGCTTCGTCCCCTTGATGATGGCGATCGGGCTGGGGACAGAGATCACGCCATCTTCAGGCCATGTAATAGCTAGCGGCGCCCCCTTTTTGATCAGTCCGGCGACGATGTAATCCAAGGTCATGACCACGCCGAACTCCTTTCCAGCCAGCGCCGTAGCCGCTTCGGAATTGCCTCTCACGATGGCCACTCCCTTCGCTCTGGCCCTCTCAAACCAGCCCCAGCCGTCCCTTTTCACGAAGGTCGCCACGGTAACGAAGTTCGAGCCGGAATAAAGAGGATTTCCCATCGCTGCTTTTTTCCCAAAGTCGGGAAAATCCTTCCACGACTTTGGACTGTCTTTTAAAGGAATGACCTCTTTGTTCACGGCAATGATCATGTTAATCAGGCGGGCCCCAGTAAAGTGTCCCCTCGGATCTTTAAGATCGTCCGGAATATTCTTCGCCTCGGCAGAGATATAGGGCATGAGTTCCCCTTTATCTCTAAGCTCGTAATAGACGGGAGCGTCGGCCAGCCATAGGAGGTCAGCCCTGATACCCCCCACCTCTCTTTCCGCAGCCAGCTTCGCTCCTACCTCTGTGCTTCCCGACCGGAAGATTTCCACTTTGATCTCCGGTCTCTTCTTCATGAATGCCTCAGTGAACTGGGTGGCAAGCTGCTGAGGAACGGAAGTATATAGGAGGACCTTCTCCGGAGATTTGACTTGGGAATAGGCGAGTCCTGGCTGTTGGATCCAGATTCCAAACAAGGCGACCGCAAATAGCACAACATTTTTAACCCTGCTCATATTGCACCTCTTGTTCGGCGCTTAGCGCTTTGCGCATGGCGCTTGGCGCACCGATCTAAATCGCCTCCAGTTGCTTCCTCAGAAAATAGGCAGACTTCTGAACCATCCCCGCTTCATCCTTGGGATTCCATCCCTCAATGACCAGGGCGCCATCATACTTCTCCTTGAGAGCCCGAAGCACCGGGGCAAAGGCAATCTCTCCCTCCCCCATCTGGGCATGGACCTTCCCTGACCTGGTATCGCTGATGTGGATGTGAATGATCTTGCGGAGGGCGCGGATAAACTCAACGACATCCATAACCGTATGGGCATGAGAGATGTCGAAGGTGACGCCGAAGTTCCCCATATTGACGGCATCGATGATTTGGTTCGCAATCTCAGGATGAATGACTACTTCCTTGTTCCGCTTCTCCATGGTCTCCATGCCTACCAGTATTCCTACTTCCTTTCCCCTCTTGGCGATCCGGGTCAACGCGTCAATTTGGAAATCCCAGATGCTCTCCGGCCCGTCCTGTCTCCCCGTCATGTAGCCTGGATGAACTGTGATCACCCTGGCCCCCATCTTTGCGGCCTCCTCAACTCCTTGAAGGACCTGTTTTAGGGACTCTTCGCGGATCCCTGGATTACTCGAGGTGATATTGATGTCTCCGATTGGACCGTGAACCGAGAGGTCCAGCCCTGACCGGCGGAGGCTCTGCAGCAGGCGGCCGTCGTCATCGCGCCAGAAGTGCTCGGTCCACACTTCCAGCCACGAGATCCCGACATCTCTGGCTAGATCGACGACGCGTCCGAGAGAATGAGATTTAAATAAAAGACTTGATATCGCAGCTTGCATGGCAACTTTTATACTTGGATCTTTTCCTCTTTGTCAATCCACTATTGTAATTCAACTCGTAAAAATAAGTAAAGTTGGCGCCGCAATGGGGAGCGGATTGAAAGTGGCCGGACCATAGGGTATAGCTTGTTAAGCATGAGCACCGAGTTCATCCTGGTCGATAAAGAAGGAGCCGTAGGCATCATCACATTGAACCGGCCGCAGCAGTTGAATGCCCTCTCTTATGGTGTGATCAAAGAGGTGGCCGAAGCTATGGAATCGTTCGATCAGGATCCCGAGATCAGGGTCATCATCATCACGGGAGGGGAAAGGGTCTTCGCCGCCGGGGCCGACATAAAAGAGATGGTCGATGCCACACCCTTTGATGAGCGCGTCCTAGGTAGATTCCACTTTAGGGATCGGATCAATAAGATCTCGAAACCCGTGATAGCTGCCGTCAGTGGATATGCCTTAGGCGGGGGATGCGAGATAGCAATGAGCTGCGATATCATCCTTGCCTCGGAGACGGCTCGCTTCGGTCAGCCCGAGGTAAACCTAGGTATCATTCCGGGAAGCGGAGGGACTCAACGCTTAACGCGAACCGTGGGAAAATACCGGGCCATGGAGTTGGTGCTGACTGGCGACCAACTGAGTGCGACCGAGGCACAGAGAGTGGGCATCGTCAATAAGGTTGTGCCTGCCGAACTTCTCTTAGAGGAGGCGAAGAACCTGGCCAAGAAGATCGCCGCAAAACCACCTCTCGCCGTCAAACTTGCCAAGGAGGCTGTTTTGAAAGCGGCCAATACTCCATTGGATGAAGGATTGGAATTCGAACGCAAAAACTTCTACCTACTACTCGCTTCAGAGGACAGAAAAGAGGGCATGAGGGCCTTCCTGGAGAAACGGAAACCTGAGTTTAAGGGGAAATGAGGAGACAAACATTCTGTGAGCTACGA
Source organism: Binatia bacterium (assembly GCA_050735075.1). GTDB lineage: Bacteria > Desulfobacterota > Binatia > UBA9968 > UBA9968 > JAHFAO01. The sequence continues at coordinate 3,681 of JBOHVJ010000292.1, forward strand.
AACAATCTCCTACGAGAAACAAAACGGAGTGGCCACGATCGCGCTCAGCCGTCCCCAGGCGCTCAATGCCTTTACCCCGCAGATGAACAGTGAGTTTCAGGACGCCCTGAAGGATGCAGACGGAGATAAAAGTATCCGCTGCTTTTTAATCACCGGCTCCGGCCGCGCCTTTTGCGCCGGACAGGATTTAAAGGGACGGACCCCAGAAAAAAAAGATTCGTTGGGCGAATCTCTCCGGGAGAGATACAATCCGATCATCTTGCGTCTTCGCCGCACGGAGAAAATCGCTATCGCCGCAGTGAACGGAGTGGCTGCCGGCGCAGGGTGCAATCTGGCGTTAGCCTGCGACCTGCGCATCGCGTCAGAAGAGGCTAAGTTCATCCAGGCCTTTGTCCGAGTCGGGCTCGCGCCGGATTCCGGCGGAAGTTTCTTCCTGCCCCGTCTCGTTGGTCTGAGCAAGGCCATGGAGCTCTTCCTTCTCGGAGAGACGGTCGATGCTCAAGAGGCGCTGAGACTCGGGCTCGTCGCCAAGGTAGTGCCGCCGGATGAGCTCTCAACTACAGCTCGCGAAATGGCCGAGAAGATAGCCCGCGGTCCGCGCAGCATCGGCCTCACCAAGCGGGCGGTCAACCGCTCCCTTCTGCCCGAGCTGGAGGCTCAGCTAGAATACGAGGCGAGCCTCCAAGAGATCGCTGGCAGGAGCACGGATTATGACGAAGGGATACGCGCCTTTCTAGAAAAACGTTCTCCAGTATTTACGGGAAAGTAGTCGGATAAATAATGGCAAATCCATCTAAAATCGGCGTCATCGGCGCCGGCACCATGGGTGCGGGGATCGCGCAGGTCGCCGCGCAGGCCGGGTTGGATACTCTCGTCTACGACATCTCTCAGGATTTTGTCGATAAGGGGCTCGGCAGAATCAAGGGCTTTATTCAGAGAGCACGTGAGAAGGGAACTATAAGCGCCGATGACGAACGGCAGATCCTTTCGAGGCTCCATGGTGTTTTGGAACTGGAAGCATTGCAAGATTCCTGTTTGGTGATCGAGGCAGCGCCTGAGAAACTCGACCTCAAGCGCGATCTTTTCAGGCAGCTCGATTCGACTTGTGATTTAGAGACCTTGCTTGCCACCAACACTTCTTCGCTTTCCGTCACAGCCATAGCCGCAGCCACCAAAAATCCTCAGCGCGTCCTGGGGATGCACTTTTTCAATCCACCTCCGTTGATGGCTCTAGTCGAGGTCATTCAAGCCGAGCAGACAATCCCTGCAACTATCCAAAAGGCCGTTGAGATAACCCGACGGCTCGGGAAGACGCCTGTGAGCGCTAAAGATACCCCGGGTTTCATTGTCAATAGGATCGCCCGGCCTTTTTATAATGAGGCGTTACGCATTCTAGGAGAGGGTCGATCTTCTGTCGAGACCATAGACCGGATTATGAAAGAGGCCGGTGGTTTTCCCATGGGCCCTTTTGAGCTCATGGATCTCATCGGGAACGACATCAACTTCGCCGCGACGGAATCGCTTTATCGATCGTACTTCGACGACCCGAGATTCCGCCCGAGTCCCATCCAACAAAAGCTGGTCCAGGCCGGCCACCTCGGGAGGAAGACCGGTAAGGGTTTTTACACCTATGGCGCAAAATAGCCTGGCGATCATCGGTAAGAGCGGCCGCCTGGCCGAGGAGATCTTTCAGCTCAGCCGGGAAAAAGGATTTGAGGTGAAACTGCATCCCGACACGAAGACGATCGCCCCTTCTACTTCCTTCGTTGTGGAAACGTTGGCTGGACCGGAGGCGGAAAAGAGAGAAATGATAAAGGACCTCGACGCAAAATTGCCTTCCTCCGCAATCGTTTTAACTTCCTGCTTGGGTCACCCTGTAACAGAAATTGCATCGTGGAGCGCAAGGCCGGAAAAAATTGTTGGTTTTGCCACCTTCTATCCCATCAAAGAAAAAAAAGTGCTAGAATTGATTTCGGGTCTAAGGACCGAGGAAAATTCCTTAAAGGAAGTGGAAGCCTTTCTCCGCGCTGTGGGTATAGGAACTGTAAGGGTAAGGGACGGTGCAGGAGCGATTTTTCCTCGTATTTTAAGCGCTATCATCAATGAGGCGGTGAGGAGCCTGGACGAGGGCGTGGCTCAAGCGGAAGAGATCGATGTGGGAATGCGGCTTGGCACCAATTATCCCTTGGGGCCGCTTCGTTGGGCTGACCAAATCGGTCTCGATGAGGTGCTTGCGGTACTGGAAGGATTGCAGCGCGAGACGGGCGATGACCGCTATCGGCCTGCTCCTCTGCTAAAAAAGATGGTGCTCGCGGGTTGGCTGGGCGAAAGGTGTGGCAGAGGATTTTATAGCTATGGGGGGAGTAAGGAGTCAAAATGAAGGAAGCAGTTATCGTCGATGCAGTGCGCACGCCGATGGGAAGGCATGGGGGAATTCTCAAAGACATTCGCCCGGACGATCTGGCCGCCCATGTCATTGCCAAATTAGTCCAAAGGACCGGGATTAAGACCGAAGAAGTTGAGGATGTCTACCTGGGCTGTACCAACCAGGCCGGGGAGGATTGCCGCAATGTAGCACGCATCTCCTCTCTCCTAGCAGGCCTCCCCTATGCCATCCCTGGCACCACGGTCAATCGCCTTTGCGGCTCTGGGCTTGAGGCTGTCAACCAAGCAGGACGGGCGATTGAAACAGACCACGGAGAGCTTTTCATTGCCGGTGGGGTGGAGAGCATGACGCGCGCCCCTTGGGTCATGCCGAAGGGTAGTGAACCCTTTGCCCGCGGCAATGTGACTGTCTATGACAGCGTTCTCGGATGGCGCTTCCCTAATTCGCGTCTGGGCGAACTCTACCCGCTGATCAGCTTGGGGGATACGGCCGAGAATGTCGCAGAGAAATATCAAATCGGGCGCAAAGAACAGGACGCCTTCGCTCTGGAAAGCCACCGGCGAGCGGTACGTGCGAAGGAAGAGGGGATTTTTAAAGACGAGATTATGCCGGTGGAGATCCCTCAGCGAAAGGGGGGTTCCCTTGTGTTGGACAAGGATGAAGGGCCCAGGTCTGACACCTCAATGGAAAAGCTTGCTGCGCTGAAGCCATCGTTCAAAGAGGATGGGACAGTCACTGCCGGTAATTCCTCTCCCCTCTCTGACGGCGCGGCGGCGCTTCTGCTCGCTACGGCTGAGAAGGCGAGGGCGCTCCGGCTTAAACCACTGGTTAGGGTAGTGGCCTCGGCCGTGGCCGGTGTTCATCCATCTTATATGGGCATGGGGCCTGTTCCGGCGACACTCAAGGCCCTAAAAAGGGCCGGCCTCACCGCCGATCAGATCGACCTCGTCGAGCTCAATGAGGCCTTTGCTTCCCAATCTCTTGCCTGCATTAAAGAGTTGGGGCTAGATATCAAGAAGGTCAATGTCCATGGCGGGGCCATCGCGCTGGGCCATCCCCTGGGCTGTAGCGGGGCGCGCCTTATGACCACCCTGATTCATGAAATGAGAAGGCGCGGGAACCGCTACGGGCTGGCGACTATGTGCATCGGCGTGGGACAAGGCATAGCCACGATCGTCGAGAGAGTGGACTAAGTTGAGATTTGGTCGCAAAGCTATTACCATCCTCCTGGTTACATCGGCCTGCGCCATAATTCTTCTCATAGCTTCCCTTAATAGCTTGATCGATAAAAACCGCGAGCGCATTCGCGAAGAGATCCAGAAGACCTTAGGAAGACCTCTTACGTTCGATGAGCTCCGGCTAAGCCTTTGGGGCGGTCTCGGGCTATCGGCAAAGCACTTGCGTATAGCCGAGAACCCTAGCTTTGCCGCAACTCCCTTCATCCAAACCAAGGAGCTGAAGATGCAGCTCCGGTGGCTCCCGCTTCTGCTCGGGAACCTTGAAATCGAAAAACTTATCCTGGATGAGCCTAAGATCCAGATCATCAAGAACGAAGCGGAGGCACTGAATATCTTCGCTCTTGCTGGCCCGGAGAAAAAGGCCAAAGAGAGCAGAAAGGCCAAAGAGACGAAAAGGCGATCTGGGCCGACTCTCCTTATCTCCGCGATTCATGTCAGAAACGGCAAGATCGATTACATTGATCGTTCGCTTAAGGAAGCCGGTCAAATCCGTATCCACCATGTCGATATGGACCTCAAAGGTCTTACCCAGCGAGGGACAACGAAGGTCAAACTCTCAGCCAACCTGTTTGAAGGTCAGAGGCAAAAGATGAGCGTGGAGGGGTGGATCGGGCCATTTCGTGGCGAGAGAGACTGGACCCAACAACCTTTAGATCTCCAGGTTCACACCGACTCGCTGCCTCTGCCACAGTTAACTCGGGCCATCCCTTTTCTAAAGGAAAAGATTCCACCTTATCTCGGAATCACAGGGCCGATCACGCTCAAGGGAAAGCTCCTGGGTACCTTGGAGCGACCTCGAATCAGCGACCTCACCCTCGCAGGACCGTTCTTCGGCTCAGCAGGAAATAATGCGGCCGCAAAGGTAGAGCTGGATTTTACCAAGAGCAACACCTGGACAGAAGGCGAGGTCAAAGGGAAAATCACTGTTGATCCGATCAGTCTAGATCAGCTGAAAAAAATTCCTTTTATCAAGCAAGCCCTTCCGGCCTCTCTCATCTCGGAGGGTCCTTTAAGCGTGGCGAGTGAACTGCAGGGCAACTTAAAAGACTTGCAGGTGCATACCCTGATCAAGGCGGGCGAGAGCGAGATCCGGTATGGGGACTGGCTAAAGAAAATCAAGGGCATTCCAGCCGAGATGAACGTGAGAATAGGGCGCCAGAAGGATCGGCTCCTCTTTGAGGAGTCCACCCTCACAATCCACAATCTGAGACTCAAATTTTCCGGCTCCCTTGAAGAGCTGCCCGAGCGGCGCCTCATGCTGAAGCTGAGCACAGATGGGGTGGATCTTAACGGTTGGGATAGGCTCTTGATGCCGCTATCCTCCTATACCACCGAGGGAAATCTCCGATGGGATCTCTCGATCAAAAAGAACCTCGCCGCCCAGATAGGCGGCCTCGATGTCCGGGGTACGCTGAAGCTCGAAGAGATCCAAGCCAAAGACAAGAAGACGGGACGCAGCATCGAGAAGATGAGAGGGCAAATATCCTTTCGAGGCCATGAGGCGCGGGTTGAGAATTCTTCCCTCCGTCTGGGCTCCTCCGATTTGATCTTGGAGGGCACGCTGCCAGACCTTTTACAACCCATCCTGCGCTATACCCTGCGCTCTCCCAAACTTAAGCTTGCGGATGTAACTGCCCTTCCTGCTTATAAAGGCGACGAGATGAAAGCATTACTGAGCACGGGAGAACTGCAAATCAGGAAAGGGGAACCCATAGTACGAGGGAACCTCTCCTCTTCAGAGGGCATCCTGCAGGACATTCCTTACCGCCATCTGCGGGGAGAAATCGCGTGGTCCCCACAGGGCGTGAGCTTTAAGAACCTCTCCTTTCAATCCATGAGCGGCACCCTTCGAGCCAACGGCTTCTGGGAGACAGGGGCCGTGAACTCCCAACGCCTCGCCCTGGATTACAATATCGAGGCTATGGATCTGAAGAGCCTGCTGGCTCAGAAGTTTCCCAAGTTTAAGGATCACGTAGAGGGACAATTAAACTTTAAAGGGAAGCTGAGGGGTGAGGGTAAGAACGGTCCCGCCTTGCAGGAGGCCCTCCAAGGAGAGCTAGAGACGCTGGTTCGCGGCGGCTCACTTAAAGATTTCAATCTAATCGAGCGAGTTCTCTCCAAGGTCACAGGGCTCCCCGGGATCTCCAACCTGATATCGTCCCGAATTCCCGCCCTCCACAGCACTCTGTTCAAAAGACCGGATACCCCTTTTGATACTCTGGCAGCCACCTTCACCGTCGAGCGGGGACGGATTCATAGCGAAGATCTTATCCTGGCTACTCCCGATTACAGCATTAACGGAAAAGGCTGGATCGGCTTTGATAAGACCATGAAATGGAAAGCCACATTGGTGATGTCACCTCAGTTTACCCAAGAACTCATGCAGGAACATAAGAACGTCCGCTACATGGTGGACCAACAGGGACGACTCGCTATCCCTTTTCGTCTCGAAGGCACCCTCCCTCATGTCCAGCCCAAGCCTGACCTCAAAGAATTGGCTGAGACGATCCGGAGGGGTATGCTACCGAGAGGTATGGATCGGGCATTGGGAGGGGAAAAAGACCGAAAGAAGAAGGACAGGCGAGAGTGGATCCAAAAGGGACTGGAACAGTTCTTTGGCAAGTAGAAATGGATTTACATGAGATTTACTTAGAGATTCGCCCCGAAGACATCGCGTACGTCAAGTTCATTTTCGAATCCTACGAGGGGGTGGGAATCATCCGAACCGTGGACCGCAAGAAGGCTGTGATTGTTATCTTGGTCGTCGAGGATTTCCTCACTACGGCCCGCTCCATCCTAACCTCCCTCAAAAACGAAGTCTCTCTGAGCGAGATCCCTCAACCAGCCGACATCGGAGATGACTGGCTCCTCAAAGAACTCGCCACTGAAGCTCCTCACCATAAGTAGCAGAAAATGCCAACCAACCTGTTTCTAGTTTCGCGTTTCGGGTTTCGCGTTAACTCGAAACTTCCAGACTCGAAACTTTAGATGGCCTCGTCACCGACAAAAGAGAAACTCTTGTCCTTTTTTCTCTCTAAGCCGCGCCACCGGGTTACACCCCTTGAGATCCTCAAGGGCATAGGCGCATCCCGAGGAGATCTACAAGAAATCGCGGACAGCCTGAGAGAACTTTCCCGGGAAGGGAAAATCGTACGGCTCAAAAAGAATCACTATGCCCTTCCGAACTCCCAAGATTGCGTGACCGGAAAAATCCAGGCCCATCCTGACGGCTTTGGCTTTCTCATCCCGGACGAAAAAGGCAGGGAGGATATCTATTTAAGCCGACGCGAGATGCGCCGTGTCATGCATGGGGACCTTGTCATGGTCCGGATCCACAGGAAAAAAAGCCGCGCGACTGAGGGCCACATTGTGCAGATCTTGGAGCGCGGGCAAAAGCGTCTACTTGGAACCTACCATGAGTTCCAGGGACAAGGCTATCTCATCCCCATCGATTCGAGAATAGCGCCTGCCATCCCGCTGATACGAGGCGGCCCAAGGCCGGATGAGGGAAAGGTGATCGCCGCGGAGATCGCACGCTACGGGGCCGCCTTCTCTTCCCCGGAAGCAAGACTCATGAAGGCCTTGGGTGATCCCGATGATCCGGAGGTCCAGGCGGAAGCGATTGTTTTCCGCTACGGCCTACCAGCTACCTTTACCCCGGAGGCGCGCCGTGAGGCAGGAAACTGTCCACGAGTGGTCGATCCCAAAGAGTTGGCACTCCGTACGGACCTCCGCTCGTTCCCCACGGTCACAATCGACGGCGAACTGGCCCGCGATTTCGACGATGCTGTCAGCATTCAGAAGAAGAACAGCCTTTACCACCTCTATGTCTCCATTGCCGATGTCTCCCATTACGTTAAACCGACAACGGCTCTTGACAAGGAGGCCTACGAGAGAGGGACCAGCGTCTATTTCCCTGACCGGGCCATCCCCATGCTCCCCGAAGAGCTCTCCAACGGCATCTGCAGTCTTAACCCCGCCGAGGAGCGCCTGTCCAAAACCATGTTCTTAGAGATCAACGGAAGAGGAGAGGTCCAAAAGGCTAGTTTTTTCCCGGCAGTGATCCGCAGCCACGCGCGCATGACCTATACGGACGTGCGCCGGATCTTGGTGGACAAGGATCAAGAATGCGCACAGCGTTACCGTGAGCTTGTGGACCATTTCAAGCTCATGGAGGAGCTAGCCCTGCTCCTCTGGGAGAACAGAAGGGATAGAGGAAGCTTAGACTTCGATCTTCCCGAAGCCGAAATCATCCTCGACCTCCAAGGAATGCCCGAAAACATTGTGCGAGCGGAGCGCAGCATCGCCCACCGGATCATCGAGGAATTCATGGTTGCGGCCAATGAAGCGGTAGCCCGGCACCTTAAGGAAAAAGAACTCCCTTTTCTCTACCGGGTGCATGAAGGACCGGATGAAGAGACTCTACAGGCCCTCTCTCCGTTCCTCCTCAGCCTGGGATACCGCCTGCCGCTGAAGAGAGAAAAAACCACGCCCAAGGAGCTTCAAAGACTCCTTGAGGCCTGCCGGGGAAAACCGGAGGAAAGGATTTTGAATCGGGTGCTCCTCCGCGCCATGAAGCAGGCCCACTATGCGCCGGAAAACATCGGTCACTTCGGCCTCGCCTCAAACTGCTACACCCATTTCACCTCACCCATCCGGCGTTATCCCGACCTCATGGTTCACCGGATGTTGGGAGATGCGCTGCAGGGGAGAAAACTGAAGCCAAAGGAAAAGGAAGATCTCCTGACATATCTCGAAGAGGCCGGGAAACACACATCTGAGCGTGAGCGAATCGCTATGGACGCAGAGCGAGAAATGGTGGATCTCAAAAAGGCCCAATTTATGATGGGCAAGATCGGTCAGGAGTTCGCCGGATTTATCGTCAGCCTTGTCACATTTGGTTTTTTTGTCGAGCTGGAAAGCTACTTCATCGAAGGTCTAGTGCGCCTCTCCTCTCTCAAAGACGACTCTTACCACTACTACGAAAAAGAACACCTCATCAAAGGACGGAGACACGGCCTAACTTTTCGCTTGGGCGATCAAGTGCGAATTAAAGTTGTCCGCGTCAACGCCTTCCGCGCCGAAATCGACTTCGAATTGGTCCAGTATACATAAAGGACCGGAGAGCGTTGTGAAATCTCAGAGGATCGCGTTGAAGGAGAAACCAGTCTAATTCTGACGTTAAGAGAAACGAAGGTCGCCGACAAAAGATCTGACATCACCACAGGAAGATCGTATAGAATGAAGGGCCTGACCCCTAACCCTTGCTCATAGAAAAGACTCCCGGTACCTTTTCTCCGCTTCGACCACCGGCGCGCACAAGATCGCGATGAAGAGGACCAGAAGAAACGGCACAACTATTTCCACCGCAGCCAGCCAGGACGATCACCAGCGCGGCTAGTGTGACTAGCGCTGATCCCAAAGGTCTGGCATTACTGACACTCATTATCCATCACCTTCAAATCTGACCAGGAGAAAACAGACGCAACAGAGGTGAGAGTATTGGAATGATGGAATCATGTTTTGCATTCTTCCATTGTTCCATCTTTCCAATATTTCATTCCCTAGCGCCTCTCGACGCTCGTCAACTCTTTTACAGGAGGCAACAGAGAAAACAGAGATTTAAAGAAACCTCTTCGTTAACTCCGTTGCCTCCTGTTCAAAGACTTCGTGCCTCGAGTCTCTTTGCTCTAGCTCACGTCCCCCTGGGTACCCGCCGCTTGAGAAGTTTCTTGAAAATCCTCACTTCCAATTACGATTTTCAATGATATAATTACTGTATGATGGTTCCAAGACCCCGAGCGCTAGAGCGCATCACCAATGCTTTCAGAACCCACCCGATCGCAGCTCTTCTGGGTCCCCGCCAGTGTGGCAAGACTACGCTTGCGCGGGTTATCGCCGAGCGCGAGGCATCTATCTATTTCGACCTGGAGAACCCTGTCG
>JBOHVJ010000293.1:0-5909 GCA_050735075.1 Binatia bacterium
TCCTTGCACCAGGGTAACGGGGAAATGGGTCTTCCCCAAAAAACTGATCGACGAGTGGATTGAGGAGAGCAGCCGGGGGGCTGTCGGGAAAAAGAGAGAGGAGAAGAGAGATTTTCTTTTAGCTGCGGGGAGCGATGATCCTGGCCTTGGGATCCTGCGGGACCTTTACGCATCGCGCAAGGCACCCGCCTCCCTGTTCATGGCGACCAGCGGCAGCAGCGGAGGATTGGCCGCGCTCCGGGACGGGGTGGCGGATTTTGCTTTGGCCCATCTGCTTGATCCCGAAACTGGCGAGTACAATCTCTCGTTCATTCAGAAGACGATTCCTTCGGCCGTTGCGGTGGTCCCTCTGTTTCACCGGGAGCTGGGTCTTTTGCTCAGGCCAAGCAACCCCCTTGGCCTTCGAACGCTCGCTGATCTCACACGAACCGGCGTTCGCATGATTAACCGGCAAGAGGGCTCTGGCACGCGCCATTACACTGACCAGGAATTCTCTAAGCTCGGGGTCGACCCTAAAACGATCAACGGATACCAAAATACTGTTGCCACTCATCTCGAAGTTGGCTTGAAGATTCTAAGAGAAGAGGCCGACGCGGGAATAGCGACAAGAGCGGCCGCTCGGCTGCTCGGCCTCGATTTTATTCCTCTCACCCAGGAACGTTTCGATATCCTGATACCCAAAGAGCGCTTCTTCTCTCCGGCCATCCAGACCCTTCTAGAGATCGTGGGATCGCGGGAGTTTCGTGCCCGCGTGGAGGCGATGGGAGGATACGATACCTCGGAATCGGGCCGGATCATTGCGTCCAATTAAGGAAGCAGGGACTATGCAAGGAAAGATTTTTTCTCTGACCTTCCTTGCCACGCTGGCTTTCATTCTAGCAATCCCTCTCCACCTCCCTGCGGGAGAAGCGACGAGCAAATCCGTCATCCTCTCAACCACCACCAGCACACAGGACTCGGGACTTCTCGATGTTCTGGTCCCGCTCTTCGAGAAGAAGACTGACCACAGCGTGAAAACGATTTCGGTGGGAACGGGCCAGGCACTGGCGCTGGCAGCTAAAGGGGAGGCCGACGTGACGCTGGCCCACGCGCCGAGTCTTGAGAAAAAGTACATCGCCGAGGGAAAGCTGCAGAACCGTCGGCTTGTCATGTATAACGACTTCATCATCGTGGGCCCTCCTGACGATCCAGCCAAGGTTAAGTCTACCAGGAGTAGCATTGAGGCGTTGAAGCTGATCGTCGTGAGCAGAGCCAGATTTATCTCGCGCGGGGACAATTCCGGAACCCATAGCCTTGAAAAGTCGCTCTGGAGTATTGCGGGGATCAAAGCCGACGGTGCTTGGTACCTCGAGTCCGGCCAAGGTATGGGCGCGACCCTTACCATCGCTAACGACCGTAACGCCTACACACTTACTGATCGGGCCACCTATCTCGCCTTTAAGAAGAGACTGACCCTTTCCATCCTCCTGGAGGGCGACAAACCCCTCTTGAACATCTATTCGGTGATGGAGGTAAATCCCGCCCACGGCCCGAGGGTGAATGTGGTTGGAGGAAAGGCCTTCGCCGACTTTATGGTGTCGCCTGACACGCAGGCGGTGATCAAGAGTTTCGGCTTGGAGAAGTACGGGCAGCCTCTGTTCGTGCCCATCGCCGGGAGGCGAGAAGCGGAGATTGGAGGATAGTATGGAGCTCATCTGGGAAGGAATCAGGCAGGCACTCTCACTCCTCTTTACAGGAGACCCTGAGATCTGGGCCGTCACCTGGCTTTCGCTCAAGATCTCGGGCAGCGCCACACTGCTATCTCTCCTTCTGGGCATCCCGATAGGAATCATGCTCGCGCTGACTCAGTTCCCCGGACGTTCGATCACAGTAGCACTCATCAACACCGGAATGGGTCTTCCTCCTGTCGTGGTCGGGCTCTTTGTTTCGGTCTTCCTCTGGCGCAGCGGACCGTTGGGATTCCTTGAGCTGCTTTACACCCCCACAGCCATGGTTATCGCTCAATTGATCATCGCGCTTCCTATCGTCGCCGGCCTTACCATGGCGGCGTTTCAGACCCTGAACCCAAATCTGAGCTTGCAACTACTGGGCATCGGAGCCTCGAAGCCCCAACTCCTCTGGCTCCTCTGCAAGGAAGCCAGGCTTCCTCTGCTGGCGGCAGTGATGGCTGGGTTTGGCGGGGTAATATCCGAAGTGGGCGCTTCGATGATGGTGGGTGGGAATATCCGCGGGCAGACACGTGTTCTAACCACCGCCACAGTCATGGAGACCGGCAAGGGAAACTTTGAAATCGCCATTGCATTGGGCTTAATTCTCCTGATCCTGACTTTCGCAGTGAATTTCGTTCTTACCCACATTCAGCAGCGCGAGCAGTTGAGATGGCCGAAGCCCTCCTAAGCCTGCAAGATATTCGGGTCCGATATGATGAGCCCATTGTTCTTCGTTTCGCCTCCCTAGCCGTTTACTCCGGCGAAGTTCTGGCGATCATCGGACCCAATGGGGCGGGAAAGTCGACTCTTCTCCGCCTCATGGGGCTGCTTCAGCAGCCGACGGAGGGCAAGGTCCACTTTCATGGCGACGAGGTAACTCAAAAGAATGCCCTGGCGATCAGGCGCCGCATGGCCAGCGTTTTTCAAGAGCCTCTCCTTTTAAACGCTTCGGTCTATGAGAATGCAGCCTTGGGGCTAAAACTGAGAGGCCTGGATAGGCACTCCACCGAGCAGCGTGTTCTACCTTGGCTGGAGCGTCTAGGGATCGCCCATCTAGCTCAGAGACAGACCCGCAGCCTCTCAGGAGGCGAGTCCCAGCGCACCAGTCTCGCTCGAGCTCTTGTCCTCGATCCTGAACTCCTTCTCTTAGATGAACCCTTTTCTTCCCTGGACCCTCCTACCCGCGAAGGGTTCCTCGTTGATCTCGAGGCAATCCTCCGCGAAACGGGCATCACCACGGTGTTCGTAACTCACGACAGAAATGAGGCATTCATGTTAGGGGATCGGGTCGGCGTTCTCATAGGTGGAAGGCTCCTTCAGGTAGGACCGACAGATGAAGTCTTCGCCCAGCCAGTCAGCGAGGAGGTGGCCCATTTTGTCGGAGTCGACACCAAGATCCCCGCGGTCGTGGAAAAGGCTACTGAAGGATTGGCCCAGGTCCGCTTCAACGGCGGCCGCGCCGAGGTCGTGGGCCACTTGCAGCCCGGAGAGCGGGTGCTCCTCTGCCTCCGGCCTGAAGACATCACCTTGAGTCTACCGGGTGGGGAGGATTTGAAATCAAGTGCGCGGAACCGGCTCATGGGCAAAGTAGTGAAGGTCACGCCATGGGGAGCCCACTACCGAGTGGCGCTGGACTGCGGTGGTAGCTGCCTTGTAGCCTTTATCACCAGACCCTCGTTCATCGACCTGGAGCTTCAGGAGGGGGTCGAGGTCGTTGCCTCCTTTAAGGCGACAGCGGTTCATGTGATTAAGCTAAGGTAAGCTTATGTGAGTTTCGGGTTTGGGGTTTTCGGGTTCAACTTCCCTCGACAGGCTCGGGAGGTGAGCGAAGTCGAACCGCAAAACTCGAGGTTCAAAACCAGATCAGAAATCGTAAAAGACCTGAGTTGACAAGAGAGCAGCTATGATTTAACCATGCAAAAAACAACCGGATGTGGAAGGAGGGAAAGGACTATGACCAAAGGGATTCGAGGCTTTGACCTTCCAGACCTTAGAACCACCAGACGGGGACTCTTGCGTGTCTTTGCCTGGGCCGGCGCGACCATCCCTCTGCTCTCCTGGCTATCGTCTTCCAAAGAGAAAGCGCACGCCGGCGAGGCAAGACCTGGCGACTTCAACGTCTTCCATCCGACTTTCTCCGTTAAAGAACGCGACCGGCGTTGGGCGGCGATTCGCCAGATCATGGCGAAACCGCAATGGAACCTGGATGCGATTCTCGCTCCTGCTGCCGGAGACAAGGCCTATCCGCGCTATCTCACTCAGATCGGTGGGCGAGGAGGGAGCGCGGACGTCATTTTGACGCGCGACGATTCCAAACCCGTCTACGCCTTTGTCGGCTCTTCTCGCAACAAGCGCTTCTGGGAAGCAAGGCTGGAAAGCTGGCGCTCAGGAGGAAAGCTCATCATTGAGGAGGGCGAAGGGTCCAGAGGGGTGGCGCAGCGGTTAAAGGCTTTAGGCCTCGATAGAGCAGGAACCCGCATTGGAGTGGCTAAGCTTATGGGGAGCCGGTTTGACCCTGAGGGATTGGCCCCCTCAACCTATATTGGAAATCTAAAGGCGGCACTACCCGGGACACAGTTTCTATCCATTGAGAATTGGGGTCCGGACTCCGGACCCATCGATGAGGTTGCGATGGTTAAGAGCGCCGAGGAGCATGAGGCGATCCGGCGCTGCGTCGCTGTAGGAGAAAAGGCCATCGAGACGATCCGCCGAATCGCGCGGCCGCCAGCCAGACATCAAGGCGACATCTGGTTTCAGACTTTTAACGTCATGTTTGCCGAGACCGGGGAAGACCCAACCCGTCTTTCGATTTCTATCGATTCCGAGTCGAATTCGACTTTAGGCGCCCCCACCGCTGACCCGCTCAAGCCGGGGCATATCATCAGCCAAGAGATCGACGCAACTGTTCAGGGCTATCGAGCCCAGGTCAATCACTCGATCTTTGTCGGCGGGCGCGATACGCCAGGATTCGAATATTACCGCGCAGCGATGGAAACTGCCATCAAGATCTTCTTCGAATCGTTGGCCTTCATCGTTCCCGGCAAGACGACCTGCGGCCAATTCGTCGATCATTACGCGGCGGTCACAGACAAGCTCAATGCCGAGGATCGTTCCGGCGTGATGCTCCATAGCAGCGGCATCGGGAACCTGACCAGGCCGCGCTTAGGTCCCTCAAACTCACGGAAGGACTCCGACATCGTGATTGTGCCTGGAATGACCTTTAATTTTAAGCCGGCGATCAGAATGAAACGAAGCGCGATCCAAGATATCACGCAACAGAACCGCATTGTCCAGCTAGGCGAGCATCTGCTGATAACCCAGAGCGCCGCCGTGCGCCTGGGAAAACGGGAACTCAAGCCCTTAGCCACGGACGCCTGATGTCAGAGTCAGATTTCATTGAGGGTTTTCGCCTTCTTCAGGAGGGACGATTTGCTGAGGCGATTGCGGCCTTTCAGGAGATCCTCAAAGAGCAGCCAGATTTGGCTGAGGCCCAATATAATCTGGGTAATGCCTACGTCGGGCAGAGAGACTACCCACGCGCCCTGGCGGCATATCGAGAGGCAATCCGCCTCAAGCCTGTCTTTGTTCAGGCCCACACCAATCTGGGCTTTGCCTATGCAAAGCTAGGACAGCATGAAGAGGCCGTATCGGCCTTTCGCGAGGCCATTCGTGTGCAGCCTGATTTTGTAGAGGCCCACCACCAGCTCGGCTTGGAGTATCTGGAGCGGGAGCAGTTCGGGCAGGCCATAGCACCTTTGCGGGAGGCTATCCGCTATGACCCTCATCGTGGTGAAGCCTACAGGGCCTTGGGTCTTGCCTATCTTCGATGTGCTGAATATGCGGCGGCAGTCGAAGCGCTAGAACAAGCCATGCGCCTTCTGCCCGAAGATCCTCAGACGCACTTTCACCTCGGCATGGCGCTGTATGAATTAGGCGAGTACACTGCTGCCTGTGATCTGTTTAATTGCGTCATAAGCCTGCAACCTGAAAATCCAAAGGCGCATTTTAATCTTGCGCTTGCCTATCTGGCTTGGGGCAATGTTAATGAAGCGCAGGCGCGCTACGCTACTTTACAGCAGCTCGACCCTTCGCTTGCTGCCGAGTTACAACGGGAAATCGATTGCCTTCGGTGAGGTGCCGGCCTCCCTGACGGCATAGCAAGTATGACATAAGGAGTAGGAGGTCAGGCCTGATACCCCC
>JBOHVJ010000294.1:0-3878 GCA_050735075.1 Binatia bacterium
TTGCTCCCCCCCTGGCCGAGCGGGTGGGCGCGCATGGAGTTTTCGGGCTCGCTATCATTCCCGTGATCGTCACCCTTGCTCTGTTTCTTCTCTTCGCCAAGGACAGCCCCGCCAAACCGCAGGCGCAAAAGTTGGTTCAGTATCTGCGTGTGATCAAAGAACCCGACACGTGGTGGTTTAATTTTTTCTACATGGTCACGTTCGGAGGCTTCGTGGGATTGGCAAGTTTTCTTAACATCTTTTTTCACGACCAGTACGGCGTGAGCCGAGTGATGGCGGGCAATTACACGGCTCTGTGCCTCCTTGCCGGTAGTTTTCTGCGTCCTGTCGGAGGACTGCTGGCGGATCGCTGGGGCGGCGCCCGCTGCTTGCTGATAATCTTCGGCTCAGTTGCAAGTCTGATGTTGTTGGTGAGCCGGCTCCCGCCTCTCCCATGGACCGTCGCTGCGCTGTTTCTAGCCATAGGCGCGCTCGGGATGGGCAACGGAGCGGTGTTCCAGCTTGTGCCGCAAAGATTCCAGAGGGAGATCGGCGTGGTGACGGGAGTCGTAGGAGCGGCCGGGGGGCTCGGAGGTTTTTTTCTTCCCTCTCTCCTTGGACTCTCCAAGGAGCTCAGCGGCTCGTACGGCGGCGGGTTTCTTATCTGTTGCTTCGCGGCATCGGGTTGCGGGCTGCTCCTCGGCTATGTGCAGAGGGGCTGGCGCCGGCAGTGGGCGCGAGAGGAAATAGGAGTTTCGTTCTGAGAGATTGGTATGGAAACATCCAATGGAAACATTCAGCGCTGGGTAAAATCATACTGTCCTTACTGCGGCGTAGGCTGCGGTCTTCTTGCCGGGGTGAAAAACGGGTCGGTTGCCAAGGTCAAGGGAGATCCCGATCATCCGTCTAGTTTAGGTGACATTTGCGCTAAAGCGGTCTATCTTCCGGAAACTCTCAGGACCCCTGATCGTCTTCTTTACCCGCAGATGCGCAGGTGTCAAGATGGACCCTTTACTCGGGTCTCCTGGGAGGTAGCCCTGAGGGGCATTGCCGCGAAATTTCGTGAGATCATCGAGGAACACGGTCCTGAAGCGATTGCCTTTTATGGCTCGGGACAACTGACCACGGAAGAATATTACGTTGGCAACAAGCTGGCCAAGGGTTTCCTCCGAACCAACAACTTTGATACGAACTCCCGTCTCTGCATGGCGTCCGCCGCCGCCGGTTACAAGACCTCCCTCGGCTCCGACGGTCCTCCTTCCTCTTACGCCGACATTGAGTTGGCGGACTGTTTTCTGCTCATTGGCACCAATACCGCGGATTGTCATCCGGTTACCTTTAAGCGGATCAAACGGAGGAAGATGAGCGACCCGGAGCGGGCTACGATCATCGCCGTGGACCCACGCCGGACCGAGACCGCAGATTTCGCCGATCTTCACCTCCCCATCCGGCCGGGGACTGACATTGCCTTGCTCAACAGCATGCTCCATTTCCTGATCAGGGAGGGAATGGTGGATCGGCGCTTTATCGGTCAACATACCCGCCACTTTGAAAAGGTTAAAGCTCTCGTCGAGCAGTACTCTCCTGAGGTAGCGGCGAACATCTGCGATATCCCGGCCCCATTGATTGTCGAAGCTGCGTTGATCTTCGGACAGGCCAAGGCTGCCCTCACGCTCTGGAGCATGGGTGTCAACCAGAGCACCGTAGGGGTACACAAAAATAACGCCATCCACAACCTCCATCTCGCCACGGGGAAGATCGGCAGACCAGGATGCGGCCCTTTTTCTTTAACCGGACAGCCGAATGCTATGGGAGGAAGAGAGGTGGGAGGCATGGCTCACCTTCTCCCTGGTTACAGGAGCGTTACAAATCCTCTCCATCGGGAGGAAGTCGCCCGCTCTTGGAAAATTCCTTCCGAGCATATCTCTTCAGAGCCGGGTCTCTCTGCTTTGGATCTCTTTGAGGAGGTAAGTCGAGGAGAGGTAAGGGCGCTTTGGATTATTTGCACCAATCCAGCGGTCTCAGCTCCTGATACCGATTTTATTGAGAAGGCTATCAGGCAAGCTGAGCTGGTTGTGGTCCAAGATGCCTACCATCCCACGGGAACGAGCCAGTTAGCCCATGTCCTTCTTCCCGCTGCCCAGTGGTCGGAGAAAGAAGGCGTGATGACCAACTCAGAAAGACGGGTCACTTATATGCCAAAGATTACAGACCCTCCTGGAGAGGCCATGCCAGACTGGAAGATCCTCACCCGATTCGCCCGGGAGATGGGGTTTCAACAGGCTTTTCCCTACGAGTCTGCTGAAGAGATCTTTACCGAGTTTGCGCGACTCACAAAAGGAACCCTATGTGACTACTCAGGGGCAAGTTATGAAAGGCTGAAAGAAGAGGGTCCGCTCCAATGGCCCTGTCCGGCTCCTCAGCATCCTGGGACAGTAAGACTCTACAGCGATGCTCGCTTTCCGACCCCTGATGGCCGGGCAAACTTTATTCCGGTTGAGCATCAAGGGCCTTTTGAGTCTCCGAATAAAGACTACCCTCTGCTGCTAACCACGGGTCGGGTGAAGAACCAGTGGCACACGATGACCCGAACCGGAAAGGTGGAGAGTCTCCTCAAAAGCTGCCGCGAACCTTTCTTGGAGATGAATCCGGCGGATGCAAAGAGGTGGGCGATCCGTGATGCGGATTTCGCCGAGGTGATCTCCCGGCGTGGCAAGGCAATGGTCCAGGTCCGGGTTACGGAGGAAATCAGACCAGGGACATGTTTCATGCCATTTCACTGGGGCAGGCAGTTCGGCTTTTATAAAGCAGCTAACAATCTTACGATTAGTGCTAGAGATCCTGTCTCGCGCCAGCCGGAGCTAAAGGCCTGCGCCGTGAGGGTCAAAAGAGTTTTAGACTTTCCTCAGGGGGATACGTAAATGAGTTACTATCCCATATTTTTGGACTTAAGGAACCGCCTATGTTTGATAGTGGGCGGGGGCGAGATCGCAGCTCGAAAAGTGGAGGGTCTCCTCAGAACAGGAGCCAGGGTTACCGTGATCAGCCCGGAAGCAACGGAGGCGATCCAGAGGCTAGCTCACGACGGGAAACTGGGCTTACACATGCGGCCTTATCAAAGAGGCGATCTTAGGGGCTACTTCTTAGCCTATACAGCCACCGGTGCTCCGGAAGTTGATAAGGAGATGGCTGAGGAGGCGCGCTCTGAAGGGGTCCTGCTGAACGTCGTGGATCGCCCTGAACTCTGAAACTTCATAAGCCCGGCGCTGCTTAGGCGCGGCGACCTCACTGTAGCGATTTCCACGGGCGGCCAAAGCCCAGGCTTTGCCAAGCGCTTGAGACAGGAGCTGAAAAGTTTCTTGGGGCCGGAATATCGGGCGGCATTAGAGTCGGTCGGTGCTCAGCGCCGTGCGCTGATGCACGACTGCGCAAACGCCGAGGAGCGGCGTCGGCGCCTTGAGGAGATTCTGGAATCTGCGTGCAGGGATTTATTTCACAAGCAGAGGTAGGAGATGCCAAGAGCGATTTTAGGCAGGGTCTATCTTGTTGGCGCGGGTCCTGGCGACCCAGGTCTTATCACAGTCCGTGGCCTGGAGCTGCTCCGGAAGGCCAAGGTCGTCATCTATGACCGCTTGGTGAGTCCGGTCCTCCTCGACCAGGCCTCCCCGGATGCCATCCGGATCTTTGTGGGTAAGTCAACCGGTTTCCACACTCTCCCTCAGGAGCAGGTTAACTATATCCTGATCGATTATGCTCGATGCGGCCACTGTGTGGTCAGGCTCAAGGGGGGCGACCCTTTTATTTTCGGTCGAGGAGCGGAAGAAGCAGAGGCTTTGGCGGAAGCGGGGATACCGTTTGAGATCGTGCCGGGAGTGAGTTCAGCGGTGGCTGTGCCTGCC
>JBOHVJ010000295.1:0-10463 GCA_050735075.1 Binatia bacterium
CCAAAGGATCATTCCCTCCAAGCAAGCAATGGCACCCGTTGAACTTGAGTCCAATCTCTTTCCATAGACTGATATCTTCCTTACACAAAGCCGGCGTGATGTTTGCCTTTAGTCGCCTCACCGCAAAGCGGAACAACTCGACCTGAGTCTTGAAGGGGAGACGATACTTGAAGCCAGAAGGGTCCTTATCTTCCGTCAGATAATCAAAGATAGAGGCATCCCTGCCGTTCGTCTTGGCCGCGGAGCGGAGAGATTTGCCTGAAGTAGCTCGCAGAGATCCGATCGTAACCATCTCCGGCCCTATAGAATTTATCCTGTCGATTGTTTCGGCGTAGCCGTTCTGCCACTCCTCGTATGGGATCATTGGGTCGAGGCGAAACCGGATTGGCCAGCCTGCGTTTTTCATGCTCTCCGCGGCTGCGAACCGTTTTGAAGGCAGGGGAGCACCATCCTCCCATCGGCGAGCGACCTCCTCGGCATTAACAGACCAGGAGAGAACTACACGATCGGTGGGTTCAAGTTTTAGGGCATGTTGTATCTCCGTGGACTTCGTAAGAAAGATAAGTCTATGGCGCTTCTGGGCTGCGAAGAGTGGGATGATCCAGTGAGTCAGCGGCTTGCCGGTTACCTTTTTAAAGGCCGTGTCAAAAACGAGACCATCTTGTAGCTCGCCAACAATAAGCATCTTTGGCACGACGTCCTCAAGCCACTCCTTTAGCTCCTCAACCATGTCGTCAACGTTAGTGTAGACGAGGCCGTAAAGCTCATCCGGCTTGAAACGGAACCATGGCACTGTTTGGAGGAAGCAGTAGGCGCAGCGAAAAGGACAACCACCCGCAGGCACTAATTGCCAGAACTTAAAACAAACAATGCTGGAATCCTCTCCAGGACCGGCAAACCTTCGAATAAAGCTGGATGCTCTTTGGCCATACTTCATAGAGCCCTCCCTTTCTCTAAAAATCGAATAGCCATAAGCGCCTTGCCAAGAATTTGAATTTTTTTGGATTTGTCCAAGTGGATCGGCTTATATTTATTATTTGCGGGTTCCAAATAGATTTTTCTATCTTTGACGCGGAATACTTTTAGTGTTGCCTCATCCTCAATTAGGACAGCGGCAATTTTCCCGCTTTCCACAGTGGGTTGTTGACGGATAAGGACAAGGTCTCCCGGATTGATTCCTCTTTCTATCATACTATCCCCCTTCACTCTCAAGAGAAAAAGTTTCCCGTCATCTCCGGCTGTAATGTCCTTTAACTCAAGACGTCCATCAAGGTTCTCCTCTGCTAATATAGGTGTGCCTGCCGCAATCCTTCCAAGGATGGGTAAGCCCCGGGACCGGAACTCAATACCGCGATGCCCAGGTCGCCTTTTAATAGCCCCTTTTCGTTCCAGAGCCACCACGTGCTGGTAGGCTGACCTGACGGTGGTTCTCAGGTGTGACGCGATCTCACGAATAGTGGGAGATGAGCCTGTTTTGGTGACTGTTTTCTGGATATAAGAGAGAACTTGGTGCTGCTTATCGGTAAGGCTGACCACCAAAATGAGTATATATCAACAAATGTTGATATATCAAGCGGAGCAGTTTGGGCTTGGGTTAGCGCAGTTTCAGATCGAAGGCTACGGGCCCCTTCTCCCCCTTCCGGGTTTGAAACTGTACCGTGTCTCCTTCATTAAAGTCCTCGAATTGGACTCTCGGTGCCAGGCTCCCTCGGTGAAAGAAGATATCTTCACTGCCGTCGTCTGGGACGATGAAGCCATAGCCCTTCTGTCTGATGATCTTTTTAACCGTTCCGGTCATACCCGATACCTCCTTGCTTCTGAAGCCTAGGAACTCCTACCTTGTTTCTTCAAGCACTGCAAGATCTTTCAGCATTCATCCGTGGGGAGGAAGCCTGAAAGCCAGACGGAGGGAGTTCAAAACGTTCAAGCCGTTTTAAACAATTTGAACTACTTGAACGGCTTGAACCATTGCTTAGGCACAGGCCTATTTCTTGCCGAGGAAAGAGCACACTTTTTGACCGAGAGCCTACAGCCGATTGACGAATCGCCATCAAATGTCTGACAATGGGAAGATAGTGAAAAAACCAATTTGGGAGAAGTACGCTTGATATCGGTTGCCTATTATATAACCGGCCATGGTTATGGCCATGCGGTCCGCTCTAGCCAGGTGATTCGGAGCCTAAAGGAAATCTGTCCCGAAATCGAATGCCACGTTAGGACAACGGCTCCACAGTGGCTTTTCCAGGATCTTCTCTTTCCGATCTCTTATTACAAAGAGTCTGTTGATGTAGGCGTCGTCCATAAGGACAGTCTGCAGATGAACCTGGAGGAGACTCTCCGTACCTGCCAGGCTCTTCATGAGGCGATTCCGAGGCTGATTGAAAAAGAGACCGTTTTCATCAAAAGAGAGAAGATCCGTCTGATCTTAGGGGATATCCCCCCTCTCTGCTTTGAGATCGCCGCGCGCGCTTTCCTCCCTTCGGTCGCTATTACTAATTTTACTTGGGATTGGATCTATCGAGCCTATCTCCCAGACTTCCCCGCTTTTCTCCCGCTTATTCAGCAAATGGAGGTTTTCTATCGTAAGGCCACGCTGGGGTTGGCTCTTCCCTTTCCCTGTAATTTGGGAGTCTTTTCCAATCTCATCTCTATCCCTCTGATTACGCGCATCTCGACCTTGGATAAAAGGGAGGCGAGAAGGAGATTTGGTCTGCCCGCGAGCGCGGTAGTCGTTCTCGTGAGTTTCGGTGGCTTCGGGTTGGAGCGATTACCTTGGACGAAGATGAATGGCACCAAGGACTTCTTTTTTGTCACCACCGGAGGAGCTCCGAAAAAAGAAAAAAGTCTTCTCGTTCTCCCCGAGGCCGAACTCCACTTTGAAGATCTTGTGCGGGCGGCGGATGTGGTGGTGAGCAAGCCAGGCTACGGTATTGTTGCTGATGTTATTGCCCATCAGGTCCCGATCCTTTATACCCCGCGTGGCTACTTCCCTGAAGATCCCTTCCTGGTGGAGGCCCTGAATCATTGGGCTACCAGTGAGTCCATCCCTCAGGAAGAGTTGCTGGCAGGAGAGCTAGGTCCCTGTCTGGAGCGACTGCTGGAGAAAAAGCAAAACTGGCCGGCGGTTCCTCTAAATGGGGCTCAAGTCGCAGCGCAGAGGATCCTTGAGTTCTTGTAACCAGAGAGGGGGTCTGTCGCGAAGCCCCCCCCCTCTCTCGAGAAGGAGACCTAAACAGCCAGTTGAAAAAGGAATTATCCGTGCTTCGACAAGCTCAGCACGAACGGTAGCTGTACGTCATTGCGTATATTTAGCCGGTTACCCTGAGCTGGTTGAAGGGTGACCGAAGTGTTTTTCAACAACCTGTAAAGGGTTGACACAACCTGTCTGTTGCTCCAGACTAACCTAGATCTATGGCAGTTAAAAAAGTCATCCTAGCTCAACCTCGAGGATTTTGTGCCGGCGTTGAGATGGCTGTAGAGATAGTAGAGCGAGCGCTTCAGAAGCATGGCCCACCGCTCTATGTCTTTCATGAGATCGTTCACAATCGCTACGTGGTTCAAGAATTTATTCGCAGGGGAGTTACGTTTGTCCAGTCGGTAGAGGAGGTCCCGTTAGGGGCGAAGTTGATCTTTAGTGCCCATGGGGTCTCTCCGGCAGTCTGGGAACAAAGCAAGAGAAAACAGCTTCAGATGATTATCGATGCTACCTGTCCCTTGGTGGAGAAGGTGCACCGGGAAGTGCGCAAGTTTGCTGCTAAGGGATATTGGGTCATCCTCGTGGGCCACAAAGATCATGATGAAATAGTCGGTACGAGCGGCGAGGCACCGGAGCGGATCCAGATCGTTGCCAACATTGAGGAGGCCAGACAGGTCAGCGTGCCTGATCAAGAAAGAGTTATAGTCCTGACTCAAACTACCTTGAGTGTCGATGATACCCGAGAGATCATCGAAGTCCTGCGCCAGAGATTTCCTCGGATGATCACCCCACCCAAGGAGGATATTTGCTACGCCACTCAGAATCGCCAGGATGCGGTGAAAGAGTTGGCCCGCGAGGTCGATCTAGTCCTTGTCATTGGCTCGCATAACAGTGAGAACTCCAACCAGCTCTGCCGGGTGGCCCGCGCCAAAGGGATACCGGCCTACCTAGTCAATGATTTTCGCGAGATCGACCCTGCATGGCTGGAAGGTGTCGAACGGGTGGGGATCACATCGGGCGCATCAGTGCCAGAGCGACTGGTTCAGGAAACAGCGGATTACTTTAAGCAGCGAGGAGCGGAGATAGCCAACGTAGGTTTTGTTGAGGAGAACGTTCATTTCGCTCTGCCTGCCGAGGTGACCGATGCGGGTTGATTCCGACCCGCTGCCGTGATACAGGACAGCCACGCTGTAAGACGAGGAGTATCAATGGCCCGCATTGTCCATATTGCTCTTAAAGTTGAAGATCTGGATGAAACCAGCCAATTCTACGAGAAGGTCTTTGGCTTTGTGTCGGTTGAGACCAGTAAGGTAAGAGATCACACCTCACGTCACTTAAGCGATGGAGCGATCGACCTCGCTTTGATCAAATATGACAGCGAGGAGTCGGCTGAGGCTAAGGCTGCGGGGCAAGGGCCTTGCATCCATCACTTTGCCATTGAGGTGGATGACGTGGATAAGTATCTGGCTGAGATTCGCAAGCTTGGCTGTGAGATCATCAGCGGCCCTGGAGTGATTCCGGTCAAGTTCCGGGCCCCGGGTGGAATTGTCTTGGAGATTGTCCCTAAGGAAAGATACAAAAAGGCCGAAGCGGACTAACAATAGACGTTCAAGACGTTTAAGCTGTTCAATCCCTTTAATAATCATGGAAACGGTCAAAGTCTATTACCGACCTGGTTGATTTAGCTGCAGCAGCACGAAAGAGTTTCTTTCGCAGAATGGTATCTCTTTTGAGGCCAGGGATGTTGAGAATGATCACCAAGCCCTAGCAGAGCTGGAGTCCCTGGGATTCCGCAAGGTTCCAGTCACCCTGGTGGGAGATAAGGCCATTTTGGGCTTCAACCGCGAGGGGCTGGCAGAACTCTTCAGGTTGTCCGATAGAAAAGAAAAACGAGTCGCTAATTCGTGGTTTTTTGAGACCTTTGATAAGATTCTCGCGGCGGTGATCCGCGGAGCCCGTCAAGTTCCCCCCAGCCATCTCATGTGGCGATCCCCGGATCGGGATCGACCCCTTAAAGTTTTTTGTTACCACATCCTAGCCGATCCTAAGCATGCTCTAGACGCTATTTCATCGCAGAAGTACGACGGCTCTTTTAAGCTCACCTATGCTGAAGATTCGAAACCTTTTAGAGACATGGAGGCCCTAGCCCGGTTTGGCGAAGAGAGCCGCGCCCGACTGAAGCAGGCCGCAGAGAATTTGACTACTGAAGAGCTCGACCGACCGATCGACGGCTACGCCGGCCAGACCAACGGCCATGAGCTACTCCATCAGGTCTTGAGTCATACAGCACATCACCTAAGGCAGCTCTACGAAATGCTCCGTATGATTGGTGTTGAGCCGCTCAACCCTCTGAAAGAGGAAGACTTTCAGGGAGTCCGGATGCCGAAGGAGTTGTGGTAGAAAAGCGTCGTGATTACCATACCACGCCTCATGCTCACGAGTCTGAACAGATCAACTATGTTCTCGAGAGAAAACACTTTCCAGCGGGTCGTTGAAAAACTGTCACCCTGGCCGTCGCATTTAGGAGTTCAAAGTTAGTCAAAACCCGAAACTCCAATGAAAGCTCTTTGACAACCTCATAACGAGTTTTAACGGCCCAGCGCGTAAGCCCGATGAACGGCCAGAACAAAGCGGATCTTGCGGCTTCAGTGGTCATTGGAGTTTTCGGGCTCTTTGTGATCTATGAAGCCTTCTGGCTCCCTTATGCCTCCGAGTTCGGGCCCGGTCCTGGATTTTTTCCACTGTGGATTGGAGTCGGGCTTTTGGCTCTTGCGCTCCTGCTAGGGTTTAGCTGTATTTCTTCCAAGGCGGGAGAAGGAGACGCTCGCTTCCTCAATCTCGCAGGAAGATCCCTTGGCGGATGGTTGGCCTTGATGGTTGGGCTTGCTCTCCTTCCTTGGCTCGGGTTTGCTCTAAGTCTCGCTCTTTTGACTGCCTTTCTTATCTTCTCCCTGGAGGGGCGCTCTCTAGTTACGGCAATAAGCGTGGGTCTTGGCCTGGCGCTAGGATTTCATCTGATCTTCGCGCTGACCCTTGGGCTCCGTTTACCCTCGGGCCCATGGGGTTTCTGAAAAAAGGTTAACAGGCTTGGAAGCGTTAGGAAATCTCCTCCTAGGATTTTCAATAGCCCTGACCCCGGCAAACCTTTTTTGGTGTTTCGTGGGAGTTTTTCTTGGGACTATTGTGGGGGTGCTTCCTGGTCTAGGCCCTCCTGCAACCATCGCTATGCTTCTTCCTCTCACGTTCAAGATGGATCACACTACGGCCATCATTATGTTGGCGGGTATTTACTATGGCTCCAAGTACGGTGGCTCAACGACCTCCATCCTTTTGAATGTACCGGGGGAGTCGGCCTCCGTTGTGACCTGCCTCGACGGCTACCAGATGGCGCGTCAAGGTCGGGCCGGAGCGGCTCTAGGAATCGCCGCTATCTCCTCATTCGTTGCAGGAACCGTGGGTGTTTTGGGTCTGATGTTGGTGGCGCCGCCATTGGCCAGGTTTGCCCTACGCTTTGGCCCTCCAGAATACTTTGCCTTGATGGCTCTTGGCCTCACTATGGTTGTCTTCCTGGCTGGCAAATCGATGATCAAAGGGCTCCTGGCAACGCTCTTCGGCCTATGGCTTGCCAGCATCGGCATAGATCTCTTTACCGCCGAATCAAGATTTACCTTCGGACAGATGGACCTGCTCGATGGCGTCGATTTTATTGTTGTGAGCATCGGGATCTTTGCTGTCAGTGAGGTCCTGGTGAACATGGAATCTCGGGGAGGTACGGAACTCTTCAAGATACCAAAGGGGATCCGCAATTTACTGCCGAGCCTCCAGGACATCAAGGATTGCCGCTTCGCCTTTTTAAACGGTTCCGTCATAGGCTTTCTGATCGGCGTGCTTCCCGGTGCCGGCTCTACCATTTCCTCGTTTATCTCTTACGGTATCGAGAAAGCCTTCTCGCGCCATCCGGAGAAATTCGGCACTGGTGTCATCGAGGGAGTGGCCGCCCCTGAAGGGGCCAATAACGCAGATACCGCCGGCTCTCTGGTCCCTTTACTGACTCTGGGCATCCCCGGATCAAATACAACCGCGATCCTTTTGGCCGCACTGATCCTCTGGGGTTTTCGACCGGGCCCGCTCCTTATGCAGGAGAATCCCGGACTCTTCTGGGGACTTGTGGCGAGCATGTACCTTGGAAACGTCATGCTCCTCATCTTGAACCTGCCTCTGGTTCCCCTCTTTGCCCAGATTCTGCGCGTCCCCTATTTTGTCCTCTATCCGGCCATTTTAGGTATCTCTATTGTGGGCGTCTATAGCGTGAGCCACAGTCTTTTTGATGTGTGGATGCTCGGTCTCTTTGGCCTGCTGGGTTACCTTATGCGCAAGCTCGATTTTCCCGCGGCCCCGCTGGTTTTGGGGATGGTTCTGGGTGACGCCATGGAGCGGGCGTTGCGTCAGTCATTGATGATGTCCCAAGGTCAATTATCGATCCTCGTTAGTAGACCTTTATCGGCGGGGATGCTATTCCTAGCAGCGATGATTCTATTGATTCCTCTATTTCACAAGGTTCGCTCGTGGAAGGTCAAAGCCGTTGGTCAAGAGGTTTGATGCGATGTTAATAAAAAATGAAAGTGAGGAGATGCAATGAAGCCGAGAAAGTATTCAACTGTCCTACTAGCATTTGCCATGGTTTTGAGCGGTCCTGTTGCCTTTACGGGTTCTCTTCTTGCCCAGGCCTTTAAGCCTGCCCGACCCATCGAGGTGGTGGTCCACACCGGTCCTGGAGGCGGCTCTGATATTTTTGCTCGGGCTATCGCCGAAATGGCGGAGAAGGAAAAGCTCTTGCCGCAGCGCATGCAGGTTGTAAACAAATCGGGTGGAGGAAGCGCCGTTGCTATGTCCTACCTAGCAGAAAAAAAGGGGGACAATCACACCATCGGCTTCTTTACCGGGGTCTGGGTGACTAATCCCTTAACGACTGCTGAGGCAAAAGTCACAATCAAGGATTTAACTCCCATTGCGCGCTTAGTTTTGGAGCCTGCTGTGGTTGCAGTGAAGGCGGATTCACTCTACAGGAGCATGAAGGATTTTGTCGAAGCCGCCAAGAAGAACCCGGGCCAGCTTAAACAGTCTGGGGGTTCTGTGACAGGCCGAGACAATTTAGTCCGTCTGGTTATCCAGAAGGCCACCGGGGCGAAATGGGTCTTTGTCTCTTTCCCAAGTGGCGGTGAGAGGATTGCCAATCTCCTTGGCGGACATGTGCAGATGATGGTTATAGAGCCTCAGGAAGCCGGTGAACATATCAAGGTAGGCAATCTCAGAGTCATCGCTGCTCTGACTGAGAAGCGGCTGCCATTATTCCCTGACGTGCCAACTATCAAGGAACAGGGGATCGATATTCCGGTCATACCCCAAGCACGGGGGGTCCTGGCTCCGCCGGGAGTTCCAGGGGAAGTGGTTCAATATTGGGAAGGAGTTTTTGACCGCTTCACCAAGACAGCGAGTTGGAAAAAGTACTTAGAGCAAAACCAGTTTGAGGATGGGTATCTCAAGGGGCCTGAACTGGGCAAATTTTTCGACGATCTTGCAGGACAGATGCGAGAAGTTCTTAAGGAGGCCGGAGCAAAGATAGTGCGCTAAAGTAGTCGCTTTCGTCGATGATTGGGGCAACACAACTCCTCGCTCAATATGCTGTCAGCTTGCGCTATCGCCATATTCCTCCAGAGGTGATCTCTCGGGCCAAGGCGTGTATCCTGGATATACTTGCAGTCGCGCTGTATGGCTCCACAAAGCCGTGGAGTCGAAGTGTTGTGGAATTCATTCGGGACTCAGGTGTTAAGGGTCAGTGTACCGTTTTGGGCGAGGGCTGGAAGGCGCAAGCTCCACAGGCAACACTTGCTAATGGAGTTATGGCGCATGCTTTTGAGCTTGACAATGTGCGCCAGCCCGGAGCCGGCGTTCACCCAGGGGCAACCGCTTTCCTTCCTGCCATAGCGATTGCAGAAGAGAAAAAAGCCGATGGCAAGGCGTTGCTTACCGCTTTCGTGGCAGGATGTGAGGTCATGTCCCGCATTGGAGTTGCCGCAGGGGACTCGCTGGAAAAAAGAGGTTTTCATGCGCCTGGATTGACCGGGACTTTTGGTTCCGCCGTGGCGGCCGGTCGGCTCCTTGTTCTAAACAAGAGAGAGATGGTCAACGCCCTCGGAATCGCTGGCTCCTATTCGGGCGGGCTCCTTGAATTCTCGCGTTGTCAGGAAGGCGCGATGATCAAGCGCCTACACCTTGGAAAGGCAGCCGAAGGAGGGGTCACAGCGGCCCTTCTGGCTAAGCGGGGTTTTGCCGGGCCGGAGAGTGTGCTTGAGGGGAGATTTGGCTTTTGCCGCGCATTTTCCGATTCCCCAAAGCTATCCTTTCTCACTCATCGTCTCGGTCGCGATTTCGAAACGATGAATATCTGCATCAAGCGTTATGCCTGTCACATCAATGCCCATGCGCCGATCGAGGCGCTGCAAAAGCTTAGGGAAGAGCATGGATTTGCCGCAGCGGACGTCCAGGAGATCATCGTTGGCGGGATAGAAAAGCTAGTCACCCATCACGGAATTTACCAGCCCAAGGATCTAATGATGGCGCAGTACAGTATCCCCTTTTGCGTCGCCTTAAGTCTCTACTTTGATCCGAGAGATCCAGATTCCTTCGATGAAAAGAGAATCCGGGATAAGAGAATCCTTGCCATGACCCGTTTGGTTCAACTCAAAGTGGACCGTGAGATTGAAAAGAGAGGGTGGGATCGGGCCGCGCGGGTCACCGTCAGCCTCAGAAACGGCAGTCGTTATACGTCCCTAGTTGTCAACTTCAAAGGCACACCGAAGAATCCTCTAAGCCCTTCGGAGCTTGAGGATAAGGCGAGGCGATTAACCCGTCCCTTTCTCTCCGGTAAGAGCCTTGCGCGCCTGATCGAAGGTGTCAATTGTTTAGAGAAAGTGACTGACGTATCGAGTCTCACTTCGCTTATGGCAACGGCAAAAGGCGCTTAGGCTGACCGATGACCGGGGGACAGAGGACCGGTCTTCTGTCTCCCTGGTTCTGTCTCACATGGTGTGGACGAGTAGAGGGGCTAGCCCTAGACCAAAGAATATGATAACAGAATCCTACGTTGAAATTAGAGAAAGAGAGGAGTAACCGAGATGACGCCGAAGGAAGTGTTAGAGTTTGCCAAGAAGAACAAGGTGGAGATAGTGGATTTAAGGTTTGTCGATGTGCCAGGGCTGTGGCAGCA
>JBOHVJ010000296.1:0-2965 GCA_050735075.1 Binatia bacterium
ACTCAAAGGCGTGCCGGTTTCCATACGGCGGGAGCGGGCGAGTGAGCTTATTCACCTTGTCGGCCTGACGGGGTTTGAACATCATTACCCTCATGAGCTTTCTGGCGGCATGAAGCAGAGGGTTGGACTTGCTCGAGCGCTGGCCACAGACCCCGAGGTGCTCCTTATGGACGAGCCCTTCGCAGCTCTGGATGCGCAGACGAGAGATCTGATGCAGGCGGAACTTCTGCAGATTTGGGACCGGACCAAGAAAACCGTTATCTTTGTCACCCACAGTATCGAGGAAGCGGCCTACCTCTCCGATCGGGTCGTGGTGATAACCTCCAGGCCGGGACGGACCAAAAAGGTTATCGACATCAAGCTCGCCAGGCCAAGAGATTACGAGATGAGACTATCTCCCGAATTTAACGACATCAAGGCCAACATCTGGCATTCGCTCAAGGACGAACTTATCTCCAGGGGCCCAGGCGATGGGCGTTAAGGGCATATACCAAGAATACCAGAGGTCGATTTTGGGACTGATCTCTCTGATCGGCCTTACGGTGCTTTGGGAATTCACTCTAACTTACGTCATCGAGCTTAACCCCTTCTTTTTCACTAAACCCTCGCACATCGCGACTGCCGCAAAAGGACTCCTCCTCGGCGAGCGACTGTGGCGAGACATGGCGATCAGCAGCCGGGCGTTCCTCTGGGGTTTTAGCACGGCAGTCATTGTTGGGATTCCCACCGGGCTCGTCATGGGCTGGCGGAGGCGAGTTGAGTACACGCTTGACCCATTTTTCACTGGGCTCTACGCGAGCCCTCTTGTGGCCCTGGCACCTCTCATCATCCTGGTTTTCGGCGTAGGGCTCACCGGCAAAGCCGTTTTGGTTTTTCTCCTTTCCGTATTTCCCTTCATCTTCAACACCTATACTGGCGTCAAATCCACAGACCAGCTGCTGATCAACGTGGTCCGGTCCTTTGGCGGAAAAGAGCGGCACCTTTATTTCAACGTCATCTTGCCGAGCACTCTACCTTACATTGTTGCCGGGACCAGGTACGCGATCGGGAGAGGGATTGTCGGGGTTATTGTCGGTGAGTTTTACGCCGCTTCGGAAGGCATCGGATTTGCCATAGCCCATTTCGGGGATACCTACAGGCTGCCCGAGATGTTTGTGGGAATCATCATACTGTCTTTGATAGCGGTGCTGTTGACGGAGGCGTTGAGAAAGTTCGAGCTTATAATCGCGCCGTACCGGGCAGGGATGGAGACTCGATGACCGGGCCTGTGAATTTCTACAGGGAGCGGGAACCCTCTATTCTGGGGATTGGTTTTATCGCGCTCTTCCTCGTGATCTGGGAAACTATCCCGGTCTGGGCCTCTCTCCCAAGGGGCGTTGCTCTCTTCTTCACCACACCCTCACAAATCGCCGTGAAGTTCTACCAGCTCATGGCAGACGGAACGATCCAGGAGCACTTTTACGTGAGCGCCTGGGAATTTGTCGTCGGGCTGGGGCTGTCTATCGCTGTGGGCTTGCCGTTCGGCTTGATCCTG
Organism: Binatia bacterium; assembly: GCA_050735075.1. Lineage (GTDB taxonomy): Bacteria > Desulfobacterota > Binatia > UBA9968 > UBA9968 > JAHFAO01. The sequence continues at coordinate 1,535 of JBOHVJ010000296.1, forward strand.
GGTAGGTCAAGAACCATGGACGCGCTTCTGGACCCCTATGTCACCGCTCTCAACGCATCGCCGCGGTTGGTCTGGTTGCCGCTCTTGATCATTTGGTTCGGCATCGGGATTTGGTCGAAGATCATGATCGTCTTTCTCGGGGCCGTTTTTCCGCTCCTGATTAACACCTATGCAGGCGTAAAGAACGTTGACCCCGTTCTAATCAACATGGTGCGGTCTTTTGGGGCCAGGGAATGGCAGATCATGAAGGTCGTGGTCATGCCTTACGTGGTCCCTTATATCGTCGCGGGTTTGAGGCTGGCTATCGGCAGGGCCGTGCTGGGAGTCGTGGTAGGAGAGTTCTTCGGGGCCACAAAAGGCCTGGGCGCTCTGATGGCCAGAGCGGCAAGCGCCTACCAGGTCGACGTTGTCTTCGTCGGGGTGGCGATCTTTATGGGCATCTCTTTGATCTTCACCTTAACCGTAAAGAAGATCGAATCGAACCTCACCCGCTGGCGTCCCGAGCAAGTAAAAACGTTCTGAGAGTGGGCAGGCGGAAGGCGTTAGGCAGAAAACACGAAATTCTTAACTGCCCGCCTACGTCTTACTTCGAGGGTTTCCGCCCCATCTCCTTCAGGGCTTCGTTTAACACGTCCCGCGCCACGAATTGCTCGATGTCCGGCGCAGGCTTTCCCGCTGGCCATCCCGCTTCCGGAGTCAATCGCGAGTCGAACAGCACCTTCAGCAAGTCGTGGGGAATCTCCGGCGCAAAGGCATTCTGGATCTGCTTGTAGAACGTCTCGGCAACCTTTGGCTCCTTTATTACCTCGAAGTACTTATGGATAACTTGTATAGTACCCTGTCGGTTCGTCCTGATATAATCGGCGGCTCTAGCTATAGCTTTGATAAACCGCTTTACCTCATCGGGCCTTTCCTTGATTCGGTCCTTATGTACCCAGAAGGTCCCGCCTAACCTGGGAATATAGTCACCTGTCCGCAGGAGAATCCTCATACCTGCTTGCTCGGCCGCTGCCGCGGGCCCAAATGACAAGATGGCCGCGTCTATGGACCCTGCAATAAGGGCCGCCACGCGGTCAGCCTCGGCCGTAAAACTAAGAAGCTTGTAGTCCTTGCCGGCCTCCATTTTGAAAAACTGGCCCAGCGTTACCACCGTCTCTTCGTAAGGCGCGGAGCCGGGTCTCTCGACGCCGATGGTCTTACCCCTAAGGTCTTCCACCTTTTTGATCCCCGGGATTGTCGTGATCGTCCATTGCGAGATCAGAGACTGACCGACGACAAATACGATCGGGGCGCCCCTTAGCATGGCGATGGAACCTCCCCCCGGAATAGGGACGTAGTCGATCTCCTTGGCAATCCCCGCCCTGACGAGCGGGCCTCCCTGTGTAGCTATAAACTCAACACTAAAGCCCTGCTCTTTAAACATGCCTCTCT
>JBOHVJ010000297.1:0-4535 GCA_050735075.1 Binatia bacterium
GGATAGCAGTTTTAGCTCTTGCGCTGGTGGCTTTGCAGGAGTCGATCACGGTAGGCCTGGTTAGAGCAGCAGGAGTCAAAGCACCTTGGCAAGTGGAGTGGGAGAAGACACTTGAGGGGGCCAAAAAAGAAGGCGAGCTAAGACTATGGGGAGATATGGAGATAACCCATCCGGACATTGTGGCCGCCTTCAGTAGAGAATACCCTTTAATCAGAGTTGTGGCAGTAACCGGTAAGGTGGGCGAGCTCATGCCCCGCATCATAGCTGAGAGGAGAGCAGGCAATTTTGATGGCTCCAATCCTAAAAATGGGAATGGCAGGTCTTGGCGTGGCGAGCACCCAGATCCTACCGCCTCTCGCTAAGCTCCGGAATATAAAAATCGCTGCAGCCGCGGATGTCAGGAAAGATGCCTTGGAGAAGTTTCGCGCCGAATATCGCGCCGAGGCATTCGATAGCGTGGAGGAGATGTGCAAAAGCCCTAACGTCGACTTCGTTTACGTAGCCACTCCAAACCAGTTGCACGCCGAGCACGTTATTACCGCCGCTCGCCATCACAAGCATGTCATCGTCGAGAAACCCATGGCTCTGACCGTCGAAGAATGCGAGGCCATGAATGCCGCGGTTGAAGAGCATGGGGTAAAGCTCTTATGCGGGCACACGCACAGCTTTGATCCTCCGGTCAGAAAGATGAGAGAGATTGTGAGAAGCGGGGAGCTGGGCAGGCTTTGCATGATCAACACATGGAACTTTAACGAGTTTATGTACAGGCCGAGGATGAAACATGAATTGGCGACAAGCAGAGGAGTCGTTTTGAATCAGGGCCCCCATCAGGTCGATGTCGTGAGACTGATAGGCGGAGGCATGGTGAGAAGTGTTCGCGCTATGACCGGGATTTGGGATCCGTCTCGCCAACATGAGGGAGGCTATCTCTGCTACCTTGAGTTCCAGGACGGCGTGCCGGCGACCTTGGTCTACAACGGCTATGGCCACTTTGACACTGCGGAACTATTCGAGTGGGTAGGGGAAGGGGGTCAGCCCAGGGATCCCGAAACCAATTTAAAGGTGAGGAGAAGACTCGCGAGGATCCAAACGCCAGAGGAAGAAGAGCTGCTAAAGGAGCAAATGCGTTACGGGGGAATGAGGGAAGGAGAATATAGTCATCTCTCGCAGGGCAAAGGACACCAGCCATTTTTCGGTTTTACACTGGTCAGTTGTGAAAAGGGAGATATTCGGCAATCCGCCGATGGGTTGATCATCTACGGGGATGAAGGCAGGAAAGAGATCTCGCTTCCGGCAGGAAGAAGGGGACGCGAGGCCGAAGTCGAGGAGCTCTATCAAGCGGTGGTGCATAACAGACCAGTATTTCATGACGGTCGCTGGGGCGAGGCTACACTGGAAGTATGCCTCGCCATCCTCGAATCCGCCAAGGAAAGGCGGGAAATACTTCTATCGCACCAGACGCCCAGCCCTGAGTGACAGTAAGAAGATTCATAAGGAGTGAATAGCTATGCCGAGAACAATCGCCTATGGGGACCTGCGCGATTACATTGAGGCGGTCGATCAGGCCGGTGAACTACGGGTTGTGAGCGGTGCTGACTGGGATCTGGAGATCGGAGCGATCACTGAGGTTGTTTCCCGCTCCCCGAGCCCCAAGATGCTGCTATTCGATAACATAAAGGGCTATCCCAAGGGTTACCGCGTTATAACCAACGCCGTGTGCTCGCCGGTTACCACTGGCCTGGCATTCGGCTTGGACTCCAAACTTAGCGGGCTTGAGATGGTGCGCGCTTGGAAAGAGAGACTTAGAAGCACTAGTCCGATCAAGACGATGCAGGTCTCCGATGGCCCGATCATGGAGAATGTCCAAGCGGGCGACAAGATTGATATGCTCAGATTCCCCACGCCACGCTGGCACGCCCACGATGGTGGCCGCTACATCGGTACTGGCAGCCTCGTCATCATGGAAGATCCGGATGAAAGCTGGGTCAATGTGGGAACATACCGCGTCTGTGTCCATGACCGAGACACTCTGGGTATTTGGATCTCGCCAGGCAAACATGGGCGACTTATCAGAGAGAAATACTGGGCCAAGGGTCAGGGATGTCCGGTCGTTATCAGCTTCGGGCAGGACCCCGTGTTGACCAGGGTGGGGAGCTGGTATGAGCCTTGGGGTGTCTCTGAATATGAGATCGCCGGCTGGATCAGGAATGAGCCGGTAAAGGTTATCCAAGGAAGGGAAACGGGGCTACCGATCCCGGCCACCTCCGAGCTCGCCGTGGAAGGGCTGATAGTTCCTCCGGATGTCGAGAGCAGGCCTGAAGGTCCGTTTGGTGAATGGACTGGCTACTACGCCTCCGGTACCCGCACAGAGCCTGTAGTCAAGGTCAAGGCTGTCATGCATCGAGATAGCCCCATTATTTATGGATCTCCTCCTGGAATCTCTGGCAGGTCCGTTCCGCTCAGCGCGGCTAACCTATGGCTTACCTTGGAGAGGGCCGGCGTCACCGATGTGACCGGGGTTTGGGAGTACTCGGGTCGCTACATTACTGTCGTCGCGCTCAAGCAGAAGTACGGCGGCCACGCGAAGCGGGCCGCGCTGGCAATCCTAGGCTCGACCTACGGTTACCACCGCCGCTTCGTCATCGTAGTGGATGACGACGTCGATCCTTCCAATATCCAAGATGTTCTGTGGGCGCTGGCGACCCGATGTGACCCGGCAGCTTCGATCAATATTCTCAACGAGTGCTGGAGCACGCCGCTCGACCCAAGGATCGAGCCAGAAGAGCGGGCACGGAAGAATTTCACCAACTCCGTTGCCATAATTAATGCTTGCCGGCCCTACTATTGGATGAAGGAGTACCCAGAGACCTGTTATTTCCCGGAAGAGGTGCGAAAGGAGACCTACGAGAAGTGGAAAAATATTCTCAATTTAGATTAGCTCTTGGCGAAAAGTGGTTTTCCATGCTTCGATGGGCTCAGCATGAACGGAGCATCGTGAGTGATTTCAAGGCCTCTTTACGTTCGCCCTGAGCAAGTCGAAGGGTGAAGAGGGGTTTTTTCAGTGAAAACTGGATTAGGGGCTTCTATGTGTGAAGCTATTTTTCCGATACGCGCATCGCTTGTCAGGTTGATGTTTGTGGCTCTCTTAATCTTTTGCAATTTGCAGCCTGCTCTCGCTGCTTCGGTGGAAGCGTGGCGGGCGGAATGGGAGAGGGTTTTGCAAGCTGCCAAGAAGGAAGGCGAGGTGACCTTTTATGGGAGCAGCGGCTATGAACAGGTTTTCCGGGAATATCACAAGAGATATCCAGAGATAAAGGTCAACGCCTCGACCGGGCTGCGTGGCAGCGACTATGGGCAGCGGATCATGACCGAGCGGCGCGCCGGTAAATACATGGTGGATCTATTTATCAACGGCGCCGTCACTCCGAATCGCGTTTTTCTACCGGCCAAGGCTTTGGATCCCGTCCGGCCTGTTCTGATCCTACCCGAAGTCCTGGATGAGTCGAAATGGTGGGGAGGAAAACACCACTTTGCCGATCCCGAAGGGAAATATATTTTCGTATTTCAAGGGAACATCCATGGAGCTGAGAACGCCTACAACACTAAGCTTGTCGATCGCAAGGAGTTTAACTCCTATCGGGACTTTCTCGATCCTAAATGGAAAGGAAAAATGGTCGCGTATGATCCGAAGGCGGTCAGTACCGTCGCCCATAGTCTTCGCTTTCTGTACAACCATCCAGAGCTTGGCCCCGAATTCATCAAGCGTTTCTTTAACGAGATGGAGGTTACGCTTTCCCGGGACCAACGGCAGATGATGGACTGGCTAGCTGTCGGAAAATTCCCCATCGCCTTTTTCATTACAGATGTGGAAGAGGTTGCCAAGCGAGGTCTTCCTGTGAAGATGTTCGATCCCTCTCAATTCAGAGAGGGGGCTTTTGTGGGTCCTTCCCAGGGGGCGGTTTCTTTGCTAAATCGTTCCCCTCACCCCAACGCTGCGAAGGTCGCCATTAACTGGCTTCTTTCACGAGAGGGGCAGATGGCTTACGAGAAGACATTTGCTGAAGCCGGCGACTATTACGAGTCGATGAGGGAAGACATCCCAAAAGATCTCATCCCGGCACCTCGTCGCCGATCAAAAGGGGTCAAATACATATATGCCGGCCGTGCGGACTGGATGGACATGGGACCTGTCACGAAGCTCATTCAAGAGGCGATGGGAGAAGCTAAGAAAAAGTAAGGCCGTTCGTCCTGAGCTTTGTCGAAGGAAACGGCCTGCTACTCAGGACAGGCGTGTCGAAGGGGGAATCTTCAACGTCTTTTTCTTCGTGGTTCGACCCTTCGGCTTTGCTCAGGACAGGCTCCCTCGACTGCGCCTTTAGTCCCGAGCCCTTCGATGAACTCAGGACAGGCTTGTCGAGGGATCAGCATGAACGGAAATTATCGATGATTTCATGACTTCCTCCGTTTGCCACTTCGATAAACTCAGGGCAGACTCCGAGCCCTTCGACTCAGCCGTTCGTCCTGAGCTTTGTGTG
>JBOHVJ010000298.1:0-5876 GCA_050735075.1 Binatia bacterium
GCGTCGGTCTCTCCAAAGAACTCTTAGAGAGCGAGCTATTCGGGCATGAGAAAGGGGCGTTTACCGGCGCCGATCAGCTTAAGAAAGGGAAGATGGAGTTGGCCCATGGCGGGACGGTCTTCCTTGATGAAGTGGGCGATGTTTCTCCGGAACTTCAAACCAAGCTCCTAAGATTTCTCCAAGAGCGTGAGTTCGAGCGGGTGGGGGGGATCAAACCAATCAGTGTGGATATACGTATCATTGCCGCCACGAATCGCAACTTGGATGCTTCAGTTAAAGAGGGCCGCTTCCGGGAAGATCTTTACCACCGTCTGAATGTTGTTCCGATCATCCTTCCCCCGTTAAGGGAAAGAAAGGAAGATATTATCGTCCTGGCCCAGCATTTCTTGCAGCGCTTTTCTTTTGAGACAAAGAAGAATTTTACCGAGATAGCGCGGGAAGCGGAGGAAAAACTCCAAACCTATGAGTGGCCGGGAAATGTGCGTGAGCTGGCCAATGTGATCGAGCGGGCAGTAGTGCTCGGCCAGGGTCCGAAGATGACGCTCCAGGACCTACCTCCGAGAGTCGTAGCCACCGGGCCTGGGAGGGCGGCTGACAACCTGTCGTACCGTGAAGCAATCAATGCCTCCAAACGAGAGTTGATCCTAGGGGCGCTTGCTCAGTCTAAAGGCAATCGCGCTGCCGCATCCAAAGCCCTCGGCCTCCATGAAAAGTACCTATTGAGACTGATAAAGAGCCTCCGAATCGGCTAAACACGTCTCACTGGAAAAGTGATTTTTCATGCATCGACCCTTCGCCTTCTCTCAGGACAGGCTTGCTCAGCATGAACGGAACATCGTCAGTGAATCCGGGACCTCTTGCGTTCGCCCCTTCGCTAAACTCAGGGCAAGCTCTGAGCCCTTCGATACGCAGGCCGTTCGTCGCTTCGATAAACTCAGCGCAGGCTCTGAGCTTGTCGAAGGAAGGCTCTCGAAGGAAACGACCTGCTACTCACGGCAGGCTTTGTCGAAGAGTGAACAGAAAGTTTTTTGCCAGGACTAATCTAAAATCGGAAATCTAAAATCGAAAATGAGTCTATAGGTTTCCCCAACTCTTGAAATCAGTGGGCCGTATACGAATCATAGGGCGTTGGTGGATGGACATCTTGCGGTACTGGGGATATTTTCTACGAAGAAGGAGTACGGCTCGTTTGTGTTTCTGTCCTTTGAGCAGGACCTCTGCCGTTCCTGTGATCAGCACATAGGCCAATCGTTTCCAGTTGTCATCGTATCTATCGATGACAACGGAGACATGCGGATTTGCGCGAATATTGCTTATCCTTTTTAAGAGGAGCGGCGAGGTACGTTTGGGTTTTTCATCGATGGGAGAATAAAGCTCTTGGCCATCAAAGGCATAGCAAATCGGGATAACCAGCGGCCGACCCTTTTTGTCGGCAGTCCCCAGACGTGCGACTCGGGCGGAGCGGACAAATGCCGCCTCTTTTCTAGTCACTCTTATTGGAGACCTTTGTTGTTTTGCTAGCGCATGGCGCAAGCCTAGATCTTAAATTCGCCCACCACGTTTGGAGTAAAGAGCTCTTCGACCTTCATGGTCTTATCGATGAGCGCCTGCTCGCCCATGTATCTTATCAAGGTCTCGAGCGCGTGTCGGTTGGGTTCGATTCCGTAGGGCCACCAGTCGGATCCGAAGAGCGCCTTAAGCTGCTCTATCTCAGTAAAAAGCCAGGGCAGGGTACAGGCCAGGGTGTTGGTTGGGAATTGCATGGCCTGGATGGCGCGCTCTTTGGCCTCGCAGAAGGCCTTGTAAAGACTTCGGGCAACCCAGGGGTAACGGTCATAGACCTCCTTCCGGATCACTAGGACATGCATGATCGGGAAAATCTTGGTCCGCTTGTAATAATCCATTTCAACTTCTTTGTAATTCGGAAAAAGCCGCCGGACCTTGGGCGAACCTTTGACAAACGAGGAGGGGGCGCGTGCAGAGATCAGCGCATCGATCTTACCGCTTTCCAGCATGCCGTTTAGCGTCTCATCTTCGGGAATAGGAGTCACCTTAATTTCAGGCGGAAGCTTGAGCGTTACTCTTTCCTTTCTTCCAGGGTCTTCCTGGCCGCCGATGAGCCATTCCATGTCCTGGGTTTTGACGCCGTGATCGTCCTGAAGCATGCCTCGGATCCAGACCGCCGCTGTGATCGAGTATTCAGGTGCTCCCACTTTCTTCCCTTTAAGGTCCTGCGGTTTTTGGATACCCGATTCTGTGTTGATAAAGACGCAGGAGTGGCGGAAAAAACGGGACGGAAAGACCGGGATGGCCACAAAAGGCGGATTGCCCCTGCTCACCATGGTGATTAGGTTCGAGAGTGACATCTCAGAGGCATCGAACTCTTTATGGCCGCCCATGCGCCAGAAAATCTCTTCTGCCTGCAATGGCAGATAATTGAGGCGAATCCCTTCCGCCTGAACCGTGCCGTCCTGGAGCGCCTTGGTTCTGTCGTAGTCGCCACAGGCGACAGTTAAATGGAGTTTTTCCATAGGCTTTCTCCGCGAGTAAGATAGGACCTTTTCGGTTGATCGCTCTTTCGGCTTTACCTGTTCGACAAACCGTTCACCCTGAGGCTCTCGAAGGGTGACGGCGGCGGGCTAACCGAGAGACTTCCGCCCAATCTCCCCTCATGAAGGCTTCCTTTTTGCTCCGACTCCAGCCCTTGATCTGCCGCTCACAGGCCAAAGCTTGTTCCCGAGTCGAGAACTCTTCAGAAAACAAGGGTTCTATCGGCAGTCTAGTAGAGGTATAGCCTTCAATCTCGCCAGCCTGATCTTTTGCTATGCGGTCCTCAAGATTATCCGTGTGCCCCGTGTAGTGAGAGCCATCTGCCCAGCGGAGAATGTAAGCCCAAAAACTCATGAGCCTGCTACGTTTCCCTTGCGCTGAACTCGCAACGGGCTCCTCATGTATTGCGCCCTTCGACAAGCATGCGCTGAGGATACCAGCCGTCTCCTTCGACTAAGCTCAGAGCCTGCGCTGAGTTTATCGAAGCGACGAACGGCTGGAATGTCGAAGAATGCAGAGCCTGCCCTGAGTTTAACGAAGGGGCGAACGGAATTGGGTCATTTCAGAGAATTCCCTTTTAGAAAACTCCAAACCCCGAAGAACCCCCCTTCCTATCTCGTGTCCCAGCGCGAGAGCCGTTGGGCGACCGCGATCAGGATGACAGAGATGAGCGAGATGGCCAGCCCGAGTGCGCCCACGCGGCCCCGCATACCGTCCAGATAGAGAAAGTAGAGCAGGGGGCCTAGAGGTTCTGACCCCGGACTGTAGAGAAAAATGGAGGCGCTAAACTCGCGCATGAAGATGGTGGCAAGGATGATCCAACCGGCCATGATTCCAGGTCTCATCAATGGAATGAGGATGCGGCGGAATGTAGCAAAAAAACCGGCCCCGCACGCTATCGAAGCCTCTTCGAGTTCCTTATGAATTTGAATGATAGTGCTCGTCACTGCTCTTAGCCCGTAAGGAAGGAAGCGGGTCACATAGGCGATCATGATAATCCAGATCGTCGCATAGATCGGAATCGGAAAATCCACATAGGCCCAGAGAAGGCCTAGGGCGAGCGCCGTTCCGGGAAAGGCCCAGGGAATAAAAACCAGCCCTTCCAGAAGACCTCTTGCGGCTATTTTTGTTCTCACCGTGATGTAAGAGGTCAGAGCAGCTAGAAACATACAAAGGGTCGCGCCGACAACGGCTAAAAAGATGCTGTTTCCGAAGGCACTATAAACCCTATCGTTCTCGTAGAGATAACGGTAGTTACTGAGCGTTAGGATCTTGGGGACATGGTAGTAAGGGAGGAGAGACACCAAGAGAAGGACCATGAGCGGAAGAAGTACCATCAGGATGAGAAGGATCAGAGCTGCGGTCGAAGCGAGATACCTCCATCGGCCCAGGTCGATCTGGTGCGGTCTAAACGCCTTGCCGGTCACCGTGGAAAAGCTCTCTACCTGTGAGGTGAAATGCTGGTAGAGGTAGACAAAGAGAAGGGCGATGACGAGGATCCCTACTCCATAGGTCGCCGCAAGATTGTGGTTAGTGGGAAAGGAGCCCAGGGCCTCGCGCCAGATCTTGGTGGTAAAGACTTCGATTCTGGCAGGCAGCGCGATGATCGCCGGGGTATCAAAGCTTTCAACAGCTCTCACGAAGTTCAAAGTCCCCGCTGCCAAGATCGCCGGTCTCATCAAGGGGAAGGTGATTCGTCTGGCGACACTGAACTCGCTGGAGCCAAGCGTCTTAGCCGACTCCTCCAGTGAGGGATCCATCCCCTTGAGGGCTGCCGCGATGATCAGAAAGGCCAGGGGAGTCAGGATCAACCCCTCGACAAAGATCAGGCCTGTAAGAGAATAGATATTAAAGGGAGACGTCTCCAGGCCCAATGCCACCTTTAGTACGACATTGATGAGTCCGTTGCTCGGATTGAGCAACAACACCCAAGAGATCGATATCAGAAGTCCCGGCATGATGTTGGGTATAATGGCTGTGAGCTCGAAGAGCCTTCTAAACGGGGCATTCGTCCTGATCGTAATCCAGGCTAGGGTTAAGGCAATGACCACCGATAGCCCAGATGAACCGAGGCCGAAGATGAAAGAGGTTAGGAAGAGACGGTAGGCCTCAGGGTCTGAGTAAGCCTGCACGTAATTACCCAGAGTAAAATGGCCAGGGACGCCGAGAGGGGCATCAGTGAAGCTTCCGTAAAGAAGAAAGAAGCTTGGGTAGAGGCTAAGAAAGGCGAGAAGCGCTGTCACCCCAAGGAAGACCAGATTGATAGGTTGACTTAGAAAAGAGCCAACGCGAGCGAGCCCGCCAAAAGACGGGAGCACGCGCCCTAAGGCTATAGTCCTGTGATTCAACGAGCTTCCTCTCGCCCCTACCTTAGAAAAATTTTCTGGTACTCCTTCTTCTTTTCTGCATATTGCTTTGCATCCAGCTCGTCCATCGGGACGTATTGGATCTTGTCCGCACCTGGCAGCGGAGGATAAATGCCCGGCCTGGTCACAAACTCACCCGCCTTGGCAATAGCTTTCATGCTCTCATCGCTGAGGAAGTAATCGATGAAGGCCTTTCCCCCATTGGGATGAGGCGCCTTACTGCTAAGAGCCATATAGTGGTCGTCTCCCAGAAGCTTACCCCCTCTCACATATTCCAGAGGGGCCCCCTTCTGGCCGAAGATATAGGCGTATTTGACATAGGTGATGGCTATCGGCGTCTCTCCGGTGCTAGCCCGCTCGGCGGAAGGAAGCAAAGATTCGACCAGAATCGGTTTTGTCGCGGCTAAATCCCGAATAAACTTTTCCGATTTCTCTTTCCCCATAATCTTGTGGAGGCTCGCAAGCCACTGGGTGGTGGTGGTGTGCTGAGTGGGATCAGGCATAACCAGCTTGCCCCTGTATTTCGGATTCACCAGCTCCTCAAGGGATTTCGGCGCGTCCTCAGGCTTGATCCCGCTTTTGTTGTACACGACGCCAATGATGACATGTCGGTAACTCACGCCGAGATCAGGGTCGATTAGCTCCTTGGGAAAGTCTTTAGCGGAAGGCGATTGATATTTCGCCATGATCCCTTCTTTGAGCAGAAAGTTCCCCAATCCTCCATGCACAAAAAGCACGTCATAGAGAGGCCTCCCGGCTCGATACTCGCTTATGGCTCTATCCATGACCTTGGTAGCGGAGGCCCGCCAATAGTCCACTGTGAGCCCGGTTTTCTTTTCAAAGGTCTTCTTAACTTCTCCCCAGATATCTGTCTCAAGGGAGCCGTAAGCCACTACCTTTCCCCCCTCTTTCTTCGCCGCCTCGATGAGCTTCGAGTCCTGGCCCAACGCTGTTGTTGCA
>JBOHVJ010000299.1:0-2510 GCA_050735075.1 Binatia bacterium
TGCAATCTGTCAGATGGCCTCGTTCCTGTTGAGATCAACGAGAACACCAAGCCGGAGAAATCTAAGGCGCTTTGGTCATGTTCCATGATGACCCGCTGGCTTAGCGAAGAATGCATCGATGTTCCGCCGCAGCAGGTAATCTGCGGGTCGGGTTTTCTGGATATCCCTCTAAAAGACGAACGGATGCATGTGAAGATCGACCCCCATTCAGGTGCATCAGAAGAAGGACTACTGTTCATGACTATAGGATTGGACATATCCTCTAGGATGACGCTGGCGGCGCGGGTAAAAGCCGAGGGGGAATGGGAGCAAAAGCTCCTGGCGCTTAATGAGTTCCATCCGTTTGGCGGCGAGCGGCGGCTGGTGCATTGGAAGCAGGAGTCCTCGCAAGCCTGGAAATGCCCGGTGGAAATCCGGGAAGCGTTGCGTGACGCAAGACCGGGGGGCAAGGGAGTGCGTTTAGTGCTAGCCACTCCCGCATTGTTCCAACACGGCTGGAGAGCCAATTGGTTAAAACCAATCAACGGAAAACTAGAAGGCTGTCCGCCAGGTTCATCCGTTACCTTGCGGCTCGTGAGCGCTTGCATCGAGCGTTGGAAACCCATTTCAGGATGGAATCTGGAGAATGGTAAGGTGGGACCCAAGGCGCTGAAACGGCTCGTTCCGGCGGGCAGCACCTATTTTTTTGAGATCGTTCAAGGCGATGCGGGGGAACTGGCTGAGCAACTTTGGCTACATTCCGTTTCCGATGAGGCGCAAGACCGGCGCGATGGCTTCGGCCTCGCGCTTTGGGGGATATGGACAGGTAACGAGGGGAGGCAATAAATCATGGCTGAAAACGTTAAAATGTATTGGTTGCATGTCTTAACGCCGCTGCACGTGGGAGCGGGTCAGGGGGTAGGTTTCATTGACCTTCCCATCATACGTGAGAAAGTAACCGGCTGGCCGCTGACGCCCGGCTCCGCTGTAAAGGGGGTGATATCTGACCGAGTTGATCCAACGGGAGAGAAGAGAAAAAAGAAGAAAGGCGAGGCAGGATACGATGAGCGATTCATAGGCGGCTTTGGCCGCGCTGACCAAGATGGAGAATCCGCCAATTCGGGCTCACTGGTGTTCACCGATGCGCGTCTGGTTTGTCTTCCAGTACGTAGCCTATTCGGGACCTTTGCCTGGGTGACCTCGCCCCTAGCCTTACAGCGGTTGAAACGGGACTTGGATGCCGCCGGTCTTGGATCTGGACTGCCCGGCGATTGCCAGACAGGCGATAAGGCACATTTACCCCAAGACTTGCCATCCGAATTGAAAGGTGATGAAGACAAGGTCTACCTGGAAGACCTCGATTTCGACAGCCAACCTTGCCCACCCGCAGAGGCATGGAGTGACAAACTTAAGGATTGGATCTTCCCAGGGGATGCAGTATGGCTAAAGATTTTCAAAGAACGGTTTGTCATACTCCCCAATGGCTCTTTTGACTTCCTGTGTGAGACGGCCACTGAGGTCAACGCCCGTATCCGCATCAAGCAGGAAACCAAGACCGTCGATAAAGGCGCACTGTGGTACGAGGAGTCACTACCCGCTGAATCTATCCTTGCCGGATTGGTCTGGTGCGATAAGGTGTTTCCTAAAGATGTCGCGACACCCCAAGAGCTGCTGGAGGACTATTGCTCCAAAGAACTGGCGCTGCAAATCGGCGGCAAGGCCACCGTAGGCAAGGGGCGAGTGAGATGCCTCTTCAAGGGTGGCCAAGCTACAACCAATGCTGGCCGGGAGCAAGGCAATGCCAACTCGTGACCAAGAACGTGCCCAAAGAGCCTATTTGCGTGTCATACAGCAATCCCATGACGAGGAGACCCGAAAAATTAATGCTAAGGCAAAGAAAGAGGAAGCCGAATATGAGCGCTTTGCCAAGCGTTTTCCGGCATTAATACAAAATTGTGGCTTGGCCCAGGCCGTTGCGTTTGCAGAGGCAAAAGCGCCAAAGCCTTACTTGACTGATTTAGCTCATGTCGTCACCAAGGATCTGCCTACTGAGCAATTAGCTCAGCAGGTACGTGAAGCCCCCCTTGTCTGTTTATCAAAAGCTCACCCGCGACACGCTCACAGCGGCCACCTGGATCAAGCGCTATGCGGAGGCGCTGTTGAGAGGAGAGGATGAATGAGCACGCAGGCTTGCCGTGGCTCTCTTAAGAATAACGCACGCGAAAAGGGTGCCCATGCTGGGCTGTTGCTCTCCCGGTTTCTGCAAATTGCGGTGCCGAAAAAAGGTGATAAATCGGATCCCGTGGATAACAGCCATCCTGGCGAACGCCTCGTACTTTATGGTCTAGCGAAGGCAGCCGCAGAGAAAGCAAATTCAGTCTACGAGCACGCCTATGAGCGCCGGCTTCAACAGCTACGGCAAATAAGACCTTACGAAGAAGATTTTTCCGAAGTTGAGGGCCGTCTTATCGTCGGCCTTGGCGGTGAGAATGTGCTGGAAACCGGCATCGCATTACACCACACCTATGGTG
>JBOHVJ010000300.1:0-3587 GCA_050735075.1 Binatia bacterium
TGCATCGAGACGATGGAGAGTCTGATGCGCTTCTGGCATATCAAAGGGCTTAGCGTGAGGCCGCAGCATCGCATGGTCGCCCACACCGGATTCGTTACCGTGGCCAGGCGGGTAGCTCGTGCCGACAAAAGACAATTATGAGCAGATGTTGAGCCTTAGTGGGGTTAAAAGCAACAGCGGTAGCTGGTCGGATGGTTTATTGTGTACTCGTTAGTCGTATATTCGCTAACCTTATGAACGATTCAACCAATAACGAATCAACGAGTAACGAACTATATTATTCCGGACACTGAAGTTGAATGTAGTTCCCTTCCGGATCAAAAAAGTAAATTCCCCTTCCCGTAGGACGGACCACAGGCTCATCGATAAGAACCTTTGCGCCGGCCTTCTTAAGCTCTTCCACAGCTCGATCAAAGTCCTCTTTGCCCGTTTGTAAAGCAATGTGAGCCGTACCGTCGTCGAAGTCTCCTCTCTCGATTGGCTTAGGCCGCTGGAAGAGAACCAGACACATCTCATCTTCAAAGAACAGGCGCGAGGTCGAAGGGTATTGTCCGTAAACCTTTTTGTAAGGGCCGCCGCTATCGACGTCGAGGCCCACCTTGGTGCACTTCATTCCCAAAACATCACTATAGAACTTAGTGGCTCGGTCCAAGTCGTTAACGGGCAAACCCAGGTGGTAGAGCTTTTTAATCTTAATCATCCTTTTCTCTCCTTATGCACTTTCCTCTATACTGCAGTCTTACCAATCTTTTCAAGGCCTATCTCGCCTCAATATTTTCGCTTGTAGTCGGATACGACTGGTGTTAACTATGGCCTCAAAAAAGAGCTGTCATAGGCAAGAGATGGTTCCGTGCATACAAGCAAAAGATATCACCCTAACCTTTAAACCCAAGAATAGAGACCCCGTCACCGCTCTTAAGAGCCTTACGCTCGATGTGGCGCAGGGGGAATTCGTGAGCATCGTGGGGCCGTCGGGGTGCGGCAAGAGCACCTTCCTCAATATCCTCCTCGGCCTGATCAAACCTGACACGGGAGAGATGCGATTAAACGGCAAACAAATTTCCGGACCCGGACAGGAAAGGGCGATGGTATTCCAGGAATTCGGACTCCTGCCATGGCGGACGGTCTTGGCGAATGTCGAGTTAGGGCTGGAACTCAAGGGGATACAGCCCTCCGTGCGGCGCGAGCGCGGGATGGAATTAATAAAGATGGCAGGGCTGATCGGCTTCGAGAATCACTATCCTCATGAGCTATCCGGGGGAATGAAGCAAAGGGTTGGACTCGCCAGAGCGCTTGCTACGGACCCCGAGGTCCTGCTGATGGATGAACCTTTTGCGTCCCTCGATGCTCAGACCAGAGACCTGATGCAGGCCGAGCTGCTGCAGATATGGGACCGGGCCAAGAAGACGGTGATTTTTGTGACGCACAGTATAGAGGAGGCAGCGTATTTATCCGACAGGGTGATCGTTATCGGCGCACGGCCGGGACGCACGAAGAGCATCATCAAAATCAATCTCCCAAGGCCCAGGGATTACGAGATGAGGTTGTCGGCAGAATTTAATGACATCAAGGCAGAGATTTGGAACACGCTTAAGGAAGAGCTGATCACGAGGACTAGGGATGGGATTTAAGGAAATTTATCACGAATATCAGAGGCCGATGCTCGGGACCGGCTCGGTGGTGGGCCTGATGATCCTTTGGGAGTTCCTCCTCACCTATGTGATCCCCTTGAATCCCTTTTTCTTCACCAAACCCTCGCTTATCGCAGGTGCTTTTCGCGAGCAGATTCTCGGCGGAGCTTTGTGGAACGATCTCGCGATCAGCAGCCGGGCGTTTCTGTGGGGTTTTAGCTTTGCGATCGTGGTCGGCATCCCCATCGGAGTGTTGATGGGGTGGAGGAGGCGGGCTGAGTACACACTTGACCCGTTCCTCACGGCCCTCTACGCAAGCCCCCTTGTGGCCCTGGCCCCTCTAATCATCTTAGCCTTTGGTGTGGGCCTGTTGGCAAAGTCCGTCTTGGTCTTTCTCCTCTCTGTCTTCCCTTTCATATTCAATAGCTTTGCCGGGGTGAGATCCACGGACAGGCTGCTCATTAACGTCGTCAAATCCTTTGGCGGGACGGAGAAAGATCTCTATCTTAAAGTCATATTTCCAAGCATCTTACCCTACATCGTGGCCGGCGCAAGAATTGCGATCGGTAGGGGATTGGTCGGCATCATCGTGGGAGAATTTTACGCCTCTTCCGAGGGTATCGGTTTTGCCATCTCGCGATTCGGCGACACCTATCGCCTGCCTGAGATGTTCGCAGCGATATTCGTGCTGATGATCATAGCCGTGCTGCTTACAGAAGCCATTAGGAAGTTGGAGGCCATGCTAGCACCGTGGCGGGCCGGAGAGAGGGCGGGATGACTCGTTTGGTCAACTTCTATACGGAGAGAGAGCACCACATTTTAGGCGGAGGGTTCATCCTGCTCCTCATATTACTCTGGGAGCTTGTGCCACATGTGATAGCACTCCCAAAAGCGTTGTCCCTCTTCTTCACCACCCCTTTGAGAGTCCTAGAGGTTTGCTACGAACTAGTGGTCCGGAACGAAATCCAGACACACCTTTACGTCAGCGCCGTGGAATTTCTCCTCGGCTTGGGCTTGGCCATCTTAGCCGGCCTCCCTTTGGGCCTCATCATGGGCAGGTCTAGCGCCGCAGATGCCATGTTAGATCCCTATGTGACGGCCCTCAACGCCACGCCCAGGCTTGTCTTCTTGCCCCTGCTCATCCTCTGGTTGGGCCTCGGGATTTGGTCTAAGGTCATGATCGTATTTATCGGGGCTCTGTTCCCCTTGCTCATCAACACCTACGAAGGAGTTAAGAACGTGGACAGAGTCCTGGTGAACGTTGTCCGCTCCTTTGGCGCCAACGAGTGGCAAGTGATGAAGATGGTGGTGCTCCCCAACTCACTCCCTTACATCGTGGTGGGTTTACGGCTGGCAATCGGTAGGGCCATCCTTGGGGTAGTTGTTGGCGAGTTCTTCGGGGCGACCAAAGGCCTCGGCGCGATGATGGCCAAAGCGGCGAGTAGCTATCAGGTCGATATTGTCTTTGTCGGGGTGGCTATCTTCATGGGGATCTCCCTCGTATTCACCTTAACGGTAAAGAAGATCGAAGCTAAGCTCAGCCGCTGGCGCCCCGAGGAGGCAAAGACGTTCTAGTCGCTCTACTTCGTTACCTTTCTCCCCATCTCTCTCAGGACTTCATTTAACAGATCACGGGCCACAAACTGCTCGATATCCGGGAGCGGCTTGCCCGCCGGCCAGCCCGCCTCCGGAGTGGTCCTGGACTCGAATAGCAGGCGGAGCAAATCATGCGAGATTTCCGGCCCGTAGGCATTCTGCACTTGCCTATAGATCGCCTCAGAGAGCCTTGCGTCTTTAATCGCAAACCACTTCTGGATGACCTCAACCGTCCCCTTCTTATTTGCCTTGATATAATCTGCGGCCTTAGCTGTGGCCTTGATAAACCTTTTCACCTCGTCACGCTTTTCCTTGATGCGATCTCTGTGGACAAAAAAGGTGCCTCCTAACCTGGGAAGG
>JBOHVJ010000301.1:0-1490 GCA_050735075.1 Binatia bacterium
AACAAATGATAGGAAATTCAAGCGCAAGCGGGGCATTTTAATTGTGACAATATGTGCCGAATACGCCCTTCGCCGCTGCCCGGCTGTCATAGGGAAACTGGAGGATATCTTTTACAAGTAAGACGACGCAGCCCGACCCCTTCCTCCTTTGCACCCGGGGAGGTTTCAATCAGTCAGCTTACTCAAGAAGACAAAGCTAAGGATGTGACTCACAGTCTGCGCTCTCTGCGCTGGTCCATTTTGACTCACCTGGTTTTAAGGGACGACCCCGCCTCTTTTAAAAAAGACCAATTGGCGAGTTTATCGAGTGGAAAAGCACTCGGTACTTCAGCCAAGGTTGCCGCGACTCTCAAGCCCTTCTCAGAAGGAACGCCGTTATCAGACCAAATATCTCTCAGTCTATCGTAGGCTTTTTTGGCCATTTCCAAACTCTCTAAGCCGAGGAATTCCTTCAATAAAGGAAGTACGTCTTCCCCGCGCGTTTTCGTGTAATTGATTCCCTTAAGGGTTCCGCCCAAAACTTTCTTCACTTCATCAGGCCGGTCTCTGAGATGGTCGTTGTGTGCGACGATGCCGGCCAGAGGAAAGTCCAAGACATCCTTAACGTAAACGAGCCCCCTAAATCCATCCTTCTCCAGGTACAAATCATGAGGAATTAACAACATTGCCGCGTCAACGCTACCCCTCTTAAGGGCCGTAATACCGTTTGGTGTGCTCCCTAAGCTGACAGTTTTTACGTCCTTCGGATCAACTTTATATTTTTCCAGGATCAACAGCAGTTCGCGATGAACGGTGCCGCCAGGCTGGCTAATGGCCACCACGCGGTCACGTAACTGAGCCGGCGAAGTAATCTCGGGTTTCGTCACCAGAACGTGGTGCGACCTTTCACAAAGCACCATGATCAGGCTGACGGGCAGGCCGCGTGCAATGGCCGTCATCGGCGAGCCGATTTGCGTTATGAATCCGATCTGTTTTGACGCCAGGGCAGCCAGAGCCGTGCGGGCCTGCATGGTTACGGGCAACAGATCAAGGCCCTGGTCGCGGAATATTCCCCTTTTCCATGCGACATAAAGTGGAAACCAAGTCGCGCTATTGGTTGGAACGCCTATGTGTATGGTGGTTAGCGTCTCTGCACGAGCGCCATACAGAAACCCGCACAGGAATACAATCACTAGAGAGAGACTGATACTATGTCGGGTGCGACTCACGTCCTATCCATTTCGGCGTGGCTAAGCGACTCGATTCCGTCCCACTCAGCTCTAGGCACGTAATCCTTCGGGCGCATGTGCCGACTGCGATGCCTCTCGCTCGGAAAGATCTAAGACTATACCGTCGGGGTCAGAAAGCGAATACTGGCCAATTCGACAGCCGTCCATATCTTCTTTCGTTATATGTCCGAAGACCCCGGCGGCAATGTCTTTCGGAGTAGCCTGCGGGAAAGAAGTCGCAAGGTCGGCAAGGTCTTGCTTGGCCTTTTCCAAGCTCTCAAC
>JBOHVJ010000302.1:0-1674 GCA_050735075.1 Binatia bacterium
TCAGATCGCACCGGTCAAAGCGGGAACGCTTCAGGCCTACTGGCCCGAGGCTAACGTTCTGATCCAGCGCCGCTCCGATCCCCTATCCGGGGAGCCGGATTATAATACGGAGGTGAAGATTGAGAAGTTAGATTGAATAATATGATTGCCCCAGGTCTAAATATTGAAAGTATTAACCACGAATACTACCCCATTCAGGGCGAAGGGTTGGTTTCATGGAAATTCCCACGGATGGAGCGAAGCCGAGGCTCCTTGACCAGGTCCGCCTAGCAATCCGCATGAGGCACTACAGCTACATGACGGAGAAGGCATATGTCGGCTGGATCAAGCGCTTCATTTTTTTTCATAATAAACGACACCCAGCAGAGATGGGTGAAGTAGAAATCGCCCAATTTCTCTCCGCCCTCGCCCGTGACCGTTGGGTAACCGCTTCAACACAGAACCACGCGCTGAACGCTCTCCTCTTTCTTTACAACGAAGTTCTTGAGAAAAAGATTGGGCTGATTCAGGGAGTCGTTCGCGCCAAAAGACCGCGGCGATTGCCGGCAGGCATTTTCAAACCTGCTGGCCTCCATTCGTTACGCCATTCCTTTGCCACTCACTTACTGGAAGGTGGCTATGATATCCGAACCGTTCAAGAATTGTTAGGACATAAGGACGTGACGACTACGATGATTTATACTCACGTGCTTAATCGTGGGGGTAGGGGAGTTCTTAGCCCGCCCGATTCACTGCTGACATAGATGTTTAATCCATTGCAGGCATATTAGGATTATCTTGGTCAGCGTTTGTCGGCTAGCCGGTTTGCGGGATTGGCTTGACAAGTGCTTGGGAAGGCAGGAGAATCGCCAATGTTTTCGACAATCTCGCAATAGTACAAGGTAGACCAATATACTCACTAGTTATGCCGGTTTGACAGGTGTCACGTGTCACGTTACACTTGATGTGTGATCAGGACCTTTGCCGATAGGCATACGGCGGAGTTGTACGAGACAGGTAAATCAAAACGGTTTCCGTCGGAAGTATGGAAAAGAGCGTTGCGAAGACTGGAATATCTTGATTTGGCAACGCACGTGGACGATTTGAAGGTTCCCCCGAGCAACCGACTCCATAAATTGGAAAGAGACCGGGCAGGTCAGTATTCCATCTCTGTAAACGACCAGTGGCGGATTTGCTTCCGGTTTGTGGATGGCGATGCTTATAACGTCGAGTTAACGGATTATCATTGATGCGAGGTGCAATAATGAGCATTCCCAACAAAAGAGAAAGGAAGGTTCGCCCCACCCATCCAGGCGAGATGCTGCGTGAGGATTTCTTGCCAGATTATGGCCTGACAGTTTCGAGCTTTGCCAAAGCCCTTGGGGTCTCTCGTCAGACTGTGAACGAGTTGCTCCGGGAACGGCGTGCGGTAAGTCCGGAGATGGCGTTGCGTCTCTCTCGTTTATTCGGTAACAGCCCTGAGTTTTGGTTGAATGCCCAGCGTGCTGTCGATCTCTGGGAGGCTGCAAGGAACATCAAGGGCAAGATTAACCACATCTCGCCATTAAACGCTGCATAACAACCGGTTTGAGTCCGGCGCTCGCAAAACTCGCGCGGCTCACCCAAAGCGTTAGGCGTCATCGGTAAATCGCATTCTTCGGATGGAGGTAACGATGAAAGTTGAAGGCAGGTGCC
>JBOHVJ010000303.1:0-2307 GCA_050735075.1 Binatia bacterium
GCATGACCTCGCGCGCAAACTGCTCCATTGCTTCAAGGACGAACTTTTGCGGAGCGTTCCCAACGTTTATCCAGGCAAGGATATGGCTTGCCCCTGTCTCAGATGAGAGCTCTTTTAGCTCCGTAACGGCGGTATCAGAGTCGCCGATCACTGCATACTCGCCACAGATCTGCTCCAATGTGAACTCCCCGATAGCGGTTTTCAGCAGCCGGCTCGGCAAAGGGGTGCCTTGCGCGGTGAGCCATTCGATATAGTTCCTGCGCATCTCTCTAATCGTTTTATAGTAACTCATGATCCCATCCTGGGCTCGCTTCTTGGCCTCCGTTACCGTCGCAGCCAGATGCATGGGAACGAGAACACCCATCTCTCGCCGAGAAGGATCGTGGCCGTTCCTTTCAAGGTTTTCCCAATACGATTTCGCCAAGGCCACCACCTGCTCTCGGGCGCGCGTGTGAATGGGAAGGAAAAGGTTGTGCCCTAACCGGGCAGCCAATTCAATTCCGTCCGGCGAACTCGCTGCAATATAGATCGGAGGATGGGGTTTCTGTATAGGCTTGGGATTGACTATCACTTCCGGGATGCTAAAGAATTTGCCTTCATACTTGATTACATCCTCTGTCCAGGCAGCCTGAATAACCTTCAGGCTCTCCTCCATGATCTCGTGCGTCTTTTCGTGATCCACCCCAAAGCATTCGTAGACGCGGGTGTGCGGATGGCCTCCCCCGGCGGCAAAATCCATCCGTCCGTGGCTTAACAGGTCGAGCATCGCTGCTTGTTCGGCTAGTTGAACCGGGTGATGAACCGGTAGCGTGTTCACGGCGACGCCGAGACGCAGCTTCTTTGTCCTCTGCGATGCAGCGCCGAGGACGGCATAAGGCGCAGAGAGCAGCGAGAATCGGGGTTGGCAATGAATCTCGGCGATCCAATACCCTCGGTACCCGAGCCGGTCAGCCAGCTCCGCCTGCTCGAGAAACTCATCTAAGCGATTTACCGGCGAAGCTTCTGGAGTGCACTGAATTTCTGTGAAGAGGCTGACTTTCATGATGTCTCCCCTGCCTTATTACTAAGGTTGGCGCAAAGCTACTCCTGATCTAGCTTTCTATCGTTACAGCTTGGGCAGGACTTCCTTCACAAACTTCATCTCGATCAACTGCGAGTGGGGGATCTCTTCCTTCACCTTAAGAAACTCTTTTGCCAGCCTAATCTCATTGTTGAGACTAGCCGAGCTCATGCTTCCTTCCCCGTTCAGTGATTTAAGAGCGAACTGATAGACTTTATCGGCGTACTCGCTACTAATATTAAGGTAGCTTCGCATGATATCGAGGGTTTCCTGCTTGTTGCTTTTATAAAACCTAGACCCTTTGAGCGTCGCTCTAATGGCCCTTCTAACCTGGTCAGGATTTTTATCCATTTTTTCTCTCGTGGTCGCTAACCCGCCCAAAGTCAGATCTATAACATCGCCGAAATAGAGGATATTGCTGAAGCCCAGCTTTTCGGTCCTGTCAATATAAGCCAGGTCCAGCGGGGTAGCGTCAACAAAGCCAGCTCTCAGGGCAGCCAACCTGTCGCTGGAGCCGCCGACGGAAAGGATCGTCACATCCTTATCCGGATTCATCCCTTCTTTTCTCAGCGCCTCCCTGAGCAGGACATGCGGAGTCGAACCAATCGAACTTATAGCGATCTTTTTTCCTTTTAAGTCTGTGAGCTTCTGGATCCCAGGCCTGCCAATCAACATATGGAGCGGCCTATCGAAAAATCCCATAACCACTTTGACAGGCATCCCTTGTATGGCGGCCCGCATAATTATTCCCCCGACCGTCGTGTAATCCAGTTCTCCAGACAATAAAGATGCGATGTGCAAGCCTGTTCTTATCACTACCTTGCGAACTTCCAGACCTTCCTCTTTATAGAATCCCTTTCTCTTGGCGATCTCAGTCGGTATCTCATAGAGACCCGGCGTTGCGATCCCTATATGGATGACCTCCGCTTTTGCTGTAGAAAAAGACAGGACTACACTTATCACTAAAAAGAAGCTCGCAAATGAAAGGCTCATACTCATCCTTTTAGAAATTTTCACGGGAACCTCCTATTTAGTTCTCGCTGAAAAAGTAACGTTCACCCTTCGACTAAAGCTCAGGGCGAACGGAAAACTCGTTGCAATCGTGGATGATGTTCCCGTTCATGCTGAGCCCTTCGATGGCAGGCCGTTCGTCCTGAGGCTCTCGAAGGAAACGGCCTGCTAGTCAGGACAGGCCTGCCGAAGGATAAAACCTACTTAAGTATCTCCTTGAGTTTGTTAGCCATAGC
>JBOHVJ010000304.1:0-7543 GCA_050735075.1 Binatia bacterium
GAATAGGACAAGAGTTCCCGAATGGATCTCAGGTCGGAGCTAATGATCCCTTCCGCAAAATGCTCCGGACTGGCCTGGTATAGACGCTCTGCTACCATGCCACCGGTAAGATCTTCATAGACAGCGATGGTCGTATTTTTCTGGCGCAGCAGTTTCCCCACAGCGTCTTCCATCGTCTCCTCATCGATGGCGAATACATGCGGCCCCAACAACTTACGGACCTCTGCTTCGACAGGCCCAATCAGCTTCATCGCCTCTTCGGTATTAGCGGCCTTGGCGGTGATCCGCACATCCACCTGACCCGGATGCGCCAGCACGCCGACCGTGGGGTTGCTCGAGTTGGCAATGAGATGGCCAATGCGGTCGTCCACGGCGCTCTCGCCCATGTCGACTACCTTGAGGACTCTGTACGTAATAATCTCGGCGAGATGGAACTTCCTCGCTAAGTAGGGCACGACCTCGTTGTCAAAGAGCCACTTCATTTCAAACGGAACTCCCGGTAAGGCGAAGATAACACCCCGCGGGTCTTCCACGATAAACGACGGAGCGGTGCCATTGGGGTTTTCGACGGGAATGGCCCCATCGGGTATGTAGGCTTGCCTCTCATTGTTAGGGGTCATAATCAAACCCCGTCGGCGAAAGCGCTGTTCTATCTGTTCCAGCAGATGGCGGTTGAGCACCAATTCTCGTCCCGTCACCTCCGCCACGACCTCACGGGTAAGGTCATCTTGTGTGGGGCCGAGGCCACCACAGGTGATCACCAAATCGGACCTCTCTAGTGATCGGGTAATGACCTCCTTCATGCGTCCTGGATTATCGCCCACAACGGTCTTGTAGAACAGATTCATTCCCAGAACAGTAAGCCGTTGGGCCATCCACGCTGAATTTGTGTCAACGATCTGGCCGAGCAGCAGCTCAGAGCCGATAGCAACAATCTCTGCACTCGCCATTAAAACTCCAAAAAATTGATCCTACGCAAAGGATTAGTTCTTAGCAAGAGCTATGTGGCTCTTCGTCAAAAAGTGTGGTTTCGCAGTGGAGCCGAGCCATGCCGCAGATGAGTAGCAAATGACTATCTGGGCCCAACTACCGAGCACAGCGAAAGCCGATGTTGTGGTGGCCCGAGCGGAAGTTGCGGGAAAGAGTTCGTCCCCGCTGTGTCGTGGTCAGTTCCTCGGCCGGGGAATCATGACCCCCTCCTCTTGTCCCGCGAACAGGACCAGCCTTTAAGTCTTCCCGGCCGTCGGTGGCTTTATAAGGATAAGGGAGATAGGCGCTGCTAACCCATTCCCAGGCGTTACCTGAAAGGTCCAAGACACCATACGGGCTAGCGCCCTTCGGAAAGCTGTCTACCGGCGCGGTTTGGTTCCATCCCGCATTGAACTGGGCCCTCGTCCGGTCTGGAGGACTGTTCCCCCAAGGATACTTGCGGCCATCAGTACCACGTGCCGCTTTCTCCCATTCCGCCTCAGTAGGCAGACGCTTGCCTGCCCAGGCACAGTAGTCTCTCGCACCAAACCAAGAAACTTCAACTACAGGATGATTTTCGAAGCCCGGATCCGCCACCCACTTGCCTCCTCTCTGATGAATGCGCGCATCTCCATCATCCACGTCATAAAGCCTCTCGCCCGCCGCATTCATCGGGCTCGCTGCATTCAGGAAAGCCGCAAATTGCGCGTTGGTAACTGGAGTCCGGTCGATGGCAAAGGCGGGGAGTTCCACCCGGTGCGCCGGTCGCTCGTCAGCAGGACCTGTGTCGCTCCCCATGGTAAATGGTCCGGCCGGTATGGACACCATCTCAGCGGCTGCGCTGACCAATGCAAACGCCAAAATCACCTTCACCTGTTTCGGGCATCTTAAGCGAAGGCATTGACCTTCGCAAGAAATCAGTTGACAGGTGAACGATAATTCACTATAAGACTCCTCATGCTATCCCACCTTACTGACCGGCAAAAACTGATCTTCGACTTCCTGGTCCAAAGCATCCGGGAGAGAGGCTACGCCCCCTCACACCAGGAGATCGGCGCCAGATTCAAAATTGTCTCCACCAACGGCGTCTTCCGCCATCTGAAGGCTCTGGAGAAGAAGGGCTACATCCGCAGGGTCGGCAAAAGGGCCCTGGAGATCCTGAGCCCCCAGAGAAGATCTATTTTCCCCGATGCCAGAGAGGTTCCCATTATGGGCAGGGTTCCGGCCGGGAAACCGCTTCTCGCTAACGAGAACATCGAGGGTTTTCTTTCTGTGGCGCGTGAAATAGCGCCAGGTAGAGAGGTCTTTGCCCTTAAGGTCAAAGGGGACAGCATGGTTGAGGACGGTATCCTGGATGGAGACTATGTGCTCGTGAGGCGCCAGGAGACGGCGGACAATGGAGAGATCATCGCCGCCCTCATTGGAGAAGAGGCGACGCTCAAGAGATTCTACCGCAAGGGCCGCACCGTGACTCTGAAGCCGGGGAACAAAAACTATGCCTCCACTGTGCTGACGCGGGGCGAGTTCCGCATCCTTGGGAAAGCGGTGGGGCTCATACGTAAAATCCCATAGTGGTCCGCGATGGCAGGCATACCAACCTTTAGCGCTTCCTGGTTCAGGCATAGCAGAGACGGCGGGTTATCTCTCCTCTATGGGCGCCCCGAGGTCAACTCCCTGGCTCAGAAGCTCCTTGTAAGACCATTGTCCCGCGGTTATGGTGTTACGATCTTGGATGGAGGAAACCTCTTTGACCCCTACCTGATCTCTCGCATGGCCCAGACCCTAGGTAGAACGCCCAGGGAATTTCTCTCAAAGATCCTAGTATCCCGCTCCTTTACCTGCCATCAGACCCATGCCCTTGTGCACAAGGTGGCCAGCCTCAACGGAGATAAGTCCCGCATTGTCCTGGTCCTCGGCTGTCTTACAACCTTTTATGATGAAGAGATCTCTCTGGGGGAAAGAACGGCCCTTCTCAAGAAGACGCTCATGCTCCTTAAGGAGATCTCGCAAAGAGGATCGAGGATCTTCGTTACCTCCACAGATCCGCCGGTCGATGTCCGAGGTCGATTCACCGATCTCTTGATTCATGCCGCGGATAGAGCCGCCAGGCTGGAGCTTGATCCGGATGGGACTCTCCGCATTGCTATCGTCAAGCTGGACGGAACAGCTCTCTTGAAGAGGTGATAAAGCCGTGGGTCGAACAGTTCTCTCCTTCACGCAGAAGATTCTGGCCATTGAGCTCGAATGGGGCAAATTCAGAAGGGTCCTGAGAAAAGAAGACCAGGAACTCCTCGACGAGCTTTTTGGCTTCGCAAAATACCACTCTGCGCCCGCGTCCTATTTTTCTACCCCTGATCCGATGGAGCCCATCTTCATGGCCATGCTGATAGAGCTCCTAAAGGAGATACAAAGGCTTAGGGCGGAACTGAGAGAAACTAAGCTTTCGGCCGCCAACAACCAGCGCCCGTTGTAGGAAGGCAGGAGCCGTGCTGAAGGCCGAGAGCTTCTCTACGATGAAATGCTGGGTATTCGACGTTGAGGAGGAAGCCAAAGGGGTGCGACTCTGGCTGGTGGATGAGGAGGGGAAAACGCACAAGTTGACCTATCCTTTCAGGCCGTACTTCTACATCACAGGAGGTAGGTCTGCCGTCGCGGCAGCTATCAAGACCATGGGCAGGTGGAAAGTTCCCGTTTTTCTCCAGTGGGAGGAAAAAAGGGAATTCTACTCAGACAAGTTGATCCCTTGTGCCAAGGTCTCCGTTGATTGTCCTCTCATCTACCCGAAGATCGTGAAGGCCCTTGTCTCGCAGAGAGAGCAGGGCTTTGAGCTTTACACCTCCGACATCTCCGTAGCCCAGCTCTTTTTCATCGAGACCGGCCTATTCCCTATGGCCCAGGTGCGCCTTGAGAGAAAAACGGCTGACTCCCTTTCGCTCAACGATTCTCCCTGGGAACTGGACTATTCTCTCCCTCCTCTTGAGATCATGGAGATCGAGATGGAAGGAGGCAGCGGCAACCCCTCCCACAGGCCTATGGGGAGACTCATCGTGAAGGTCGGTGGAGAGGAGGTGGCGATCGAGGAAGATCCGATTTCCTCCTTAAAGGAAATCATCTCGCGCCATGATCCCCATGTCATCGTAAGCCGCTGGGGCGACTCGTGCCTGATGCCCAACCTGCGGAGAATTGCCTCCGGCAGAGGAGAACCTCTCCCCTTTAGCAGGGAAGAAGGAGGGTATGTTCCCGGGAGAAGGGGAAGGAGCTACTTTACCTACGGCAAGATTGTCTTTACCGCCTCCTCTTACACCTTCAGGGGCAGGTGGCATCTCGATCTGGAGAACTCCTTCATTATCAAGGAATGCGGCCTCGAAGGGCTAATCGAGTTAGCCCGTCTTGCCAAAATCCCGCTCCAGAGGGTGGCCCGGACCTCCACCGGGAGCTGCATCTCCGCCATGGAGGTGGAAAGGGCCATCAAAGACGGCTATCTGATTCCGCTCAGAAAGAGTCAAGTGGAAGAGTTCAAAACCGCCGATGAGCTTCTCCTGATCGACAAAGGAGGGCTCACCTACAGACCTGTGCCTGGCTTCTACGAGGAAGTAGCCGAGCTCGACTTCGCCTCCATGTATCCTACCCTCATGGCGAAATTTAACCTCTCGCCCGAGACGGTTAACTGCGGGTGCTGCCCTGATGCCCCAAGGGTGCCGGAGGCCGGTTACAATATCTGCACTAGGAGGAAGGGGCTCATCCCCAAGACTATCGAGCCATTGCTCAGGAAGAGACAACAGTACAAGGACAAGATCAAAGCGACGAAAGATCCGGTGGTGAGAGAGATCTACGATAGAAGACAGACAGCCCATAAGTGGTGTTTGGTAACCACCTTTGGATTTTTGGGATACAGGAACGCCCGCTTCGGCAAGATCGAGGCGCACGAGTCCACAACCGCCTGGGGAAGAGAGATGCTCCTTAGGGCCAAGGAGATAGCGGAGAAGATGGGCTACAGGTTCATACACGGGCTGACCGATTGCCTGTGGGTGAAAAAAGAGGAGGCGAAAAGGGAGGGCTATCTTGAGCTTGCGCGGACCATTGAGGAAAAAACGGGCATACCTCTGTCTTTGGAAGGGGTCTACCGGTGGATCTCCTTCTTGCCTTCAAGGCAAGACGCGAGGGTCGGCGTGCCCGCACGCTTTTTTGGCGTTTTTGACACTGGGAAGCTCAAGGTGCGAGGGCTCATGGCGCGGAAGCATGACACGCCGAAATTTGTCGCGAGAGCGCAGCATGAGATGCTCGAGGTTCTCTCTCAGGCGGAGGACAAGAGGGACTATAAAGAGCTGCTTGAGAAGAAGGCGCGGCCAGTGCTCGAGGCGTATCTTGAAAAATTAATGAACGGCAGGATGGAGCCGGAAGAGCTGACCATTATGAAGCGGTTGTCGCGCGATCCCCATGACTACACCCACGGGACCATGACCGCCGCTGTGGCTCACGAGTTGCTCGCCAGAGGAGTCCAGCTCATGCCCGGCGAGGCTGTTCAGATGGTCATCACCGATGCCTCGGCCCAAGACCCGTCTCTAAAGGCACGGGCACTAGGTTTTCTCGATCTCCCCCATACCTACGACAGGCAAAAATATTGTGAGATTTTCCTGGACGCGATCAGAGAAATCGACCTCGACGGCGTGCTGGAAAGTCAATTTCGTTCCGATGAATGCGAAAGGAGATCGCAATCCAGAATTTCAAGGTAAAAAGTTTCGTTGATTACAAACTCAAAACGATGAGGGCAACTTTGCAACCAGCCAGGGACAACTCGCCTCCGTCGATCCCACCAAAGCCCAAGTTGCTTGATCAGGTCCGCCAGGCGATTCGTACGCGGCATTATAGTTACATGACGGAAAAGGCATACGTCGGCTGGACCAAAAGATTTATCTTCTTCCATAACAAACGCCACCCGGCAGAGATGGGTGAAACCGAGATCGCAAGGTTTTTATCGAGCCTCGCAACCAACTCCCACGTTAGCTCGTCGACTCAGAATCAAGCCTTCAACGCGCTTCTATTTCTTTACGGGGAAGTGCTGCAGAGAAAAATTGGCTTGATTGCTGGAGTCATTCGTGCCAAAAAACCAAAGCGGTTGCCGGTGGTCCTCACGAAGGAAGAGGTCAAACGAATTCTCGATTGCTTCCGAGGCACTCCGTGGTTAATGGCGATGCTTCTCTATGGGGCCGGATTGAGGCTCTTGGAGTGCTGCCATCTCAGAGTCAAGGATATCGATTTCTCCCGCAACCAGATTGTCGTTCGCGCTGGCAAAGGCAGACGTAGATCTCAGCGACTTGGCCTGTGGCCGTTTTTCAGAAGGAAAGCTTGGGACTGGCTCTTGCATCAGCCAGTATCTCTCAAAGCGAGGGCAAACGGTGGCTGGAAAGCAATTGGGGTCAGACCTTTCTTTATTGACAATCTTTAATGGGCGGTGATATTGGGATTCGCATGGCTCGCCGCCCTCGGATCTTTGCTCCCCGACAGACGTTTCCAGATTGTTTAGAGTGAAAGGCCTGACCCCACTGGCCTGACCCCACTGGACCTGCCGCTGACGCGATTCTGTCGTAACTTCATTGCTTGTGGGCATTAGGGATAAAACGCTATACGTTAGACGGATAAGGTAAGAGAGCAGGCCTCTGGAAGAGAAACCAGGATGACCCACGTCGGGAAGAAGGCATCGCCATGATCGACGATTGGACGGATTGTTGTGACGGTTCCAATCCAGTGACTCGTAGGACCTTTGTCCTGAGCCTGCTGGCGACGATCGTTTCCGCCTGCGCTGGCCCGACGCTCAGCGGCTCCGGCAAGAGAGAGCGAGAATTGTTGGATGAAGCGGCCAATCTTTACCGTCAGGCTGCGGTAGATCTTCACTCACATCCAGGCCCATTCGCGGGCGCACCTATATTTCCCGGGGCCTCCCGTGAGCTCACTTCTGCACTCGCTGATATGAGACTCGCACGCCTTGATGCCGCACTGTTCTCACTTTCTTCGGACAGACCGGTGATTCGGAGAGATCCCTCAGCGGGGCTTACGCGCCAGTTCAGAGAACCTGAACCTGGTGAGCTCTTCCGCTTTGCTCAGTCGCATTTCGACAAGGTGCTGAGTCAGATGGATGGCATGATCGCGCTCTCGGCTGCTGACGTTGTTGCATTCAAGCGTAAAGGGGTACCGTGCGCCATCCTTGCCTTCGAGGGCGCAGACGCGCTCGATGATGATCTTTCTCGCGTGAAGCTCTTTTACGACCGAGGGATCCGAGTCATCCAGTTGGTCCACTACCGGATTAACGCGGTGGGCGACATCATGACAGAACCGATTAAGCACGGTGGTCTCACGCCTTTTGGCCGAGACGTGGTCAAAGAGATGAATCGCACCGGAATGATTATAGATGTAGCCCACGCGCACTCCGAAACGGTTCGTGGGGCGCTAGCTGAGAGTCGGCATCCCGTGCTCGACTCGCATACGAGACCTACGGTTCGCATTGAAACTCGGCGAGCTCGATCTGACGATGAGCTTCGCGCCGTCGCGAAGAAGGGAGGGGTGATCGGAGTATGGC
>JBOHVJ010000305.1:0-11002 GCA_050735075.1 Binatia bacterium
GCCGACGCCCGCTCGGCGAATCGAGAAGCGGCATCGTACTTCGAGCAAGCGCTGACTGCCCTGGCGCACCTGCCCGAGAGTCGCGAGATGCGCGAACAGGCTATCGATCTCCACTTCAATCTCCGTATCTCGCTGGCAGCGCTCGGGGAAAGCGAGAGGGTTCTTAAACACTTGCGCGCAGCCGAAACCCTGGCAAACGCTCTGGGAGATGAACGCCGGTTGACGCGCGTTAGTGTTTTCATCGCGAGAGAGCTCTCGGCGCAGGGTGAGCACGAGCAAGCCGTCACGGCCTGCGAACGTGCAATCGCAATGGCCAGAACCCTAGACGATTACGGTCTGGAGGTTGTGACGAGTCTCTATCTGGGATGGGCTTACTATTACTTGGGCAATTATCCTAAAGCAGTAGAGGCACAGGGACGCAACCTGGTGCCCCTTGACAACCCAGTGGTTCGCGAGCGCTTTGGTGCGATCGGCCTTCCCTTCGCGAACTCGCGGACTGTACTAGCCTTAGCGCTGGCTGAGCGCGGGGAGTTCATCGAAGCCATTGCGCGATGCACGGAGGCGATCCAGATAGCGGAGGCGGTCGGCCATCCTTTCAGCGTTACCATGACGCATCAAAGGATGGGTCTTCTGCACCTAAGGCGGGGGGATCTTCACCAGGCAACTCTTACACTCGAGCACGGCCTGGAGGTCTGTCGGGGATTGGATAACCCGCTTCTCTTTCACGCAGTGAGCTCCACTCTAGGCTACGCCTATGCGCTCTCTGGGCGCAGTGCTGACGCTATTCCACTTCTGGAGGAGGCCGTCGAGCGCCCCATCTTGACCGCGGTCCAGGAGGCCCAATCGCTGCGGACCATCTGGCTGAGCGAAGCGTATCTACTGGCCGGGCGGGAAGCGGATGCCCGCGCCGCCGCACAGCGCGCCCTGGGTCTCGCCCGTCAGCACAAAGAGAGAGGACACGAGGCGTACACTCTTCGGCTCCTCGGCGAGATCGCGGCGCGCGAAGATCCCCCGATTATAAAAGAAGCGGAAGACCACTATCGCCAAGCTCTCGCCTTGGCTGAAGAGCTCGGTATGCGGCCGCTCATCGCTCACTGCCACGTTGGTCTGGGCAAGCTGAACCGGCGGATAGGGAACCGACAACAAGTTGAAGAGCATCTCACTGCTGCGACGACAATGTTCCGCTCGATGGATATGACGTTCTGGTTGGAAAAAGCTGAGGTTGAGCGGGTAAAAACGGAATGATCCTTTCCTGATCTGCCCTTCTAGTAGAGATACACCAGGCCGTAGAGAATCGGCCAAAGGGCAACCACAAAGGTCCAGTACATACCGCAGATCTCAACGCCGGTGTGGCTGCGCGCCGTGAATCGCCCGCGGCGCGCCTGCTGCAAAACTACCACCAGCCAGATCACAGCGCCAAAGACGTGGAGACCATGACAGCCGATCAGCGTGTAGAAGGTAGCGCCGTAGATTCCACTCGATACGGTAAGACCAAACTGGATCAGGCGAACCCACTCGTAGCCCTGGATGCTAAGAAAGAGTCCTCCGAGGAGGACTGTGCCCAAAAGATATCCTTCCAGCCCGCCCAGCCTCCCGGCGCGGATCGCCCTTAACGCTAGATGCATGGTGACTCCGCTCAAGAGTAGAATGACCGTGTTGACGCCGGTCACCACGACAGGCAGGCGCGGCTGAAAAGGCGGCGGCCAGGCAGTGCTGCCGAGACGGAAGACCAGGAAGGCGCCGATCAGACCCGCAAAAAACATCGTCTCGGCCGCTAAAAACATCAGCAGGCCCAGGCGGGCATTGCTGATAACCGGCTCATCCGAAACGGTCGGCGGGGAGGGAGGTCCGCCGCCAGCGAAGCTCGGGGCCTTAAGCTTCTTCTCCTCCTGCGAGTCAACAACCTTTCGTGCAGTGGCTTCTTTTGCCATATATCAAGCTATGGAAGGCGTAAGGCGGTAGGCGTGAGTAAGAATTCTTACTGTTGCCTGTTGCCTCTCGCCTATTGCCTAGTAGACTATTATAAATCCAATCACCGCGCCGATATAGAGCAGCGTGATCCACGCCAAAATGATACCAACGCGTCGGTTTCTGTGCTGAACGTTCTGCTGATTCATCCACCTCCCCAATTACAACCGTACCCGATCAAGCGCCATCACGACCAGAAGCACTGGTAGATAAATTAAAGAGGCGAACAAGAGTCGCCTGGCGGCTGCCAACGATCGAGAAATGGCCAGGCTGACTCCGCAGGCCAGAAACCCGGCTCCGAGGGAAAGCGCCACTAGAAAATAGAGCGAGCCAGCAAGCCCGACGAGCGTTGGCAGGAGGCTAACCGCGAGCAACGCCAGAGAGTGA
This sequence comes from Binatia bacterium, assembly GCA_050735075.1. Taxonomy (GTDB): domain Bacteria; phylum Desulfobacterota; class Binatia; order UBA9968; family UBA9968; genus JAHFAO01. Next base: position 2,356 of record JBOHVJ010000305.1, read on the forward strand.
ATAATGACCTGACGGCCTGTACTGCCTTCGTCGCGCTCGATCACGGGAAGGAATCTAATACCTGCCTTGGCGAAGTCGTCTCGGTAAAGCCTGGCAATGGCCAGAGTATGAGGGATCTGCCAAAGAAACAGAATCGCAAAGAGCACCCACGCCTCAAGGCCAAGATCGCTGCGGGCCGCTGTCCAGCCAATGACCGGTGGCAATGCTCCAGGCACCGCTCCTACAATGCCGCAAAGCGACGTCTTCTGTTTCAGCGGTGTATAGACAAAGAGGTAGCTCACTGTGATGAAGGCTGTGACCATGGCGCTCAAGATGTTAACAGTAAACCCAAGAACCAGGAGACCGGCAACAGTAACCAGTATCCCAAAGCATAGTGCCTCAATGGGCTGAATCCGTCCGTCCGGAAGCGGTCGCTTGCGCGTGCGCACCATCAATGCATCCGCATCCCGCTCCATGAACTGATTGAGTGTAAGTGTTCCGCCAGCAGCGAGCGCCGTTCCAATCAGCGTTTCAATCAGGTGGAGATAGCCCGACATAGACTCAGAACCCAGATAGAAGCCGACGAACGTCGTCACCAAAACCATGAGGACCACCCGAGGCTTCGTAAGCTCAAGGAAGTCCAGAGCACGCCTCCGGCCACCGGTCAAAGTAATTTCTAGCGTTTCTGTCCTAAAGGTCATGCAGAGACCCTTTCCGAGAGGAATCTCTGAGCCACCATGGGCTCCGGCAATGTTAACAAGCGATAAGACCTTAGAGTTAACACAAGACTAGTGACCAACATCAGCGCCCCAGTAACCACATGGCTGGTCGTGAGAAGCACGACACCAGACGAGGGCAGAGCAATTCCGAGAGATGTGAACTTGGCCAGGTAGGACCCCAAACCTAACACCAACTGAAGGATCAATAGTCCGCCGAGAAAGACAGCCGGAAGGTAAAGCTTCGGATGATCAGAATGGAATCTTAGGATGCGGCCGCTGAGCAGAGCCACATGAAGGGCCACCAGGGCAGCAAAGAGCAGATGGGCATGGAGCCCCGCGCCAGCGTATCTCAGCACGGCCCCGAAGACTCCCTGAACGTAGATCATAGCGGTTGTTAGAGCACACAGTCTCTGCAAGCGGCCGGCATCTGGGAGACCGATCTTCTGAGCACCCTCTTTCCATTCCTGAGAGGTAAAGAAGACCAGGCTCACCGTCAGGGCAAAAAAGGCCTGCGCGAAGCAGGCATGAATGATCGCCAGTGTCCCTTCCAGCAAGACCACTCTAAGACCACCGATGACCCCCTGAGTGATGACTAAAGCCAAAGCGACGAGTCCGAGCCAACGCAACCATTTTCGACGCTCATGGAGCCAAAGCAGAAGGGCCAGCGTCAGAGTTAAGAAGCCCACCCCTGAGGCGACCAGCCGATGGCTGTGTTCGTAGAAGATGTCCCCACCCATCTTCGACCATGGGTAGAGAAACATGTTATGGCCAAAGGTGGTTGGCCAATCAGGCACCGCAAGTCCTGCGCCCTTGCTGGTGACTAGCCCGCCTACGAAGAGCAAGGGAAAAGTTGCCCATGCAGTCAGCAACGCGACCCGATGGGGCCACTGCGAACCTTCCGCCTTCCCTTCGACTCGACATTCGGCTGAGCTTCTTCGAAGCCCGCTCAGGGTGGTGAGCCTGTCAAACCACATCATTCCGCCTTTCTCTAGTGTGCTCGGGCGGCTGCGGACTCGGCTCCAAGCGGCTGATTCTGTGGTAAGAAGTCCTCTCTGACCTCAGGCGAGCTATACTCATAAGGGCCGCGGTAAACGACCGGTATCGCCTCGAAGTTGCCATGGGGCGGCGGAGAGGGGGCGGTCCACTCGAGAGTATTCGCCTCCCAGGGATTCTTAGACGCCCTCTCACCGAACTCGCCCATGCTACGGAGAGACCAATAAATGGCTCCGAAAAGGGCGAGCAGAACGATCCATGAGACAACCGACCCGCTCAGGATAGTGGTCGACGCTTGGTAAAGCTGGGGCCAAAAAGGACCACCGAACAGCCAAGCTGCCGTTGCAAGCGCGATCACGCACAGGGCCAGCCCGAAGATAGCCGAGACCACGGTCCGAACCAAGAAGCGAAACCATTTTGCGTTCCAATGAAAAAGACTGGCGAGGAAGTTCAGGACGAAGATTATTTGGGAGAGACCGAGTATGAAGGCGCTTGCCGTTATGAACAGGTTGATATCCTGCAACGGCTGGAGAAAATCGTACTGCAATGGATTATAAATCCGCCGCATGGCGCCGGCTACCCCAAGGATGTGCATGGGAAAAAACGCCCCATTGAAGAAGATGTAGGTCAGGATGAAGTGGATCGTTCCAAGCCGCTCATTCATTTTCCGGCCGAACATCTTCGGGAACCAGTAGTAAATGGCAGCGAACATGGCGAAGATGATGCCTGCCACTACATAATGAAAATGGGCAACGATGTAGTAGGTATCGTGGATGAAGATATCCACGGGCGTCGAGGCCATGAAGATGCCGCTCAGACCGCCGATGACGAAATTGGAGACAAAACCAAGGGCAAAAAGCATCGGCGAGGTAAAACGGATATCCCCCCCCCAAAGCGTGCCGAGCCAGTTAAAGGTCTTGATCGCGGAGGGAACTGCAATCACCATCGTGGACATCATAAAGGCGGTGCCGAGGAGCGGATTCATCCCGCTGAGAAACATGTGATGGCCCCATACCACCCAAGACAAAAAGGCGATAGCAATCATGGAGAAGGCCATGGCGTAATAGCCGAAGATTGGTTTGCGGGAAAAGGTAGAGAGAATATCCGAGGTGACCCCCATGGCCGGCAGGACCAAGACATACACCTCCGGATGACCGAAGAACCAGAAGAGGTGCTGCCAGAGGAGAGGCTCGCCTCCACCTTCGGGAAGAAAGAAACTGGTCCCAAGGGTGCGATCAAACAGCAGCATCGCCAAGGCCGCAGTCAACACCGGCAGGGCAAGCAGGAGCAGGATGGCTGTGATAAACAGGGACCAGATAACCAGAGGCAAGCGAAAGTAGGTCATTCCCGGCGCGCGCATGTTAACCACGGTAGTGATGTAATTAATCGATCCCATCAGCGAAGAGATGCCCAGGAGTATGAGGCTGATAATCCAAAGGTTCTGTCCCCAGTCCACACCCGTGTAGGCGGCTTTGGCAGAGAGTGTCGCGTAGGCTGTCCAGCCGGAGGCGGCATGCCCACCCGGGACAAAGAAGCCGGCCAGCATCGTGATACCAGAAAGGAGACCAACCCAGAAGGAGAGCATGTTTAGCTTAGGAAAGGCCATGTCCCGAGTTCCGATCATAAGCGGGATGAGAAAATTACCGAAGCAGCCCACCATGACTGGCATGACCACAAAGAAGATCATGAGGGTGGCATGCATGGTGAAGAGCATGTTGTAGGTCTGCGGTGGAATGATCCCATCGTACATCGTAGGCTCGGAGATCCATTTCGTCAGCGGCACCGGGGTCTCAGGCCAGGCCAACTGCCAGCGCATCATCATAGCCATCAATCCACCTAGGACCAACATGAAGAGGCCCATGAAGAAGAACTGCCGACCGATCATCTTGTGATCCGTTGAGAAAACATAGGTGCGCCAGAAGCCCAGCTCTTCGTGAGAGACATGAGCCGCGTGTGCTGCTTCAGCCGCTACAGAATCACTCATCTTATTTCACCTCTCTATCGTGATCGTTTTTCGTGCTCGTGCTCGGGGACCATGTCGTTGCCCACGGACTCTTTTTTAGAACAACGAACACGAGCCACCATCACGAGTAACGAGATTTATTTCTGGGGCCAGCTTTCCTTGACCCACTTCTGATAATCTTCAGGCGTGTCTACAAAGAGCCATCCGCGCATCCCGGAATGGCCAAAGCCACAGAGCTCCGCGCAAGGCAACTCATACTTGCCCGGCTTGGTTGCCTCGAACCACACCAAGATATCCCTCCCTGGAACCGCGTCCTGCTTCAGGCGCAATTGGGGCACAAAGAAACTGTGGATGACATCCCTCGATTTAAGGATAATGTGCACCACCTTATTCACCGGCACATGCATGTCGTTATCAATCTGAAAATCGTCCTCTGTCCCAAACTTTCCATCCGGCCCAGGATAGACGATCTCCCAGTTAAACTGCTTGGCAGTCACTTGGACTTGAAAATCGCTCGGCGGAGCGTGGGACTTGATCTTAGCCCACGAAGAAACGCTCATAAACGATAGCCCGACGAAAACGATGGCAGGAATGATCGTCCAAGTAAGCTCCAGCGCTGTGTTCCCGTGCGTGTAAACGGCACGGCGACCCTCACGATGGCGGTACATGATGAGAAACACAACCATGAGGACCGTAACCAAAATGAAGGCGGCTCCCGTGATGTAATAGATGACGTAAAAGAGATAGTCGATCTCTGCTCCGAAAGTGGATACGTTCTCTGGCAACCAGCTCATCATGAGGATGATCCGTCCTTTTTATTGTTTCCGTTCTTGCTAACATAGCTATCCTGCCTTTTCAAGAGGGAATAGGACACCATTGCAAAGGCGCCGTTGGAGTGCTAAGCAAAAGCTGCCGTATCGACTCAAGTGGCTCCTTTTATCTTTTTCCACAGCCTTAATCTCTGGCTCCACCTCATCTCGCTTGTCCTATGGATAGGGGGAATCGCTTTTTTCCTCTTTGTTTTTGGGCCCGCAGTCCATACCTTACCGCCAGGAACTGCAGTCCAGGTTCTGGATAAAGGACGCAAATCGCTTCAGACCCTTTCATGGATCGCGATCAACCTTTTACTGATTACCGGAGCTATGAACCTCATCTTTCGCGGCATGGCGAACGGATTTCAGTTCGGGCCGGCCTATTATTCGATCCTGGGAATCAAGCTTTTTCTTTTCCTGGCGATGATGGTTCACCACTCCCTTCAGGAGTTCAAATACGCGCCCAAGATAGTTTCACTCACTGCCCAAACCGGCCAGGATATCGAGGCCTGGCCAGAGCCGTTGCTCTCTTATTGGAAGAAGTGGTTCATGCTGTTAAAAATTAATGCGGCTTTGGGCCCCATCGTTCTTCTTTTGGGTCTTGGTTTGAGCAGAGGCTAAAGAAAAGTTTCGGGTTTCGAGTTCCGGCTTCGGCGATGGTGACCGGCGACCGATGACAGTATATCCGTAGCTGAAACGAAAGGTAAACCCTGTACTACGAAATTACGTCCGTGGCTTTGGCAGCGCAGGACAAGTAAATAAGGAGAGCGGTCGCGATCCTGAAGAACGGTTTGCCAGTTGATTTCTTCGTGGGAAGCTTGTAGGATGACCATATTAACGTGACTATGGACATATGGAGTGAACCATGAAAACAATGCCGGCAGGAGAGTTCAAAGCGCATTGCCTTCGGGTTATGGACCAGGTTCGGGCAAGCCGTGAACCGGTGATCATCACTAAGAAGGGAGTCCCGGTCGCAAAGCTCGTCCCTGCAAGCGAGCCTCAACTCAATGTATTTGGCTGTATGGCGGGTACAGCGGACATCCTGGGCGACGTCGAGGCTCCAGTTGTGCCAGTTAGGACCTGGAAGACGACGAAGTGATCCTTCTGGATACGCATGTGCTGCTCTGGCTCTGCTTGGAACCCAAGCGGCTTTCCCGGTCGGCAGCAGCCGCTATCAGGAAGGCGGTGTCATCTGGCGGCATGGCGATAGCCTCGATAAGCCTCTGGGAGATTGCGATGTTGATCGCTCTCGGCCGAGTCTCTCCACGCGGTACCGCGGAGGCATGGATCGCCGAACTCATCAAGGCAAGCGGTGCCGTCGTAAAAGACATCACGCCGGCTGTAGCTGTACTTTCCACTCAGTTTCCAGACAACTTCCCCGCCGATCCGGCTGACCGACTAATCGCGGCAACCGCCCGGGCTGAAGGCCTCGCACTGGTGACCCGGGATGCGAGAATTCGCCGCAGCTCGCTCTTGAAGACGATATGGTAACGAGGGTTACCCAGTGCGTGTAATGATCACTGCATCGACTGCCTTGCCACCTCGCGGAAGGCAGATGAAAGGGTTGATGTCGATCGATTGAATGAGGTCCCTGCCAGCAGCGGCAAGCTCCGAAACCGAAACGATTGCGCGGCAGAGAGATTGTTCATCCACCGGCGGCGCGCCACGGAAGCCGGCGAGCAAGGGATAGCCTTTGATGCTTCGGATCATCCTGGCGGCCTCCTCTACGTGGACCGGCGCCATACGGAAAGTCACGTCCTGATAAAGTTCCACGGCTATGCCGCCAAGCCCGAACATCACGACAGGTCCGAACTGAGGGTCGTTATCCGTGCCGATGATCGTCTCCACCCCTCCCCGGACCATCTCCTGAACGAGGAAGCCTTCAACTGAAGCCCCAGGGTTGCGAGCCTGGAGGTTGGCTTCTATCTCTTTGCAAGCCCGCTCGACCTCTTGGGGCGCGGAGAGGTTAAGCTTCACACCGCCCAACTCTGATTTGTGCGTGACGCCCGAAGCCGTGAGCTTGACTGCTACGGGATAGCCGATCTCGTTCGCGGCTCGAACCGCCTCTGAAGCATTCGCCGCCACACGCACTTTGGACAAAGGGAGGCCGCATTCACTCATCACCGAATAGGCTTCCCGTTCGCTGAGAATTTTTTTCCCGGCCAACATCTCCTTTGCCTTTGCGCCCAACGACTCCAATGCCACGCGCCCTTTATCCTTTTCTCGACGGTGGGCCTGCACCGCCTCGCCGAACATTCCCAGATGTTTCATCGTCTGGACTGCATTCTCGGCCCCTTGCAGAAACGGCAGGCGGCAGCCCTGCTTGAACTGAAGCCCGTAGTCGTTGATGCTCTGAGTGATCATGGAAAACATGGCGATCGGCTTAGCGCTCTCCCTAGCGATCTCTGCGAGTGCAAGTAGATTGCTCTCCTTGTCCGGGCGCAGGTTGCTCTGCGGCAATTCTTCTTGCAGGGCGACCAAATCGACTTGAGGGTCGTCGAGCAAAAGATGGACGCACTTGAGATAGGTCTCCTGACTCGAGAGGCCGCCCCATCCAGTATCCAGAGGATTTCCCACCGACGATCCGACGCCCAGCAATTTATCTAGCTCAGCCTCGGTTTCCGGCTTTAATTGCGACAGCTCCACCCCGGCGTCTTGAGAGAGATCCGATAGCAGCCCTTTCAAACCTCCGGAAAAGGTAACGAAAGCCGTTTTCCTTCCCGGCGGGAGACGGTTCAGATTGAGGAACAGCTCGGCACAGTTCAGCAGCTCGTCAAGATTCCGCGCTCGGACAATCCCGTTTTGCCGGCAAACAGCGTCGAAGACGCGGTCGCTGCCGGCCAGCGCTCCGGTATGGGCCATGGCGGCAGCGCTGCCTTTAGCCGAGCGGCCGACCTTGAGCGCGATGATCGGCTTCCCGATCCTCAGCGCCTCTTGAGCCACGGCGATGAATTTTTCGCCGTTCCGCACGCCCTCGATAAATGCGCCGACGACTTTGGTCCGCTCGTCGTTCAGAAAATGGCGCAGATAATCGGACAGCTCGGCGTCGGCTTCGTTGCCGCTGGTGACAAAGTAGCTGAGCCCAATGCCCCAGCTAACCGCGGCGCGCACCAGACTCCCGAGAAGCCCGCCGCTCTGCGAGACGATGGCGAGTCCCCCCTCACGGATGTCCGCCAAACGCTGGTCGGGAAACAGCATCGCACGTGACCGGGTGGAGACCAGGCCCATGCAATTGGGCCCGCAGAAAGGAACCTTCTTCTCCCGCGCGTAGGCTTGCAGGAAGTCTTTGCGCTTCAAACCTTCCGGGTCACTCCCCTCTCCGAAGCCGCCGCTATAGATCGTCGCGCTGCGAAAAGGGACACTCGGGCTGTTCCGCAGCAAGTCGATGACCCGATCCGCCGGGATGATGATGACCGCGTGGTCGACCACCTCCGGCAGTTCGTCCAGACTCCGATAGCACTTCATCCCCCACATCGTCTCGTGGTTGGGATTCACCGGGTAAACTCTTCCCGGATAGTGAAAATGCTGCAGGTTTGCCCAGATCCGCGCGGGCCAGCCCGCTTTGGGCGAAGCGCCGACGATGGCTATCGATTGGGGGTCTAGAAGGGAGGATAGATCCTTAAATTCAGCCATAATGTCAACTCTCAGCTCTCAGCAATCGATCAACGTGGAGTACCAAAGGAGCTTTCCTTCTTTCCTTGCTCCCTGCTCCAGTACCTTCTGTCGATCCGCGCCCTTTAAGAGGGCAATTTGCTCAGCCTTCTGTGCCTTGGCTTCCCAGGGGGCGGCAACGAGTGCAACTTCAACGCATAGAATGACGGCGATCACCGACCAAAAGCGACTCAGGTTCACTCGCATTCTTGATTCCTCCACGGATTGAATAAAATTTAACGGCAGGCTAAACCTACGGGGAACAATCTGTCAAGGGGCCGCTAGCTTTCTGGCTTTTGCGCGATACTTTTATGCTCTCCCTCTCCCGACCGCCGGGAGAGGGCAAGGGTGAGGGCCGCGGAGAAACCCTCATCCTACCCTTCTCCCTCGGGAGACTGTGTCGCAATTCCGTTCATGGTTCGACAGGCTCACCACGAACGGATGGTGACACTCCGAAATTCAAAGACTTAGCCGTTCGTCCTGAGGCTCTCGAAGGGCGGACGGCTAATTGCGACACAGTCTCTGACGGG
>JBOHVJ010000306.1:0-2375 GCA_050735075.1 Binatia bacterium
GGACAGGGCAGGTCGCCAGACGCACGACCTTCTCCGTAACACTTCCGATCAGCATATGCATGAGGCCGGTTCTCCCTTGGGTGCACATCACGATCATGTCGGCCCCCTCCTCTTCGGCCTTCCCTACGATCCTCTTGTAGGGAACTCCAATCTCAACCCCTTGACGTACCATGACCTTTCCATTTAGGTCGGCGAAGTTCTCCCTTAGGAACTCGGTCAGGAGTTCTTTGCGCTGCTGAAGCAGCAACTTCGCTAAGGATTCAGGCTGAAACCCTTCGTCGCGTCGGGTCGCCTCTTCTAACCCGATAACGTGATAGACAATGACCTCTGCTTCCTGAGATCTGGCAATTTCCAGGGCATTGCGCACTCCTTCCCGGGACAACTCTGAAAGGTCCGTGGGAGCGAGAAGCTTTTTTATCTTGTCCATAAAACCCTCCTTTACAGGTACACCCCTAGAACAGTAAAGCCCCTTTCCTTTAGTAGCTTGGCGAGATGGTCGGGGTTGGCTGCGCGCATACGCAGGTAACACACCGGGCTCTCACCCCACTTCTCCCGGTATGTTCCTACGCCAAGGATCTCTCCTCCCTCTTCAGCAATGGTTTTCGAGGCGTCAGCGAGGTCGTGCCCTTCCCCCTCCAGCAAGAGGTCAATGCGGATGGTACTTTCATCTGAAGCGCCTATCACATCGAGAAAAGCCCGGAGGATATCGCTGGTAGTGATAATGCCGACCAGTTTGCCACCCTCGACAACCGGTAGGCCGCCAATCTTACGCTTGAGCAATAGCTGTGCAGCCTCTTCGAGTGTGGTCTCAGGAGTAACTGTCACTAAATCTTCGGCTATCGCGGTATTCACCTTGGTTTTCTCTAAGTATCCGATGTGCTGACGGAGATCTCGATCCGTAACTATCCCGACAAGCTGTCCATCTTTCATTACGGGCAGACCGCGAAACCCACCTGTCTGCATCTTGGACCGAGCCGTCGCCAAATAATCGTCGGGGGTTATGGTTACTGGGTCCTTGGTCATTCGTTTGCCAACGAGCATCTTACCCTCCGTGGGGAGATGGCGGAGGCAGCGTACAGCCGCACTTGGAGAGTGTGCTGCGGGAACGTGGATCGCCTGGTCAACACTTGGCCGACGCCGTCCGCTAGGCGACTGCCTTGACCTCTGGGGTCTCCTCTTCCTCTCGCTCGGGATGAATGGAGAGGACAGGGCAGGAGGCATGACGGACTACCTTCTCGGTCACGCTCCCCATCAGCATGTGAGATAAGCCGGTTCTCCCGTGGGTGGAGATGACAATAAGATCCACCCCTTCTTTTTTTGCCTCCTCGACAATATTGCTTTCTGGTCTGCCCAACTCCACCTTTTCACGAACGTCAACTGATGGGAGGAGATCGGAGAAATTCTCCTTTAGGAACCGCACAAGAGCGAGCTCGTATTTCTCCAGAAGGAGATTTCCCGGAAGATACGGATAGACGGCCGATCGCTCCGCTTTAATCTCATGGCCGTATTCTAGGAGCTCATCACGGTTCACAGCATGATAAACTATTACTTCGGCTCCGAGCTCCTTCGCCAGATTGAAAGCATAGCGAACCCCGGCCTTAGAAAGTTCCGAAAAGTCTGTTGGGGCCAGAATCTTTTTGATCTTATCCATAAATACCTCCTTCTGAAGTCAGCTTGCGTTCCTATGAGTTTGGGAGATACGCATAAAACATGCCAACCTAAAAGCGAGGTAGATGCATTGTTATACCAGCTCCCCTTCCCACTTTTGCGATTATTTCATGATCGTCTTCTCAATTCTAAGAAAATCAGTCCTCAAATCTCCTTAAAAGCCGCAAAGATCTCCTGGCATAACCTTTGCTCATAATCTTTTTGCGATGATTGCCCAAGCAAGAAAATGTTTACGTATTGCATTAGCGTTTTTGGCGTTGTTTCTTTTCCATTCGCCTGCCAAAGGGTATGAGGAGATAGCGGTTGCCGATGGTGGATCTATTAGGGGCAGCGTGAAGCTCCAGGGTCAAATCCCAAAGCTTGCTCCCCTCGAAATTATTAAGTTTAAAGAGGTCTGTAAGGGTGTCCCTAATGAGAGCCTAGTTATCGGGCCTGCCCGTGGAGTTCGTTATGCCGTTATAACTCTGGAGGGGGTTACTAAGGGAAGAGCGGTTGAGAGGGAGGCGGTCCATGAGCTAGATAACTTGAAGTGCCGTTTCATTCCCCACGTTCAGGCTGCAAGCGTAGGGCAATTCTTGGTAATGAAGCTCCCCGCCCCAAGGGGCGGGGTTTCTTCAGAATAATTTCAGCTGCTCGTAACTTTTGTGCTGCGTCTCTTGTCCTTGCTTCTTGATGTACTCCCTGATCACCGCCACCGTCACTTCATT
>JBOHVJ010000307.1:0-14884 GCA_050735075.1 Binatia bacterium
GGAGAGGAGGACGTGAACAGAGATGAATTCTTTGAGACCTATATCCTTTCAGCTCTGCAGAGAGACTTTAAGGTCGTCGGGCGTTTCCATTACCTCGATTCAGTCAAGGGAAAGCCGGGCTACAAAAAATACCTCCCACCTACTCTCAGGCGACTCAAGCGCAATCTCTCAAGACTTCCTAATCTGGAGAAGCTCATTCCGCTTCTTGCGTCACACTTTGAGGAGATGCGATGAACGCAAGAACGTGCTCGTGTTCGTGGTTCGTTGTTCGTGGGGAAGAGAGGGGCACGAGCACGAGAAACGAGCACGAGCACGATGAGTAAGATGAAAGCGATGGTCTTCGCCGCGGGCTACGGTGAGCGCCTCCGTCCGATGACCGAGAAGCTCCCTAAGGCGCTCCTCCCTGTCGGAGGGCGCCCGATGATTGAATACCCCCTCCTTCTGCTCAAACGCTATGGGATTAGAGAAATCATCGTCAACCTGCATCACCTGGGAAACCAGATCGAGGAATATCTGGGCAACGGGAAAAGACTGGGGCTTAAGATTCATTACTCCAGAGAAGAGCAGTTGCTCGATACCGGAGGCGGGCTCCTTAGAGTCAAACCTCTTTTGGAAGATGGGACGTTTGTGGTTATCAACAGCGACGTTCTCATAGATCTCGCGCTCGACGATCTTCTCGCCTTTCACCGCCAAAAAAAGGCCGCAGCCACCCTGGTCCTGAGGACGGATCCTCAGGTCGATCTCTATGGCCCGATCGAGACCTCAGCAGATTCAAGGATTCAAAAATTTCTCGCCCATAAAGCGTCGCAAAGCGAGTCGGCCGGACCTCTCACCAAGCTCATGTTCACCGGAGTCCAAATCTTGGAACCTAAGATCTTCGACTATATGGAATCTGAGCCTTCTCGCAGATTCAGCACCACGAAAGTAACTTATCCCAGAATGCTAACTCAGGGGGAGGCCCTATACGGGTTCCCCTTTCGTGGCTATTGGCAGGATCTGGGGACTGCCGAGAGAATCAAAGAGGCAGAAGAGAAGCTCGCGACCGGAGAAGTGAAGCTGCACTATCTCTGAACGCTCAGAACAAATGACAGAGACAGAGATAGAGCGTTGGGGGGCGGTCTCTGTCTCAAATCTCTGTCTGTTACTTGATCAGAGCCAACCGGAGCGCTTGAAGCGGGAGTAGAGGAACACGCAGATTCCAATCGTCAGGACAACAACAGCCGGGTAACCAAGGCGCCAGCGTAGCTCGGGCATGAAATCGAAGTTCATGCCGTAAATGCCGGCGATCATCGTGGGCACCGCGATAATCGCGGCCCAGCTTGCAAGTTTCTTCGTCGCCACATTTTGCGCGACAGATATCAGAGAGAGGTTGGCCTCAAGCGCGGTGGTCAACAATTCCCGCAAGATATCCACCATCTCATTGATGCGGATCACATGATCGTAGATGTCCCGAAAGTACAATCGGGTATCTTCCGGGATCAGCTCGGCGCCGAAGCGCGTTAATTGGTTACAGATATCGACCAGCGGCGAGACCGCCCTCTTGACTTGGAGCAGGTCGCGCTTAAGCTGGTAGATCCGCGCGGTGGTTTCGCGGCTTAACGACTCGCCAAAGATCTCCTCCTCGAGCGCCTCGAGTTCCTCTTCGAGGGCATCGACGATCGGAAAGTAGTGATCCACGATGAAGTCCATCAGGGCGTAGAGTACAAAGCCCGGACCTTTGGCGAGTAAGTCCGGCGTCGTCTCAGAGCGTGAGCGGACATCGACATACGAGAGCGAGGAGCCATGCCGCACCGAGACGATGTATCTGGGGCCGACAAAAAGGTGGGTTTCGCCAAAGTCTATCCGTTGCCCTTCGCGATTCATGTGGGCCGTGCGCAGAACGATGAAAAGCGAGTCGCCATACCTCTCAAGCTTGGGCCGCTGGTGGGCGCGGTGAGCGTCCTCGATCGCGAGATCATGCAGACCAAACTCCTCCTGGACCTCTTTAAGCAGTTCCTCACTCGGCTCGTGCAGTCCGATCCAGAGGAATCGGTCGGGTTGCTTGAGAACCTCGCTGATATCCTTGATCTCGACGTCCGCAACCCGCCGGCCACCGGCATAGGCGGCGCAGTTGACGACCCCACTCATCGCTAAGCCTCCCTCCGCCAAGTTTTACCCCCAAATGCGTTGCCCATATTTACTTGTTCCATCGACTATTGACAAGGGCGACCCCAGACCACCCAGGCAGTTCCCAGGGAGAGAGATTGATGTTCACCCTTGGCGGCCTTTGCGCCTTTGCGCAAGTCGTGTTGTCTTCCTTCGAGACCTTCGTGTCCTTCGTGGTTAAAATCCTCTCATCACGAAGAGCACCAAGCACACGAAGCTTGGATCATTCGTCGTGCGCGGGTCACAGTTTATCAGGCTCCTTCTTTATCGCGCTAAGACTCAGCCTGAGGCTTATCAGCCTTTGGCTGAACCAAGAGCGCAAAGAATGCTTTCTTATCTATTCATCCTAAAAGAAACCTTACAACCCAGTTGCTGGCAAAAAATACGGCAAAACCCAAAAACACCAGGAGCGTGATCCAGCGGGACTTGCCGGCCTCGGAGAGCGGAACAAGAAGTGTGGCGCCTAGATAAATAAAGGTCCCTGCAGCCACGGCTAGAAGGGCATCTGTAAGGAAAGGGCTGATCTTCCCAGCCCAAAATGGCAAGGCAATGCCTACGAGCGTGATGAGTCCCAGGCTCCCCCCAGCCATGACGGCTGCAGCGCGGCTCCACCCTGCGCTTCGCATGATTGTAGCGATGACAAATCCAGCAGGCACTTCGTGAAAAATCACCGCCAGGGATACCACGACTCCTAGCCTTATGTCGGTAACCATAGCAGAACCAATGGCTAGACCATCGATAAAGTCATGGGCATTAAATGCAACCAGAGAAGCTATGCCCGTAGCCGATGGAACAATGGAGGAATCGCCTTCCTCGGGGAGATGGTGCATGTGGACATTGAAAGACTGCTCCATGAGAAAGACCAGGAGGTAACCCAAGGCGACAAAAGGAGGCATTAATGCTCCCCGACTCAAGCTTTCTGGGACCATCTCTAGCAACGCCGCTGCCAAAACAAATCCCCCGCTAAAGCCGAGGGCACCTGCTGTGAAACTGCGCGATGGCCGGTACTGCATGATAGCCAGGCAGCTACCCAGCACATTACCAACAGCCGTCACAAGCCCCATGATGAGGGCAATATGGAGCATATCTGCCTTCACAAAGTCTGTCTTTCTTCCCTCATGGTGGGCTTATGGTGAGCTGGCTGGGCATGAACAGTGAGCCGTTTCACAGCTTATATCTACCTCTGGATAAATTGTGCCAGACCTTCACTGTCTCCCACAAAACCTGCAGATATGCACGTAGTTTAAAATGAGTCCTCGGATCATTGAGCCAATAAGCAGGAACTATGCCTATTTTGTAGTTGAGCGCGCGGGCCAATGCCAACACTTCAATATCAAAGCCCCAGCCGTCAATTACTGTTCGGGAAAAAATTTTCTCGGCGGCAGAATCACGAAACGCCTTAAAGCCGCATTGAGTATCCCAAACTCCTCTTACCGCTACAAGCTGAATAAGAAGATTCCCCATGTTCCCCATCAAGCGCTTATACCATACTTGAGGCACGGCCTGCCTTGCCCCAGGGGCGTCTTTCGAATCACGCGAACAAATTACAAGGTCACAACCCTCATTAAAGAGCAAATCCATTTTGTCAAAATGCGAGATGTCGGTGGAATTGTCGGCATCGCTAAAAAGCCGCACACGACCCAAAGCCTTAAGCATTCCCTCCTTAACTGTATACCCCTTCCCGCGATTAACTTGACGGTCCAAAACTTTTAGATGTTTTATCTCTGACATCATGCCTTGCAAAATCTCTCGTGTATTGTCTGTGGACCCATCCAAAGCCACAATGATCTCATAGCTGAAAGGTTTTTCTGAAAAATATTCTTGAAATCTTTTTAAAGTTTCGGGTAACCGCTCGGCTTCATTGTAAGCCGGGACAATCACTGAGAGATCAATATCCGGGTGTCGAGTTGACATAGGGAATTTGGCCTACGGATCGGCGGTTTAAATCTATCTATCCTAAACTAGCGGGGAGCACTAGCCTCTGGTCGTGACTTTAGAATCCGCAGGGCTTCCTGGTAATGCTTGACCGCCTCATCTCTTTTTCCCTGCTGGGCAAGAGCACGCCCTAGGCTCTCATGGGCTTCGGCAAAATCTGGCTGGATTCGCAGTGCTATGCGCAAGTGGTCGATCGCCTCTTCGAGATGCCCTTGCCTGGCCAAAGCGTTGCCTAGGTCAAAGTGGATTTCGCTGTCTGCTGGACTGAGCTTAAGCGCCTCTCGGTAGTGTTTGATCGCCTCCTCTAACTCACCCCGCTGGGCTAGGACGCCGCCCAGGTTGTAGTGTGAGTCCGCCGCGGCAGGATTGATCTGCAACGCCTGACGGTAATTTTTGATCGCTTCATCCAGTTCACCTCGCTGAGCTAAGGCATTGCCTAGGTTGTTGTAGGCCTGCGTGTAGCTAGGATTTATCTGCAGCGCTTGCCGATAATGCTCCATAGCCTTCTCTAACTCACCCCTCTGGGCTAAGACATTGCCAAGGTTATTGTGAGCGTCGGAGGCAATCGGATTGATCTGCAGCGCCTGACGGTAATGCTCCATCGCTTCTTGCAGCTCACCCCGCTTGTGCAAGAGAAATGCTAGGTTGTAGTGGACTGTACTTGATTCTGGGCTAACAGTGACCGCATATTTCCATAGTCTTTCCGAGTCGTGCCAGACCTGTGCCTGTTTCCAGGTCAAAACTCCCAGTACAGCTAAGACTGCAACAGCTAGACCTGGGGCAAGCATGAAGGTTATACTCCGGATGTGACCGCTAGCCCAAAGCTGCCAGCAATAGAGTATCCCTGCTCCTGCTAGTACCGCCCATCCTAAACACGACAAGTAACTGTACCTGTCTGCGGCGATCTGCGGCCCGCTTTGAGCAACCCCTAGGACTGGCGCCAATAGCACGACATAACAAACCCAAATTGCCAACCCTGCCGGCCACCTGCGTCTGACAAGAAACAGGACCACGCTTATTGTCAGAACCACCAGCCCACTGAGAGTGAAAGGCCAATCCCAAGGGTCAAGGCCGGTCGGTAGCTCATACAGCGGTGATAACCAGAGAGGAACAACTTCCTTCCAGAGATAGAAAGCAATGCCAAAGAATGCCTGTGCTAGACGGGAGAAGAGACCATAACGCTCCACAGCCTTTAATGCCCCTGCTTCCTGTTGTGCGAATAACGCGACCATTCCAATAGCTATAGCCAAGAGGAAAAAAGGAACTTTCTCCACCCATACGCGGCGGGCTGCTGGCCAAAACCATTTCCCCGCCCCAGCACCTAGTCGTCTCAGTGGATATACATCCAGCACCAAAAGAACAATAGGAAGCGTTATCCCGCTGGCTTTCGAAAGCAGAGACAAACCGTAGACAATCACGGCTGCGCTCAACCAGCGCCAGCGAGCAGAGTCAACCTCCGCGCCAGCGGTAGCCCGCAGATAGCATAGGATGGTCAAGAGAAAGAACAGACCGGAGAGTACGTCTCGCCGCTCGGTTGCCCAAGCCACTGACTCGACTCGCAACGGATGAATGGCAAAGATAAGTGCGGCAAATCCAGCAGTCACACGTAAGGCAAGCTCCCCTGGCACAACCCGAACTGACAGGGTGAGCAAACGGATGCTGATAAAGTAGAAAAGCACAGCGTTGGCGGCGTGAAGAAGGAGATTGGTCAGATGATATCCGAATGGGTCTAAACCCCACAGGAGATAGTCCAGGCCGAACGTCATCCAAGTCAGTGGTTGGTAGTGACCCATATAGAAGGTAGTAAACATCCAGCGAAGCTGAGCCCAGCCGAGGCCCCGGTAGTTAGGGTTGTCGAGTAGAGTCTTCTCGTCATCCCAATCTACGAAGCCGTTCTCCAATAAAGGAAAAAAAGCCGCGCCAGTAAGGACGGCAACGAGAACAGGAACCAGCCAGCGAGCCAGCCT
The DNA here is from genome assembly GCA_050735075.1 of Binatia bacterium. Lineage (GTDB taxonomy): Bacteria > Desulfobacterota > Binatia > UBA9968 > UBA9968 > JAHFAO01. The sequence continues at coordinate 6,048 of JBOHVJ010000307.1, forward strand.
CGGCGTTGTTCGACTGTTTACCACGGCGACTTGCCCACGTTCTACTCTCTTCCCAGTCTTCAACCTCTTTTGTTTGAATTTCACCAGGCTGTTCAAAAAGTAGCTTTCATGCTTCGACGAGCTCAGCATGAACGGAAAATTATCAATGATTTCATGACTTCATCCGTTCGCCCTGAGCCCAGTCGAGGGTGAACGGAGGTTTTTCAGCAGACTGTTCATGACATCGCCCATGCTTCGGGGTTTAGATTAGCGGGAGACAGATGGTCCTTGTCGTGACTTTAAAATCCGCAGGGCTTCCTGGTAATGCTTGACTGCCTCATCTCTTTTTCCCTGCTGGGCAAGGGCCCGACCCAGGTTCTCGTGGGCCTCGGCAAACTCCGGCTGAATCCGCACGGCCTGTCTGAAGTGGTCGATGGCCTTACCAAGATCGCCGCGCGCCGCCACAAGCGCTCCCAGACCATAGTGAGCCTCAGCAATGTTTGGTTTAATCTTCAGGGTCTCTTGGAAGTGCTCAATCGCCTCCTCGAAATAGCCCTGCCTCACTAAAGCGTTGGCTAGGTTAAAATGGATTTCACTGCGTCCCGGGCTAAGATGCAGCGCTTTACGAAAATGTTGAATAGCATTTTCAAATTTCCCCTGACTGGCCAGAACATTTCCCAGATTGTTGTGTGCTTCCGCATAGTCGGGATCGATTCTAACGGCCTCTTGTAAATTATACCTCGCCTCCTCGAGTTTGCCCTGCGCCGCAAAGAGACTCCCCAGACTATAATGCGGCACCGCATAGTCCGGCTGGACCTGCAAGGCCTGCTGGAGGTTCACTATGGCTTCATCGATCCTGCCCTGCTTAGCGAGGGCATTGCTTAAATTCACATAACTTGCCGCCGAAGGTCCTGCTCGGTCAACCACCGGCCAATAGACGACTGCTCCGGTCACCAACAATATGGCGACGCCTATAACTGCTTCCCGAACCCTGTGCTCCTTGATAAGAGCAAATCCATGTATGAAGCCGGCTCCGGCAAAAAGAGTGAGAAGAGGGATCATAGGGAAGCGGTAGCGCCCAAAGACGTAAAACAAAGCCACACTGAAAGCGACGGACGCTAACAGGAGATACAATAACCAAAGCCTGCGCCATTGCCTCCAGGTCAGCACGAACCCCATGGCAGCTATTGGAGCCAGCAAGCCGAAGTGGTTTGACCAACCCAAAACTTTAAGCAGCCAGGACCATTTTTGGTATAGGTAAAAATCATCGGCATCTTCGAGTTCGCGGACATTCCATAACATCAACCACTTCCGGCCCATAAGCCTGAGCCAATCTATGGGCTGGGAACTGATGTAACCGAGAGAGCGCTGGAGCCAATACCGGGATACTTCCCTGGGCGAAAGGGAGCGGCCGACGGCTTGCTCAGCCAACTCTGTAGCATCCTGCCGCTCAAACTGAGGATCGCTATGCCCTGGCCGAAGGGGAGCATAAGTTCCGTCGGCTTCAGGGTTATTGCCAATGAAGAAATTAGGCCCCATTTGTGCAGTGGTTAGTGCAAACTCACCACCGACCTCAAGATTGCGCAGTCCCACTGGAACAAGCACCAGGGTCGAGCCGAGCAGAAATATGCCAACCCATCCGAGGCGTATCCGAGGTTGATGCATGACAAAATAAAACCAGATCCAAATTGGCACTACCAAAAGCCATATCAGGGCATTCTCGCGAGAAAGCACCAAAAGACCTAGCACAGCGCCTATGGTCACCCACTGGCTCCAATGAGTTTTCTGCTGGGCCCTGCTGAGGAAAAGCAAAAGCAAGGTGATCAAAAGAAGATCAAGCACCGTTTTCTGAATGAGAGCGTCAAAAAATATCGCCGGGGCATAGAGCGACAAAATCAAACCGGCTACAATCCCCGCTCCTCGAGAGAAAAATGACCTCCCTGCCCAGTATAAGAGGCTACAAGACACTGCGCCCAAGATAACTTGGACCACGCGAATCGACCACAGATCGTGTCCAAGGATAGACTGGAGTAGACCCAGAAAATACGGATAAAGCGGAGCTTGATAAAAAACCTCCCTGCCCAGCCAATCGCCCGCCGTGATTCGTTGAGCCCACTCATCGTAGCTCCGGCCATCTCCTGCAAGATGATAAAATAATGGGATAGATTCAATTTGAAATAGGTAGAAGAGACGAACGCTAAGAGCGAGCACAAAAATGGCCAATGGAATGAAGAGTTCTGCCCAGGGCACTGAGCTATGGCCCGGTTGCGCCTCGACTCTTGCCGACGTTCCTCTCCTTGACTTCTTATCGCTTCTTGGATTAGACATTTTTAACCCCGATCCGAAAATAATTTTGGCCCGCCAGTCCTTGATTCCCTCTCCTCTTGCGGGAGAGGGCAAGGGTGAGGGGAGATCCCGACGGCACCACCCTCACATCTTTCCTCTCCCTCCACAGGAGGGAGAGGAGGCAGGAGGGGAGAGGCTTTGATCATGACCAAACACGAAAAAGATTTTCGGATTAAGGTTAATTTAAAGAGTTTCGAATTTTTGCAGGCTATCGAAAAACCTTCCGTCCACCCTTCGACAAGCTCAGGGCGAACGGAGCTGACGTGAAAAGATTGAGGATTTTCCGTTCATGCTGAGGCTGTCGAAGCATGACACAAACGTTTTTCGACACTCTGTTGGGTTCCGAGTCGACCTGAAACCCGAAACTTGGAACTCGAAACTTCGGTCTGTTTAGCAAATGACCTATAACAGCTTACAAGAGTTCGTTCAAGTTTTGGAGCGAGAAGGGGAACTAAGGCGCATCACCTACCCGGTCAAGGCGGAATTGGAGATCACCGAGATTGCCGATCGGGTGATGAAAAGCGGCGGCCCAGCCCTTCTCTTCGAGAACGTCGTGGGCAAGAAGATCCCTGTTCTCATCAACGCCTTCGGCTCCCTTAAACGCATGGCTATGGCACTGGGAGTCGATGACATCGAACAGATTGCCCGCGAGATCGAGCAGCTCACACGCCTAAAACCACCAGGCACTCTGTGGGATAAGCTCCGTATGCTTCCAGAGCTAGTGCGCCTGGCAGGGATTTCTCCTAAAGTCGTCAAAGAGGCGGAGTGTCAGGAGGTCATCCAGCGCGAGCCCGACCTGAATACCCTTCCCGTCCTAACCTGCTGGCCCGGAGACGGGGGCCCCTTCCTTACGCTTCCGACGGTTTTCTCACGGGATCCGCGTAATGGCAACCGCAATGTCGGTCTCTATCGCATGCAGGTTTTCGACTCGCGTACGACCGCCATGCACTGGCACCTCCACAAGGTGGGCGCGCGCCACTTCCAGCGGCAGAAGGAGCAGAAGGGGAGGATGGAGCTGGCCGCCTGTCTCGGCGGAGACCCTGCCCTCATCTATGCCGCCACTGCACCCTTACCGGATCAGATCGATGAGCTCCTCTTCACGGGCTTCCTAAGAAAGAAGAGGCTGGAGCTGGTCAAGGCCGTAAGCGTCGATGTGGAGGTCCCGGCGAATTCAGACATCGTGATTGAGGGCTATATCGATCCTTCAGAACCGCTGCGCAGAGAGGGGCCCTTCGGCGATCACACCGGCTTTTACTCCCTAGCCGATGACTACCCGGTCTTCCACGTCACCTGCATCACGCACAAGAAAAATCCGATCTACCCGACAACCATCGTCGGGCGCCCTCCGATGGAGGATGCCTACCTGGGAAAGGCCACGGAGAGAATTTTCCTCCCTCTCCTGCGCCTGACCTTTCCCGAAATCGTTGATATGAATCTCCCTGTCCATGGGGTCTTTCACAACCTAGCCATTGTCTCGATCAAGAAAGAATACCCAGCCCACGCGCGTAAGATCATGCACGGGCTTTGGGGTATGGGCCAGATGATGTTTACCAAGATCATCATCGTCGTGGACCACGACGTCAATGTCCATGATCTCGCTCAAGTCACCTGGATAGTGGGAAACCACATCGACCCCAAACGGGACGTCCTCTTCGTCGACGGACCGGTCGATGTCCTGGACCATGCCGCCCCGCTCATGGGCTATGGCTCCAAGATGGGGATCGATGCCACGGCAAAATGGAAGAGCGAGGGCTTCGAGCGGGAATGGCCCGACCCGATTGTGATGGATGAGAAAACAAAAAAGTACATCGACTCGATCTGGGAGAAACTGGGCCTATGACAGATTGGTTCAAAATGTTCAAAGGGTTTAAAACGACTTGAACTACTTAAACGATTTGAACAGCTTGAACGACTCAAAATAAAAAGCATGAAGTTATTAGGCAAGATCCGCGATTACGGGCGGCTTATCCGTTTTTCTCACACGGTCTTTGCCTTGCCCTTTGCGCTGGCCGCAGTAGCCCTTGCCTCGCCTACCCATCCGCTGAGCCTCAGGACTCTGATCTGGATTCTGGTCACTATGGTCGGCGCCAGAAGCGCTGCCATGGGCTTCAACCGTCTGGCCGACAGAAAGCTCGATGCGCTGAATCCGCGCACGCGCGAGTGGGAACTGCCCCGAGGGAGAGTAAGGGTTTGGGAGGCAGTTCTCCTGACTGCCTTATCTTCTCTAATCTTTATCTACGCGGCTTATAACCTCAACCCCCTCTGCTTCGCCCTTTCCCCGGTCGCCTTGGCGACTATCTTTTTCTATTCTTTGACTAAACGCTTCACCTGGACCTCCCACCTCTTTCTCGGCCTCGCCCTCTCGCTGGCCCCGATGGGTGCATGGCTCGCGGTAACAGGTGCGCCAAACAGCCTGACGGATCTCCTAACCCCGTTTCTCCTCGGCCTGGCGGTCGTCTTCTGGTTGGCCGGGTTTGATGTGATCTATTCTCTTCAGGACTATGACTTCGACCGAAATTATGGTCTCTATTCCATCCCTGTCCGCTTCGGCGTGGTCTGGGGCCTAAGACTATCGAGTCTATTCCATCTCTTAACCATCATCTTTTTAGCCTTCGTGGGCCTTAGCGCGGGGCTGGGGGTCGTTTACTGGAGCGGGCTGGCCGTGGTCTCTCTAATCCTGATCTGGGAGCATCGGCTGGTCAAGCCAGACGATTTTTCCCGGGTCAACCGGGCCTTCTTCGATTTCAACGCCTACGTGAGCGTGGGCTACTTTCTCACGACTCTTGGAGATCTCATCTTGACCTTCGGATTCGGAAATGGCCGGTGAGCCTTACGCTCATCATGACCCTGGCTATCCTCGGCCTCGGTGCGGTAAACCTCCTTGTTGCCAGCGATGACGTTCCTCTGGGATAAAGCCCGCAGACTTAGAATGCAATCGAAAGCATTGGCATGGGCGAAAATTTCATGTATGTTACCCCCGCTCTCTTTCTCCATTTCCACGGAGGGAAAAGATGCCTCCCATTAAGGTAGTAATCGCTGACGACCACACGCTTTTCCGCGAGGGACTAAAGCGCATCCTCTCCCTTGAAAAGGACATTCTCGTTGTTGGAGAGGCCTCGCGCGGAGACGAAGTAGCCAGAGTCGTAGAAAGGGCCAAGCCGGATGTTTTGCTTTTGGACCTCAAGATGCCCAAAGGCGATGTAATCCAGACCCTCCTGGAAGTAAACCAAAGAAACTCCGCCACCAAAGTGCTTATCCTCACCGCATTCTCCGAAGACGAAAATATTCTCAATGCCGCCAAGGGAGGGGCCAAGGGTTATGTCCTCAAGGGCGTCTCCTCTTCAACCCTTCTACAGGCGATCAAGACGGTCCATGATGGCGGGCTTTGGATCGACAAAGAGATGTCCTCGGCCGATGCCTTTGAGGAGATCGCCCAGTCGCAGTCCGCCAAGTACCGTGGTGGACCTGTGAACGAGGCGATCATGCGCCTAACTAAGAGAGAGCTGGAGATCTTGAGGTTCGTTGCAGAGGGTTTGACCAATGAGGAGATCGGGAAAAAGATCTTCGTGAGCGAAAAGACCGTGAAAACCCACCTCACCAATATCTTTGGTAAGCTCAAGGTCAACAATCGCTTCAAGGCCGCCCTGCTCATTATGAATCGACCGACAGAGACGGCGTCGCAGGCAATGGCCTGGACGGGAAAAAACCGTGCATCATGAATGATCAATGACAGGTCTATGGCTTACTGCTAGCAGGAACTGTGGTGGTCTTGAAAAAAAACACAAATCCCGAAGAGCTGTGGCTCCTACAGAAGGAGAAGGTCCTGGCGTGGCTCAGGGTGGGCTTTTCCCTGGTGGCGATCCTGGTCATTCAGCTTAACCCGGACAGGGCGGCAAGGTTCCCAATCCTCTCCCAGATTTCCCTCTACTCTTTTCTCCTCTACAGTCTGCTAATTCTCTATCTCACAAAAGGAGAAAAATCGGACTCGAGGAAGATCGGACTTGCCACTACCTGCCTTGATCTCTTCTGGGTCTCTTTCATTGTCTTCTCCACCGGGGGCTCCAGAACCCCTTTCTTTGTTTATTATCTTTTTCCAGTCATCACCGCCAGCTCCCGCTATGGCATAAAGGGAAGCGTCATCGTGGCCTTTATTGGGGTCGTCTTCTATGGTTTCATTCGCTTCTCCTCTTCTTCAGAGCGCCCCATTGACATCGATACCTTTATCATCCGCAGCATTTACCTCTTGGCCTTGGCCTATATCTTTGGCTTTCTCAGCGAATTTGAAAAAAAACAGAACCAAAAGCTCATGGCCCTCTACAAGACTGCCAGTGAGACAGCCGCCCGGGAGGAAAGAAGTAGAATTATCCGCGAACTCCACGATCGACTGCTGCAGGTGCTGGCAAGCCTACGCCTCAGGCTAGAAATCTGCCGCAAACGTTTCCTCAACTCTCCCCAACAGCTCGAAGATGAACTGAGCGAGATGGAGGAGATCACCCAGTCGTCCCTCAAGGAGGTACGTGCTTTCCTCTCCGAAAAAACCCTACCCATCGGCAGTCAGGCCTCTCTCAACCTCCAGCCCGGAACCTTTCAAGAGAGGCTAATTGAGGAGATGGAGTTTTTACGCGACAAACTAGGCATAAGGGCGATTTTTGAGACCACTCCGGAAAAGCTAGATTTAGCCCCCAAGGTAGAGCAGGAGGTCTATTATGTTCTAAGGGAAGGGCTGGCGAACCTCGCCCGCCATGCCCAGGCCTCGCGGGCTGAGCTTTTGTTAAAGGAGGTAGATGCGGAACTCCAAGGGTCAATCGAAGATGATGGAGTGGGATTTGATCTGGCTAATGCGAAGGGCGGGAAGGGGTACGGCTTAGTCAGCATGGAGGAGAGAATCAAAAAGCTCGGTGGCAGACTGTCAATCGAAACTTTCCCGGGAAGAGGGACCAAGGTCTTTTTCCGAGTGCCGCTAAAAGCCGAGACAGTTGGCAATGAAGAGTGATTAGGGGGTCTCGACCTTTGGATTCGGGAATAGCCGATGAGCCTGAGGATAGGTTGTTAGTCCGGGATACCCGCCTCTTCCAGGGAAGCGTGTGGCAACAAATAGGATCGATGCCCCTCCCACAGGGCCCGCAGGATAATCGTGGCCCCCAGGATCAGACCGAGAACCATGATAGCGAAGCTTGTTTTCGTCAACAGCTTCGCAGTGGATTCGCTCAAGGGGTAAATCAGGTCCAACTGAGACAGATACACAGGAACCATTAGGGCTCTGCTAAACATGACAATGATCATAATGACTCCCATCACGACTTTGATCATATATGGCTTGACGTACGTGGTGCCGATAGCGCCGAGCTGGACCCCGAAGAGCGATCCAGCCAAGATGATCATCGCCAGGCGGATGTCCACCAGCCCGCTCCACGCGTACTTAATAGTGCCTCCCAGCCCCATGACGAAAGCGATTACCAGCTCAGTGGCGGAGGCCATTAGGCTGGGCGTGCCCAGGATGTAGATCATTGCAGGGACGCCGATAAAGCCTCCCACCGCGATGGTAGCAGCAAGCATCCCGGTGGCAAAGCCCAAGGGAATGGTGAAGAGCACCGAAATTCGCGCATTAGGGCCCCGGAAATATACCATGGTGCCCGGAATATAGACGGACTGCACCCACTGCGCCACCTTTCCTACCCGTTCTTTCTGATGCATGTTTGCAGAGTGATGAATTTTCCACACATCCCAGAGCACAAAGCTTCCTACTATTCCGAGGACCACCACAAAGGCTGTGCTGACATACAGGTTAGAGCCGGCGTCTCCAAAGGTTTTCCTGATATGCTCCTGGACCTGGGCACCGATCAGAACTCCCGCCTCGGCGGAGACCCCCATGATGAGGCCAAGCTTGACATCGACCTGGCCGTATTGTGCACGCTTCACGGCACCCACCAGAGCCTTCGGAAACTTGTGGCAGATGTTACTCGCCACGGCGACAATGGCTGGCACCCCCATGCTCATCATGCCCGGCGTGAGCACAAAGGCGCCGCCAGAACCGATGAACCCGCTAACCAATCCCCCGATGAAGCCCACACTGAGGAGAAAAGCAACGTTAAGAACATTAAGATCGATGAAATTCAGCGCGGAAGGTTCCATTTATTTTTGTTTTGACTCGGAAGTCTTGGCTTGAACCCAAGTATCTCCCAAAAATAGCCGGTAAATGCCCCGTGAAAAAACGAGAAGACAAACGCCAAAATGACCGGGAGAACGAAGTACCACTTACCCTTGCTGGTCCACTGTAGGATTTGATTTTCATAGACATACATCAGGGTATACAATAGAAGGGAAAACACCCCGCAGGCCAGCAACTTTCCAAGCAGTTTCCGACGTTCTGAGGCCATGATGCCTTCTAACATATTCGAATTATCCAAGCAGGCTAAAAGTAAAAGGGAGAGAGTCTAGGCTCAATTATTTTAGAGCAGAAAGTATCCGTTAAGGGCTGCGCATCTCCGTCCTGAGAGACTGTGTCATAAGGC
>JBOHVJ010000308.1:0-16257 GCA_050735075.1 Binatia bacterium
CTGGAGAGCTAAGCGCCGATCGCCAGCGCGCGGTCGCGGCCGAGCTGGTGAGTCTCAAGGTGGACGTGATCGTCGCTGGCGGCTCGGGAGATATTCGCGCAGCCAAGGAGGCGACCGCTACAATTCCGATCGTCATGATTCAAGGTGGCGACCCTGTTGCAAGCGGTTTCGTCGCGAGCCTTGCGCGGCCGGGGGGAAATATTACTGGGTTGGCAACGCTTCGCCCGGAGCTAAGTGGAAAACAGGTGGAGCTTCTGAAGGAGATCGTTCCCGGACTTTCCCGCGTAGCGGTCTTCGCGAGTTCAATCAGCCAGGACTACGCGCGAATTAAAAAAGAGCTCGACCTCGCCGCGGATGCGCTGGGTGTAAAGCTTCAACACGTCGATGTACGGAGTCCGAAGGATATCGAGCCCGCCTTCCATGCCGCAGTAAAGGGACGGGCTAACGCCATCGTTATCCAGTTGTCGGGCCCAACTCTAACTACTCATGGAAAAGTAATTACAGAGCTCGCGGTAAAGAATCGGCTGCCGGTGATACACCGTAGGGCGGTAGATGTGGAAGCCGGCGGGCTTATGTCCTACGGCGTGATCGATATCGACTTGTACCGTCGTGCGGCTACGTATGTAGACAAGATCCTGAAAGGTAGAAAGCCCGCCGATCTTCCCGTGGAGCAACCGATGAAGTTTGAGTTCATCATCAACCTGAAGACGGCCAAGCAAATCGGCCTGACGATTCCGCCCAACGTGCTGGTGAGGGCGGATAAAGTGATCAAATGATTTTCGATTGCCGATTTTAGCCCCCTCACCCTAACCCTCTCCCGCGACCGGGGGGGGGAACTACCTCCTCTCCCTTGACGGGAGAGGATTGAGGTGAGGGTGATTGAACGGAGAATCTCTCGGAGAGTCCTTTAACAGTCTGTTTAATCGTATGTGAGGCCATCGATGATACCCCAATTATCACTCGCAGAAAGAGACCGGCGCTATAAAAAAGTTAGGGAAGGAATGGCGCGCCAGGGAATCGACTATCTCCTTCTCCCCGCCAACACCGGCCGGTGGGAACAGATGATGGCAGACTCCCGATATCTTACTTCTATAGGAGGGTTCGCCACGGAGGTTTTTACTGTCTTTCCGCTTGAAGGAGAAGTGACAGCATTTGTTTACAACCGTGCTGGCTGGTGGAAGCAGGTGCAGAATTGGGTCCGCGATGTCAGAGATGGGCGCAATCAGTGGGCGCAGAATGCAATCGGGAGGTTGAAAGAGGCAGGATTCAAGAAAGGGAAGATAGGGATCTCAGGACTCTCAGGTCTCATCCGTGCGCCGGACGGCATCATCCCTTACGCAACGGTGCGGACGATCCAGGAAGCCTTCCCGCAAGCGCAACTTGTGAATGCGACAGAGATGATGCAGGAGATTCGTGCCGTCAAAAGCGAGGAGGAGGTCTCTTTTTTAGAATGCTCTGCAAGTATCATCGAAAAGGTGATCGAGACGATGGCGGAGACTGTGCGGCCTGGGATAACCGAAAAGGATCTTTACGCCTCCATGACCCATACGATGCTCAAGAACGGTGGCGAGCTGCCAACCCTTTTTTTCCTTGGCACCGGCCCTGAAGTAACGAGCAGCTCCTTCGTTCCGACGAATCGAGTGATCCAGATGGGCGACCGCGTCGTCAACGAGATCGAGGCCAAGTATGGGGGATATGCGGCGCAGGCGGTAAGTCCCTTAGTTCTGGGAGAGCCTCAGAGAGATTATCGGGAGATGGTTGAGCTATCAGCGGCCTGTTTTAACGCCGTCCTAGAAAAAATGCGGCCGGGGGTTACATTCGGCGCGCTGTTCGACACCTACACAGACACCATTGAGCGCTATGGAAAAGGAAATTTTCTCTGGAATCACCCCATGATGCACGCGCGGGGACTAGGCGATGACGGACCCGCGCTTTTGGGAGATAAGGATCTGGCGAGGTTTCGCGGAATTGAGTTGCGAACCGGCATGGCCTTCATTTTAAAGCCGCAGGTCCGTGTGGCTCAGGGAAAAGGCCGGGCGAGCATCGGTGATACCGTTGTGGTCACCGAGAATGGCGCCCGGCGTTTGGGCAAGCGGCAACTCAAGCTGATCGTAGTGGAGTGAAAATGTCAGCAATGGAGGAGACTCGTCGTGGCGCTACTCCTTGAGCGGCATGAGGTGGAGGGGTTGCTGGATATGAAGCGGGCTATTGAGGTCACTGAAGCTGCATTTATGGAACAGGGCAGAGGGCAAGCCTTGTCCCAGGCCCCAACGATGCTACGCGTGGCAAACGGCGCCTTGAGGATAGTTCAGGGAGGATTGCTAGAGAGCAAAGTTATCGGCGCGCGACTGACCAGAGCCGGTGGTTTCAAGGGAGGAGGCGCTCTTGCGGTTATCTTGGATTCCGAGACGGGGAGACTCCAGGCAGTAATGTCATATCCATTTGGTCAGATCAGAACCGGCGCAACCGTTGGGCTGGCAACTCAGTTTATAGCACGTAAGGAGGCTCAAGTGGTCGGACTGATCGGCACAGGGCGAAATGCGTTGGCTTTGTTGCAAGGAGTGGCATCTGTTCGCTCCGTAAAAAAGATAAAAGTCTACAGCAGGGATCCTGCCAATAGAAATAGGTTTGCGGCGCTTGCCGGGCCTGCTCTGAGCGTAAGCGTTTTCCCCTGCGCTAATTCTTCAGAGGTGGTTCGGGAGAGTGATATCTTGCTAGTCGCGACTGACTCTAAAGTTCCGGTGTTCGATCCTGCGATTATGGAACCGGGTTTGCATGTCGCTAGCATGGGGCGGCCCAGTGAGTTGGACGCGGATGTCTATCGACGTGCGGGACTGGTAGTCGTAGGAGACAGGCAACAGGAAATGAATCTGGATCTGCGTGGCGGCTATGTCCAGCCTCTTATGGGACTCAAAGAGGAGAAGGGATTTTGGGAAAAGGTTTTGGAATTGGGAGACCTCGTTTGTGGTCGAGGAGGACGCAGAAACCCGAACGAGATTACCGTGTTCAGGGAATCTCAAGGTGGTTGGGGGGACGTAGCTTTGGCCAACTGGGTTTTTGCGCGCGCCAAGGAACTCGGATTAGGAAGAGAAGTTTCTTTTTGAGACTCGGGCGCCGAGGATGGTTTTTTCTCTGGATTTGTTTCCTGTTTCCCGCTATATCAAACGCACATCGAAAATCATAAAAGGAGGAAATGAAGATGGCAGAGACCGTACCCTATATTGTTGCCCCCAATGACCCTGGTTTGACTTCGGAGATGATCCAGTATCCGGGGAAGGCAGGGAATGTGAAGGCTTATCTTTCCCGTCCGAAGAGTGGTGGTAAAGTTGGATCCGTGATCGTCATTCATGAAAATAGGGGTCTCGTAGACCATATTAAGGACGTAGCCCGCAGGTTTGCCAAAGATGGCTTTGTGGCGCTGGCACCGGATCTGCTTTCACGCTCAGGAGGGACAGATCAATTCAAGACCCCGGAAGAGGCGATCCAGGCTATTGGGAAAGTGACCCAGGATTCGGTGGTGGAGGATCTGACTAGCGCTGTGGCTTATATAAAGAAGCTCGATTCCGTTAATGGTCGCATCGGCGTGGTGGGGTACTGCTGGGGAGGAGGCCAGTCTCTGAATTTTGCTACCAAGTGTAAGGAACTCAACGCCGCAGTGGTCTATTATGGCCGAAACCCCAATCCGCTCGATCAGGTGCAGAATATCCCCTGTCCTTTGCTGGGCAACTATGGGGAGGATGATCCCAATATTATGCCGGGAGTTGAGCCCTTAAGGGAGGCCTCAAAGAAGTACGGGAAGAACTTCGATATCAAGGTCTATCCTGGCGCCAAGCACGCGTTCAACAACAATACCAATGCTGACCGCTATCATCCAGAGGCGGCCAAGGATGCCTGGGCAAGAACGGTTAACTTCTATAAAAAGAATCTAGCTGCGTAAAAGAAGGGCGGCTCGCAGGAATCCGTTCGAATCGTTCAGTTACAAACTTCCTCTCCCTTGAAGAGACTGTGTCTCAACTCCGTTCATGGTTCGACGGGCTCACCACGAACGGAGTTGAGTCATAGTAAAACAACTACTTACTTAGCCGTTCGTCCTGAGCGAGTCGAAGGGCGAACGGCGAATTGCGACACAGCCTCTGAATGGGAGAGGACTGAGGTGAGGGTGACCGAGGTTTTGCAGCGCCCCCTCACCCTTTCCCTCTCCCGCGAGGGGGAGAGGGAACTATTCGCTCGACGCATCATTCAAGAAGCGGAGTTTTTTGTCGGATCGGATTAACTACCCTTCGGTCAGGGAGGCACCAACATGGGAACTCTGGAGGGATCTCGACAGATCCTGGCGGGTCTCAAAGAGGCCGGTATCGACCTAGTGGCAAGCGTGCCGGATATCAATCTCTTGGAGCTCCTGAACCTGCTCTCCGAGGATAAGGATATCACCCACGTTCCTGTGGGACGCGAGGAAGAGGGGATAGGGGTTTGTACAGGGGCCTATCTAGGCGGGAAGCGGACCGCGATCTTGATGCAGAACGGGGGCCTGATGAATAGTTGCAACGGCATCACGACTACGGCCCTCCAGTTTGGTATTCCGATACTGCTCTTGGTCTATTACGCCGGTGACATGGGAGACAATGCCTTCCATATGGTTGGACTTTTGACCGAGCCTGTCCTGCAAGGACTGGGGATCAAATACACAGTGATGAGGGATCCGGCCAAGGTCAAGCAGCAAATCATCGACGCCAGGACTGCCGCTGAGGCCTCGAAGCGTCCCGTGGCTTTGCTTCTCTCGCGGGCGGTCCTGTAACGGGCTGTTGATGAAAAAGGCAGTCTTTCAAAACGAGCCCCCTGGGCGACTTCCTTCCTTCCCTCTCCCTCGACGGGTCAAGGGTGGGGGTGAGCTCCGGATAACCCCTCATCCTAACCTTCTCCCGCACAAGAGACTGTGTCATAAGGCCGTTCATGGTTCGACAAGCTCACCACGAACGGACGGCGACACACCAACCTTCAATCACTTAGCCGTTCGTCCTGAGCGCGTCGAAGGGCGAACGGTGAATTACGACACAGTCTCCAAGGGGAGAAGGAACGGTTCGGAGACAGTGCGAATCAGTTGAGTCAAGGAACGTCGTCCTAATTTGGAAGTTCGAAAAAGCTAATTTGGACAAGGGTGAGTTTTTCACTCTCCGTAAAGGAGGGCAAGATGAAGCGATACGAAGGTCTCCAGGCTATTGCCCCCATGATAAAGGATGAGTTGTTTGTCACTACGGCTGGCGGCGCAACCAATGAATGGAACGCCGTAAGACCGAGTGATGGAAATATCCAGGTGAAGACCCTGGGACTTTGCTCCTCGATAGGTCTGGGTTTGGCTATCGCGCTTCCCCGTCGTAGGGTATTCGTCTTCGATGGCGACGGAGCCCTTTGGATGAACCTTGGTTCTCTGGCGACGATTGGCCTGCATCAACCGAAGAACCTTATCCACATCTGCTGGGACAATCGGCAGTATGAATCCTCGGGTGGCGAGCCCACGGTTTCCTCGGCTGAGGGCATCGATTTCGCCGCTGTGGCTCGGGGGGCGGGCATTCGAAGCTCAAGGCGTGCGGCCAGCGTGCAGGAACTAAAGAGCGCAGTGACCTCCGCTTTAGAGAACGACGGACCGCACTTCATTTGGGCTTGCATAGAGGCGGGAAGGGCGAAGGTCCCTCCGCTTCGCTACGATGAGCTCGAAAACAAGTATCGCTTCATCCGCTACATAGAAGAGACGGAGGGGAAGAGCATTTTGCGAGTTCCTGTGTCGCGGAGCTACGAGCGCTGATAACTTCCGACTGGCGACCGGACACGGATGACCGGTCTTCCGTCGAGGGGGAGGAGATAAGGTAGGTTATTTCCGCTCTATTTCTGGCCTCTCTCCAATAGCGGTTCGTGCTACTTGTGGTGTGACGAGGTAAGGTCCCCGCGTGGTATCCTCCCAAATCTGGAGAGTCAAGTCGGTATTCCCTCCCGAAAGGATCAAAGAAAAAGCCCCTTCTGTCAGTCCCCAAAAAAAAGAAATAGCCTTTAAGGGCACAACCCACATATTTCCGACAGTCATGCCAATACCGACCCCAGTATTCTCTATGAGGTCGTCAGCGGACAGCGGAAGAGGGGATAGCAAGGTTAAGACAAGGAGCGCGGCGCTCAGTGATTTCATCTTTATGAACTTGGACATTAGCGCTTTTCTTTCAGGGGGAAAAATTTGGAGCGTAGAACGTTGACACCATGGGAGGGATTCCAATAACGCCGGACGCCGAAGTAGTAACAGCACCCTTCGCTATCCATATCGTTGTTGAAGACTCGTAGCTGGCCGTCCTGAAAACGGATTCGTGCCAAGCAGGTGCCTCCCGGAACTGAAGAGGTCATCACCTCCACCACGACTCCGACGCCCCACTGTTGATAGCCGCTGTGGGAGACCTCGTCGCCTACACGTAAAAAGAGTCTCTTTCTCTCCACCTCTCTGATCAAGGGCTTTGACCTCTTGAGCCGACCATAACAGGGTTCGCTGAATAGATCAATGGTTTTTTGGCCCTGCTGCTTATCCTCAACTTCGCAGAGACTCGGACGCGGTGGGGCCCTGCCCTCAGCGGGAACTTCTCTGCCTCAAGGAGCTCAACCTGGTACGTCTATCCTCTTTGAGTTAGTTTAGTATCGGACGTCTCCTGGCTTCGAGCAAGACCCCACGAGAAACTCCGCCACTACCTCAGCCAGCCCATCGGGATTGTCTTGGTGGACCATGTGACCGGCATCTTTAATCTCTACCAAGGTTCGATGGGCTATGGCCTCTAACCGTTGTTGCAGGTCTGGCCGTCTAGCTTGATGGCTCTCCTTGCCCCGCACGAACAGGACCGGGCATTCAATGCGGCGGAAAAACTCCAGGGCCTGCTCCGAATAGAAAGGTTGGGGCGCGGTGGTTCGATGGAGGGGATCAAATTTCCAGACCCATTTTCCGTTGTCTGCCTGTTTCATTCCCCAGCGCGCCAAATGGAGCGCTAAATCCTGCTTTAACCGAGGATTTGTTCGCCGTAGCCGCTGCGCGGCTTCCTCTAGCGTCGCATACCCGGTGGCCCTTTTTCGCCCCAATGCTTTGACTTCAGAAAGCCATTTTTCCATCCGTGGCGGGGCGTCAGAGAAGCTGAGACCGAGAGGACCTATCCCCTCGACCAAAATGAGCCTTCTGATCCGCTTGGGGAAAGTGCCTGTATAAAGGAAGGAGATGGTCCCACCCATGGAGTGACCCATCAGGGTCACATGGGAAGCTCCTAGATTATGGATCAGGGAGTCCAG
Source organism: Binatia bacterium (assembly GCA_050735075.1). Taxonomy (GTDB): domain Bacteria; phylum Desulfobacterota; class Binatia; order UBA9968; family UBA9968; genus JAHFAO01. The sequence continues at coordinate 7,306 of JBOHVJ010000308.1, forward strand.
GTCAAAAAGGTAATCGGGAAAATGGTAGTAGCCCCCGGCACCAACCCATCCACTTTCTCCATGTCCGCGACAGTCTGGGGCGACGATCCATATGGGGTTGCTAAATTTTTTTTGCATGGCTGCGACAAAAGGTTCCCAGCTTCGGGCATGATCCAGGAAGCCATGGATCAGGATCAATGGTTCCCCCCCTCGCTCTCCCCACTCCAGATAGTGGATTTTTAGCCCGCGTACATTGATACTGTGATCCCTAGGCTCCTTCATTCTGACTAGATTTTTCTCAGAGCGATCTCGACAAAATCCTTCTTTTCCTGTGCCCAGCCGTAGGCGGAGATCCGCCTTACGACCCTGTCATAAATGGAAATGACGATCTGGGCACACTCAGGGTAGCTCGGTTCTCCGAATGGGGTAGCAAAGGCCCTATCTTCTTGGGAAAAGTAGGCCTCGTGATCAGGGTGGGAGTGGTAGAAGGCCTTTATCCTTGCGCCGCTAGTCTCGGCTTCGTGTATGATGGAATCCAGCTCTTTCTGGTCCATGGCATAGGCGATAGAGGCATCGCGGGGGTAGGTCTCCGGATCGAGGGCATGGAGCTGATTTTGTACGTTCCTCAGACGACGCACCTCGTCGGTATTGCCGTCATGGAGAATGACCCCGCAGCACTCTTCGGGAAAGCTTTCCGAAGCGTGACGCGATATCTCTTCCCACGCCTCGTGCGTGAGGGTAAGTGACATTTGCCCACTCATGATCCTTGATCCATTTTTTAACACAGGATGATATCCATTTGCCATCTGCCTGTACGGTTTGACTGTCCTATGCTATGAGTCATTGTCACCACTGGAGGCTAAGCATTTGTTGCGAAGGTTGCTGCTTTTTCCTTACCAGCTTTTCGTTATCCTCCTTTTTTTACCCGTTACGTTTTTTTGGGGGGTGACGAGCTGTCTAACGAGTCTCTTCGATATCAACGGGAACAGGGCTCATCGATGTCTCACCTATTGGGCCAAGACTAACCTTGCCTTGGCGGGACTTCGGGTTCAGGTCGAGGGATTGGCGTGCCTGGATCCGAAGCAGACCTATATCTTTATGCCCAACCACGCGAGCTTTCTCGATATCCTCTTGGCCTTTGCCTATATCCCTTATAATTTTCGTATCATCACCAAGGAGGAGATTTTTTGGCTCCCCTTGATGGGATGGGCTCTCAAAAGATCACACCAGATACCTATGAATCGTACGAACCCGAGGAAGGGGTTGGCGAGCCTCCGCCAGGCATCCAATCTCCTCAAGAAAGGGATCTCGATTGTGGTTTTCCCCGAGGGAACGCGCACCTCAAACGGAGATATCAACGACTTTAAGGCCACCCTTTTTGTCTTGCCTATTCGTACTGGGATTCCAGTGGTTCCAGTCCTGATAGAAGGGACTTTCGAGGCACTTAAGCGGGGAACTATTCTCCTCAATCCAGTCCCCCTTAGGCTAACCTTTCACCGCCCAATTCCGGCCGGATCATTTAGGGATCGAGACCGGTGGAGCTACGCAAAGAAAGTCCAGGGAGTGCTGACCTCAACACCCTGAGAGATTTTAACCCTTGGTGGTCGATGGCCTTATTGGAGAATCTAATAGGTCCGGCGGCTCTGCTTCCGGTAAAGATGGTAGGTTGAAAGTACTTTCATCGCGAATTCAATCGGCAGCTCTTCCTCCTCTTCTAACCTTCTATTAATCTCGGTGGGTCCCGAATTATAGGCAGCTAAGGTTAATTTCAAGTCTCTGAAGCTCTTTTTCAGGTAGCCCAGGTAAAAGACGCCCAGCTTTATGTTGGTAATTGGATCGTCCAGGCTTTTCTCCCCCTCCCAACCTTCAAGCTCCACCTCCTCAGCCAAGGCGTTGGCTACCAAGGGGCGGATCTGCATTAGCCCTCGTGCCCCCTCAGTTGAGACTGCGGTCTGATGGAACCGGCTCTCTACGTTGATTAGCGCTAAAACCAGCATGGGATCGAGGGAATGTTTTTCACTCTCCCCTGAAATGGTCTCGGCTATGCCCCAGGCTAGGCCTTCACTCAAGTCCATTCTGTGCGCTTTAACTATCGAATAAATCCTTAGTAGATCATGAGCCCCTTCTCTTTCATCATTAAGGAGCTCCATCCAATGAGGTCTTTCCCCGCGGAAAGGGTGGAGGGGAGTAAGCAGGAAAAAAATGAGGGATAACAGGGCCAGATTAGAAGCCGATAAGGAACTTCTAACCACTTGCAAGAACGAATATTTTTTATTTATCCCCATGTAAAAAAATACCCCAAAATTTAAACTTCTGGGGTTATTATCAACGGGGTAGCTGCCGGTTCAGGACAGGCAGGCTTTTATTTAACAGATATTAGCAGGGCTGTCAATAGCATACATATACGTCATTATACATAGAAGCTATCTTTGGCCGGCAGATCGAGTTCCAGAGGAGGCTAGATGGCCCCATTTCTCACGGACCTTGCGTTCAAACTCGGGTGTGAAGGTCATAGATTTGCCGAATTCCTCTATCCAGTCCCATGGCTTACAGGCATTCATCAGGACCCTGCCGCAGGTCAGATCCCATATCTCCCGCTTCTTAGGGCTTATGAGAGGATCGACCCGCGTACTTACGGTCCCCCGAACTATGTCTATTTGTTCTTCGGGTACGCAGCGAGTGGTCATCGCCCAGAGGACATCGTCCAAATTCGAGGGGTCAATATCCTCGTCCACGACTACATAATAGCGGTAAGCGCTGTTAGAGCCGCGCGCCCCGGTGGCGGTGAGAAGGGCCATTTTCGCGTGGCCGGCAAACTCTTGCTTTAAAGAGATGACAATAAAGAGGCCATTGGCGTGGGCCCAGACTCCCCGAATGCCCGGCAAAGCGGTTTTCTCCAAGGCCTCCCAAACGGCTATGGCCGCATGGGCAACGGGTCCAACGGTGATATTGCGATTAGATATGTGATTGCCTGTCATGATGGGGTTGTTACGATGGTAAACAGCCTTTATGTGAATGACCGGTTGAGGTGTTGGCTCCTGGCTATAATATCCCGGCCACTCCCGGTAGGGGCCTTCGATTCTGGAGTCCACTTCTGGTGGAGGGACCTCTCCCTCTATAGCGATCTCCGCCCGGGCCGGAATAGGAAGGCTAGTGAGCTCCCCTTTGATCACCTCAACCGGCTCTCCCTTTAACCCGCCTGCGACATCGAGTTCCGATCTTCCCCAAGGGGCGCTCCCGGTCGCTGCATGGAAGAGATCTGGCTCCTGGCCGTAGCACGCAACCACGGGACAAGCCTTGCCTTGCGCCCAATACTTCTTCGCAATGATCATCCCGTGATGGTGCGGTTCCACAAAGAAACCTACAGTCTTCTCGTCGTGGATCATTTGGCGGTAAGTACCCATGTTGATCCAGCCCTCATCCGGATCGCGATTGATCACCAGCGTGGAGGTGCCAATGTATCTTCCCCCCTCTAGGGTTCGCCACTTGGGGGTAGGAAATTTAAAAATATTGACCTTGTCACCCCGATCACTGTTTTCTAGAATCGGTCCATCTTCGACTTCCTTCGGGGGGAGGGTGTTCGTCTGCTTCCGTTTCTCCTTCATGTGGCGGACAACTTCCAGGTCACTCAGGTCTGGTGGTAAATTTTGGACAAGCGCCTGTTTTCTGGGACTGTTTTGGTGATTGGCCAGGACCCGAAAGCCAGGGGGATAGCCGGTAATCTTATCAAAGAGGAGAACCGGATTCTCTTCGCTCTCCTGCATCATCTCGCAGATAGCGCCGATCTCTAGGTCCCAATGAGCACCTTCTACAACACGTAGCATTCCCAGCTTGTCGACCTTGGCTATAAAATCTCTCAGGTCATGGAATCCCATAATTCTCTCCTCCCTTTGACAGACCGGGGACCGGAGACGGCTGACCGGTCGTCCATCTTCGGTCTGCGGTCGGTTTTGTTCCTAGTCAATAACTCCTTCGTTCACAAGTTGACGGTATTCTCTTTCGGCTATGCCCAAAAGCTCCTGGTAGAAATAATCGTTATGCTCGCCGAGAAGCGGATCACGCCTCTCAGGACCGGACGGGGTCTTGTCAAGGATGAACGGCGGGCGTTGGTAGCGCATTTTGCCAATCTCAGGGTGCTCCAATTCAACCCACTGATCCCGATGCTTAAGTTGAGGATCGCTGTAAAGGTCTCTCATCGTATTGACTATCCCAGCCCGGACCCCTGCGGCCTGGAGCTTTTCCGTCATTTCTCGGGCGGTGAACTGAGCCGTCCACTTACCCATTCTTTGGTCTAGCTCATCTTCATTGTCCTTGCGCCCTCGGAGTGTGGCGAAGCGTTTATCCTTTGCCCAGCCAGGATTGCCCATAGCTTGGCAGAGAGATCTCCATTCCTCGTCCGAGAATACACTGATAACGCACCAACTATCCTCTCCCTTGCATGGATAGGCGCCATGGGGCGCCGCGTGGCGATCACGGTTGGCGTCGCGACTGGCTACCGTACCGTTGACCTTATAATCCAAAAGGATGGGAGCGAGGAACTGAAGTCCCGTTTCATACTGGGCGGTATCGATGTAGTTTCCCTTGCCGGTCCTATCTCTGTAGTCCAAGGCTGCAAGGATAGCGCCGGCGCCGTACGCGACTGCGATGTAATCGATGTAGGGTCCGTAGAGCATCTGAGGCGAGCCGTCAGGATAGCCGATAAGATTGGTGAAACCAGCCAGGGAAGAGAGCTGGGAGCCGAATCCCGGATGTTGTGCATGCGGTCCGGTCTGCCCAAGGTTGGAGCTACTCAGCATGATCAGATCCGGCTTAAGCTTTTTTATCGTCTCGTAGTCTAGTCCCAGCCGCTTTATTGTCCCTGGACTAAAATTTTCGATCACCACGTCGGACCAGGCAACGATCTTTTTGGCCAGTTCAGTTGCCTTGGGCGTCTTTTTGAGATTCAAGGTGATGCCCAATTTGTCGTTGTTGCAAAGGGCAAATAGCCCGGAGCGGTTGAGGCCATGAATGTTGTCCTTGTAAGGAGGGTAGTGGGTGCGAAAGCCATCCGGGCGAGCCTTCGACTCGACATGAACAACGGTTGCGCCATGATCGGCCAAGTGCTTACCGACCACGGGGCCGGCAGCGTAGGCTGCGAATTCAACGACCTTGATTCCTTCGAGGGCCTTCATACCGATATTAGGACTGAGTTAACCGCAGTGAGACTCTTCACTTCGATCAGACTAACTCAGTACTGCTAAATCACTCCCCTCTTCTTCAAGTTTTCCAGCTCACCCTTCTCCATCCCCATCTCTCCGCAATAGACCTCTTCGTTGTGCTCCCCGATCAGAGGGGCCCGGCGCCAAATTCTGCATGGCGCCTCAGAAAATTTGGCAAAGCCGCCGGGATAAAGCAGGGAAGTTCCTAGCTCGGGATGGTCAACGCTCTGCCAGAAATCGCGGGCCTCAAGCTGGGGATCCTCAAACGTCTCTTCCACGGTCGCCACCGGGTAGCCGAGCATCTCCTTTTTCACCACCTCTTCGAAAAACTCTTTCTTCGTGATCCTCTGAAGGAAGCGAGCGATCGGCTGCTCCATCTCATCGATCTCTTTTTGGGAGACCTCGGCAATGTTAAAAGACTTCCAATCCTTCCTCTTAACAAACTCCGGTGCCATCCCCTTAGTGCCCATCCAGTCCACTAGAGCCTGATTGGTTTTTCTCCCTGCTTCACCCCCATAGATGATGAAGTTGAGATAGCCGTCCTTGCAAGGCCAAAAGACGCGCATCTTGGCGCCGGTGATGCTGCGACCGGTCATGAGGGAGCCGGCCCTTTTCTCTAGCTGCCGGTTCAGATCCCAAAAGGTATGGGCATGGGAGAAGGCCCAGAGCAGACAGGCCTGGGCAGAGACATCGACCTGCTGTCCCTCCCCGGTCCGCTGACGATGGAGGTGTGCGACCAGAGTACCTATGGCAGCATGGGAGCCGGTCCACTGGCAGGATTGGGGGAAAGTGATGCGCAGGGGAGGCTTGTCCGGATCTCCGGTAAGTGACATACATCCACTCATGGCCATAATCTCGATGTCTGATGCCCTGAACTTAGAGTAGGGTCCAGTCTGGCCGAAAGGAGTGATAGAGGTGAGTACCAAACGGGGGTTGGTCCGGCTTAAGACGGAATAGTCTAGCTGGCACCGCTTCAGGTAGCCTGGGATAAAGGACTCAATTATGAAATCCGCACCGGTTGCTAATCGGCTAAATATCTCCTGGCCTCTGGGGCTCTCCAGATTGAGGGTGATCCCCCGTTTGTTGTTGTTAAAGGCAAACCAGTAAAGGCTCTTTTCCGGGTTAGGTTGATTGCGGTAAAAGGGGCCGATATTTCGAGCCGGGTCTCCTCCCGGCCGCTCGATCTTGATGACATCTGCCCCTAGGTCGCCCAATATTTTCCCGCAAAGAAATCCTAGCTCATCCGTTAGGTCCAAGACCCTGAAAGAGGCAAGAAGACCGTCGTGATTTTCTCTAGTCGCCATCTCTGTTCTAAAAAAAAGGGCAGGGACCGCACGCCCTGCCCTTTCTCGTTAATTTAGATCCGTGGCCCTACCTTGAGGCTACCGGCCTGTTCGAGCCAAAGAATGGACCCAGCCCTTCATCCGAGATTTGGCGTTCTGGATGTCCTTATCGTTGAAGAAATTCTTTAGATTCACCTTATCCACCGGATAGACTGGCCGCATGAAGTCGCTCTCGTAACCGAAGGGCACGGTCGCGTCGATGCACATGCCTCCTTCGAACCGGGTATTGGATGCCGTCCATTCCCTTTCCCCTGCGGTCATGCGCTCGGCCGGCATGAAAGTTTGTCCGCGACCTCCGGGTATCGGGTTTAAGATATCCGTATGCGGATTGACGCGGGTGGTCAGGCACCACATGACATCGTCCATATCGTAGGGGTCTGTATCCTCACTGACCGCGATGCAAATCCGCATGCCTTGGGAAGTTGACATGAGGGCCGACATGAAGTTGCGCTGCCAGCCTTCGTCGATCCTGTTCCGCTTCTTGACCTGAATAATCGCGCCGCCCCAATCGGTCATGCAGTAGGGAATATTCACATCCTGGATGATGCCTGGCTGGATGCGTTCGCACAGCTCAAACATCGCGGCCTCACGAACCGTTGTGTCGATGTTATGATCGTCGAGCGTGTGCACACCGAGGGCGAAGATGATCGGCTTAGACTCTGGTTTTCGCATCGTGACGGCGGTTACATGGAAGGTCGGCGCCTTATAGGCCTTGCCCATGTAGCCTGCCCATTCCGGGTGGAAGTGGTAGCGGCCCTGCACGCCAGCCTTTTCGGATTCGGCAGTTTCGTAGCGGCGGTCGCGCGGATTGACATAGCCTTCAAGGACAAGCTCGCAATCGGCCAAGGCATAGGCATTTACCGTGCGCGCCTTGACCAGCCGTACAGGGGCCCCTTGAACTGCGCCCGCAACTGCGATTTCATCGCAGCCCTGCGGCAGGATCACGTAATCGAAACCGGCCCCGGCGAGTAACGTGCATGACGGCGGTACGCCGAAGCACATGGTAATGGGTATGGGCTTGTTATCCTTGTAAAACTTCGTGACCACCTGCCACATATGCGAGCCCGGCGAGATCTGGAACGTAGCCACATTGCCCCAACGGAAGTTCATCCGGTTATAACCTAGGTCGTAGCCGCCGGCGAAGTACTCGCCTGAGACTAGACGGTTGCCAGAACCAACGGTCAGTTCTGGCTCAACGTCGGTATGGCGGATCGGCACGATGTGCTCATTGACATCCACGGGTTTTTCGATAACCACTTCCTGTGACGGCGCTTCTTTTTGGTTGAGCAAGACCGGCGCAATGGGATGTGAAAGGGCATAGGCTAGTTTGTGCGTTCGTTCTCTATCGTCCTTCCACCCAAACATTTTGTTAATGACATTCATGTCACCAAAAAGATTGGTGACGACTCGATGGTTGGGTTTGCCTCGCACGTTGTTAAAAAGAATTGGACAGCCTCCATCGAGTGTTTTCTGGATTCCCGTAATTTCCAGATCGGGGTTGACTTGCTTGTCCGTTTCGATCAGGTCGCCCTCAGACTTGAGCCAATCGAGGGCACCGCGGAGGTCTCTGATCAGGTCGGCTTTTTCACGAGAGACTTTTTCTGCTGCCTTGCTCATCTGCACCCTCCTGGGAGTTATTCTACGTATTTTTATAAGATGGTTTTCTCATCTATCAAGCGCAGCCCTGAAAGTCAATATAACGTGGGTTTCACTGCGGGAAGTGTGGCGCTAAAGAGAAACGCAGAAGACCTGCTCCTCAACCTATTTCCTCGGGCCGGAAGGTTTTCTCCCGAGGAACCACACTTTTGACGAAGAGCCATTAGTTCGTTGACATGGGCCTGCCTGCGGCATAGGATTGGACCGAATTCGGGTCTCGAGTTTAGGGTTAATTCGGAATTGCAGGCGCGTAATGGCGAAACACGAGGAAGCACTCGTTAGTCGAGAGGCCGCACCCGCTCTTAGCGAAGGCCTTAGGTCCCGTCCACGGCCCAAGGCGGGCGCTGCGAGCGAGGCGGTACAGGACATCGGGCTTAGGATTGGCTCGATTGTGGCATTGCTATTTGTCTGGTGGCTCATGAGCCTCTTCTTTCCGCCCACGTTGGTTCCAAAGCCATGGGAGACCTTCGGAGAGGTAGCTAGTATCATCACGACCGGAAATTTCTTTGTCGAGATGGGAAGCACCCTTCGTCGGGTGTTGGTTGGCTTCGGCATCGCCATGGTCGTCAGCATTCCACTGGGCATTCTCATGGGGACCTTGAGAAGTCTAGAAAGCTTTTTTGAGCCCCCAGTCATTTTGGGGCTTACCATGCCGGGGCTCATCTGGGCCGTGCTCATGATTATGTTTTTCGGCCTTACGGAGACGAGTGCCTATGCCGCGGTCGCCATTACGATTTTGCCCATGCTTGCGATCAGCATCTGGCAAGGCACCAAGT
>JBOHVJ010000309.1:0-16106 GCA_050735075.1 Binatia bacterium
CAATAGCTCCCTTCACCTCAAAGCCCTCTGCGCTGTCCACTTGGTGGGGCAACAGAAGCTCGCTTAGATAGACCTCGTTCTTTCCCTGAGAGGTACTCACGGGGAGGACCCAAACTGGGACGCCATGCGAACGAAGCAGAGGCACCGCCCGAGACACTTCGCCGCGATTTTCGTTGCCATCGGAAATAAGCAGAATTCTTCCCTGACGTCCCTCGCCTATTTGGGCAAGAGACGCCTGAAGCGCCGCTTGAATATCAGTCTCTTCACGTCCCACTGCAGGGGAGAAATCAGCCAGGCTGAGATTGGTATGTGGGAAAAACTCCCAGGCGGGCTGTTGGCCGAAAAAGAGAAGCCCGGTTCGAGTCTTAGGGTCCTTGATCCGACGAGCCTCCTCAAGGATCTGAAGGGCCTTATCCTTTCCCTCCTGTCCCACGCTACGGGAAAAGTCCACGCCGAGGATCACGTCCAAGGCGTCAATAGCTTTAAAAATTCTCGGGTTGCTTAAGGCAAAGACAAGCGCCAACAGGGTCAGGAGGCGAAAGGCCAAAGGATAAACAGATCCGCCACTGCGAAGAACCAAAAAACCCTCGACCATGAGCAGGACAAGAACCACCATGAGCAGAAGAGGCCAGAGAGGGAACCCCGTTTCCGTTCCCTCACTATCTTTTCCCTTTAAGCCGGTCCCATCTTGCGCTCGAACACGCGGGCTGATCTGGGATTCGCTCTCACTGAACAGATTGACCGCGAACTGGCCCTCCTTATCTTTGGTCTTGAAGGTGTAAAAGCCGACATCGGAAGTATCAGCAAAGGGTAAAGGATTGGAGACTACGCTCAATATCTCTCTCTTCCCTGAGGGACTCTTCACCTCGACCTGGTCGTCTGTGCCTCGTAAGTGAATGGCATAAGGTGTGCCCGCTTGAACCTTGGCCGCCGGGAATTCAACCCTCTTCGGGTGGAACCAGTCAAAGGCGTTACTAAAAAGAACTGGAAAGGCAACTCTAAAAGGCAGATCTGAGGCCAAAAGATCAAAGCCAAGAACCAAGACCCTGAGCCTACTCCTCTCCAGCGCGAAGATCAGCGGGCCATCTTTGGAACGGGCCAAGCTGATCCCTCCTTCGGCCGGCACGAGGTGCAGCGCCTCCTTGATATAAAGATCATCGAGACGGACCCCCTCTGTTAAGGGATGTTTGGTCAGCGAAGGAAGAGGCCGAGGCCCTAGAAGCTTTCCTCGAACGCTCAAAGGCAGCCCTTCTCCAATCGTATTGATGAGGAGGAAGTTTCCTTGAGTCATGGGGGGAGAGGAAATCCCGTCCAAGATGGTCACATCGTATTCGTGCAGCCTTGAAGACAAAAGCTCGGGTATCAATCGATCTACATGGGTTACCTGAACGTTGGGGAGGGAACGAAAAAGGTGCTCCAAGAAGGGATTGCCTTTCCCCGCATAGAGGAGACGGATAGGGGGAGACTCGGAAAGCACCAGGAAAGCATGATTGTCCGTCGGAAAATCATCCTCGATTCCCAGGAGAGCTGTGGCCCGACCTCCTAAAGGTCCCTCATGGGGGTAGATCAGAACCCTGCTTTCCTCAGGTGGGATCTCGAGGTCCTCCTGAACCCATCGCTTTTCTCCCAGCGTAAGGTTCAACGGGGTACGAACCGGACGGGGAGTGAAGTTTTTCACGCTGATCATGATTTCGTAACCCAGGCGGCGGTTTGGAACGCGGCGGACCTCAAAGCCCATGATCCCGATGTTATCGCTTCCGCCCTCGACTTTAACCAAACGGAGGTGGGGAGAGTGCCAGGGTAGCTCCTCAGCTCCATCGAAGGCGCCGTCGCTGAACACAACCACACGATCCCGACTTCCCCGCTTTAAAAATGAATGGGCAAAGAGAATCGCCTCTTTAACCGGGGCAGGGGCGTCCGTGGGTTGTAAACTACGTCCCAGATCCTTGAGTCTTCTCTTGTCCGTCGTAAAAGGTGATAACACGCGAGGGATGGGGCCAGCACCGATCACCATCATCTTCTGATCCGACGGCATCGAGTCGATGAGAGAAAGAAACCCTTTTCGGGCACCATCAAACCGGCTTCCAGATGGGCCCTTGGCCTTCATGCTCGCGCTCAAATCAACCACGACAACGGTATCGCCTGCTGGACTGCCATAATGGAGGAGCGATGGATCAGCCAACGCCATAATAAGGATCAAGGCGATGAGGATCTGGAGGATGAGGAGGAGATTTTTCTTCAGCAACCACCCGAGCCTCTTTCCCATAGGCCGTTCTTTCAGGAGCCGCTCCCAAATGAAGAGGGTTGTGGTTCTGACTTTAACCCCTTTAGGCCTTAGGCTATGGAGAAAGAGAATGAGGGGGATAGCGCCTAGCAGCAAGAAAAAAGCGTATGGGAATGCCCAACGCATCGTTTACCTCACCCAGCCTCTCTCTCCTCGGCCTTTATGCGGGTGTCTTGAAGGACCGATGGACCGGACGACGAGATACAAGCGTAGCTCAGAGATACTATCAGCCATTTTGTCGAGCGTAAGACGACTGTATTGCATCGGGCTGGAAAGACACACCGTAAAGGCTTCCTTATCTCACGCTCCGGACCTGACGCAGGGTAAAAAGGACGAAGTCTTCAAACGGAGTCGCCGTGGAGGTCCGGAGATAATCGATCTGGCGACTTAGACAAAACGATTCAATCTCTTCAAAGTAGTTTCGCAGCTCTTCATGGAAGCGCTGAACCAAATCATCATCCAGAAAAAACCTCCTCTCCCTCTCGCTCTCCACATCGAGCAGCGAGACATCGCCCCAGGGATTCAGCCGGGTTTCTGTCTCATCAAAGATATGGATGACCAAAGGCTGGTATCTTTTCTTCAACAACTCCTCTAGCCCGGCACGCCACCCCCCTGGATCGAAGAGATCGCTCAGGAGCACCACCAGCCCCGGGCGAGGAAAAAGAGTGGAGAAGGATTTAACTGAAGTCTCCAAGTCTGTCTCCCCCTGACAGGAGAGATTCCATAAAAAGGTTAAAAGGGTCAGAATCTGCTTCCTCCCTCTTCCCAGAGCCAGAGGGGAGAGAAGATCAGAGGAGAAGGCCGCTGCCCCTACCCGATCGAGGTTTTTGACGCCGATGTAGCCCAGGGATGCGGCTACGCTTTTGGCATAATCGATCTTTGGCGGACTTCCCTCAGCCATGGATCGGCTCGTATCGAGGAAAAGGTAAACGTTCATCTCCTCCTCGGCCGTGAAAAGCTTGAGGAAGAGCTTCTCTAATCGGCGGTAGATATTCCAATCGACATAACGGAGATCGTCGCCTTGATGGTATTTCCTGTAGTCGGAGAATTCGAGGCTGAAACCTTTCCTGGGAGAAGGATGTTCTCCCTTAGCGCCGGACCAGGAGAGCCGCTTTGCAACCAGCCGGAGTCGTTCCAACTTCTTAAGAAAATCGGGCTGCAAAAAGGTGGGTAAGCTCTCCGCTTGCATCTTTACAAAATCTCCGGGATCCGCTCCAGCACCTCCTCTAGCACCTTCTCCGCGGTTATCCCCTCTGCGTCTGCTTCCAGATTGAGAATGATGCGGTGCCGGAGACCGGGCAACACCGCGGCACGGATATCATCAAAAGAGACATTCGGTCTTCCTGAGAAAAGAGAGCGGGCCTTTGCGGCCAGAATCAGACTCTGCAGCCCCCTTGGACTGGAGCCATAGAGAACGAATCTCTGCGTCAAACGAACACTGCCATCATTCTGGCCACCTTGGGGATGAGTGGCAAGAACCAACCGCACTGCATAATCCTTCACCGCCTCAGCCATCGGGACCTCTCTCACCCACTCTCTGATTTTTAACACACCCTCTGCAGCCAAAATCTTTCTAAGCGGAGGAGGTGGGGAGGCCGTGGTAAGATCGGCTATCCGCCCCAACTCCGCCCGGTTCGGATACTGGATCAATAGCTTGAAAAAGAATCGGTCGATCTGGGCCTCAGGCAAGGGGTAGGTCCCTTCCATTTCAATAGGGTTCTGCGTCGCCAGAACCATAAAAGGACTCTCCAGACGGTGCATCTTACCACCAACCGTGACGCTCTGTTCCTGCATCGCCTCCAACAGGGCAGATTGGGTCTTTGGGGTAGCCCGGTTGATTTCATCGGCCAATACGATGTGGGCAAAGATAGGGCCGCTTTGAAAATCAAAGACCTTTTTCCCCGAAGGGTCATCTGTGAGGATATTGGTGCCTGTAATATCGGCAGGCATGAGATCCGGGGTGAATTGAATCCGGGAGAAAGTAAGGTCCAATATCTCACCCATACTCCGCACCATCAGAGTCTTGCCTAAACCAGGAACCCCTTCGAGGAGACAGTGGCCTCCACAAACGAGGGCGATAAATACCTGCTCAACTAACTCCTCATGACCTACAACCAACCTGCTTATCTCGGCCTTCACCTCTTCAAAGGCGCGACGGGAATTCTCCATTCTTTCTCGGACCTCTGTTAAGGCCTCCATGACTGCTCCCTTCGTCAACCCCCAAGCGCTTATTTCTTTTCTTCGGCCATCCCTAGAGAGAGAAAATAGTTTCTGATCGTTTCCTTGAGCCCTTCAGGAATCCGCTCTGAGGCAAGCTCTTCCTCCGCCTGGCGGCGGTAAGAGGTAATTGCCTCCTCCCGGGGAATCTTACTTCCCTTGCTCGGGAACTCTCCTCTAAAGGTCAAACTGCCGCTCTTGCCTTCCCCCAACAGCCCTTTAAGGTGAGTCGCCGCGCCCGCCTTGAAGGGATGAGATAGGGGAGCTTCCCCCTTGGTTCCCAGTTGACTCCCCGGAAGACTGCCCATTCCCCTAACCCTTTCTGCCTCGGATGACTGGCCCTGTTCAGCCTGGGCGGTCTCGCCAAGAGCCTCACCGGTCTCTTTGCCCTCTAGGCCTTTAAGCAGAAAACTCAGAAATTCCCTTATTTCTAAGAGGGTACGGCGATCAAGCTCTGCCACAACGCCTTTCTCAAGTCTATCGAGAAATCTCTCGAGCCCTTTTTCGCCCGGCTTATCAACGGACAAGAGACCTTTTTTGATCGCTTCCCTGAGCCGGGGAAGAACGCCAAGTCTCTCAAGAAGATCAGATTTAATCGTCTCCTCCTGCCTGGCGGACCCAGGAAGAGTAAGAGGATGCTTCAATGTCTCGAGCTCTGCCTTTAAATCCAGAAGACCCTCCGTCGTGGCAGTCGGAAAGGGGAGATCGGACTCCTCGGCTGCCCCTCGGCCCATATCCTCGACCTCATTAACCATCCCGGTGAGATCCTCACCTAACTTTTTTTCACTCATTTCTCCTCTGAGGCTCTTCTCTGCCACCTCGTCCAAGGCCTGGGCCATTTTGAGGCTCTGGGTGAGCCCTTGCGATTTCGCTCTCTCCTGAAGGTCGTGGGAAAAATCCTTAAGTTTCTGGGCCACAGAGGCGGACCGATAGCTCTTTATTTTTCTCCAGGAATGCCCTCCGATATCGAGCCAAACGAGCAGGAGCCAAAGAAGGAGGAGGGGCGGAGCGAAGAAGGCATGCCAGGTGAGATGCCTCTTAAAGAGCACCTTGGGATCTACCTCTTTAAGTCCCTCCCCGGCCTCCTTAAGGACTAATAGCTCAGCGGCCTTTTTTTCTTTCCGGCTGAGGATCTCCCATGCCGTGACAGCCCGTTCTTCCAGGTGAAGGGCTTTGTCCAAAACAAAGACAGCCCGCAAAGATTCCCTGCTCCCCCAGGGGCGCATTAAAAAAAAGCCAGGGGCCAAAACGAGAAAGAATATCACGGGAAGGGAAAGAGGGCTGACCCAAGACGGCAATAGCCCTTTAGCGATAAGCAGACTCAGGGAGATCAGGACGGAGTAGAAAAAAACTGCGAGAATAATCTTTTCTCTTCTCTTAACTCTCTCCCATCTTAGAAGCTGAGAAAACTTATCTTGGAGGAGCAGAGCTTCGTCGATCAAAGATAACCCTCCCTTCTAAGGGCCCATCGATAAGTGAGGAGTCCTGATCCTAGTATAAAAAAGTGAAATAGAAAATGGACGGCCGGCGCTGACCATTTCCATCCCCAAAGGACGAGCGGGGCCAGCTCTTTCCCCCCCAGATACGATAAGAGAAAAGCAATAGGGTTCAGGGGGAGATGCAGGAGCGCGGAAAGAAAAACCAAAGAGATAAAGAGGCAGCGGATGGAAACTTGTCGGTTTTCAATCCTATGCTCCAATAAGGTGACAGCGACTAAAGCCCAGACACCATAGGTCACCGAATAGAAGAAAAGAAGCAACAGGGTAGCCAAGATGGATCCTAAACTGGCGCGCGCAATCGCCCCAGCCCAAATTAAGAGCGGCGAGGAGAGAAGAACAAAGATGAGCGTGTGGAGGAAGAGAAGAGAAATCTGAGCCAGGGCCACTTCGGAGACGCTGATCCCCTCCTGGTGGAGCCAGCGCTTTAAGGGGAGGAATCTCCATGGCACATACTCCTGATTGGCAACTCTCAAATCAAAATAGACGATCAAAATTAACGCAGCCACGGAGGAGACCTTGAAAAGATTTGCCGGACCCATCCAGATTTGAGGATCCAGGGAAGGAAGAAAGAGGGTCAAGAGTTCGAGGGAGCCAAGGGTGATGAGGAGAAAGCCATAGGCAACGAGCCCATGCCCTTCAATGAGGTAGATCTGAACCCCTTCACGGAAGACCGGGTTCATCCTCATAATTCCTCCTCGTCATCCATAGGGATGATCGAGCGAAACAAGGTATAGTTGTAGGCTGAGATCCGCGCATCATCGACCCAAATCCGGCTCGGAGAGCCTTTAACCCAACCAAAAAAAAGTACAGCGCCGCTACCCCAACGCGCCATGCCCTGATCCTGGGGAAAGAACGAATAACGGAAGAGGACCTCGCGTGTCTTGTCATTAAAAAGAATTTCCCGGAGGTCCGCCTTATTGGACTGGCCGTCTCTGGGCGGCCTCTCCGAGGAGAGGTGAAACTCCCGGATCTGACTAGTTCCCTGAAGGACATCGCCCAAAAAGAAACGCTGCCCTGAAACGACGAGCCAACATTCCGTTAGATCCTTCGTCGTCAGATTGGCAAGTCTCAGGAAGAGCTTATCGCCCCGCTTCTGGATCTCAGTGCGGATGGGAAAACGGTTAATGGACCGAACCTTAAACAATTTATAATCCCACTCCCTTAACGGAAAGCGGAATTGAGTGGAGCTCCCCTCCTCTTGAACCACTAAGGCGGACTCCTCTGATGGCCCGAGACGAGGGACCGGTTCCAGATCGGTCCACCCACTCTCGACGTGAAGGTTATAATGGCGCCTTTGGGTGGAAAAAAGGGCCACATTGGATAGCGTCTCAACGTATCCGTCTGGAAGGCCCTCTAGGAGAGTCGAAGAAAGGAGGACACCATCAGGGACATTGCCTCCCCGAATGAAATGGGCACACCCCCCAAAAGAAGAAAAGACAATGAGAGAAAGAGACGAAAGAACCAGGGTGCGTCTAGGCAGACGCTGTCTCTGCCACAGCCAAGCTAAAAACCATAACCCTCCAAGATAGAAAAGAAGCCATAGAAAAAAAGGTCCTATTGGTACATAGGTAGAAATAAAAGAAGGGTTCAAAAGAAGCTGTGAAAAAACAAATTCATCCCAACTGGCCTGTAAGGTCGATTTTCTTTCGCCAGGAAATCCCAAGAGATCCCCAAAAAGAAGCGGCAGCCCCTCCCAGCGTAATAAGGGCAGACGGCCTACATCTAAAGAAAGGTAAAGGACCTTGCCCCTCCCCCTACCCATCTCCACCATAATAGGAGTGCCCCTCTCTTCTATGAGAATCCTCCCCTCAACCACCTTCGAATCCTGCACCAAGAGATCTCTCAGCGGGGGACCCTTTTTCCCATAGATCCTTTCCAAGCTAGGGAGTGAAGAAAATCTTTTCAATCCTGTGACACGCACAGGAAGGAACCGGCTCATCGTTGGCTCTTGATACAGGGCATAGTGCAGACTCCCGAGGACTAGGATTCTCCCGCCTGATGAGAGCCATGCCTCCAGGGCTAACATTTGCGCCTTGGAAAGATCTCGGAGGGATTGCTCGTAGAATATAAGGGTTGAAACACCTTGATACGCCCTCGCGTCAGTCGGCAGTCGCCCCAAGGGCAGAGAGATGAGAGGACTCTGAGAACCAGAGACCAAAGGGATAGAAGGAGAGACACTATTTTCCGTGAGCAAAAGGATCAGGGGAGAAGGAGAAAAATAGCGTCTCAGATCGATTTCCTTGGATAACTTGACTCCTAGACTGGAAAAACTCACGGTCAGGGGACGACTGACGGAATCCGGATCAACCGTAAACTGAACGCTTTTCCGAGATTGGGTGGAGAGGAAAACTTCTCTCCGATAAAAAAAAGGATATGGTCCAACCCCCCTGGCGAGCCCTCCCTTCCACACCTTAACCTCCAGAGTCCCTTCCAGGGGCCGGCCTGGATTGATGAGATCCACCCTTAACGGAAAGGGATGACCCAATTGGAAAAGACCATTGAAGCCTACTTGCGGTTCTAAGAGGATCTCCGCGGCGTAAACGGAGACGGAAAGGGAAAGAGGAAGGAGCAAGCAGAAGCAAGCTTCGATAGCAGCCTTTCTGACAGAAGAAAACATGACCCCCTTCAGAGGAGATAGAGACAGGGATAGAGAAAGGGCTTTTTTTCCCTGTCTCAAATCTCTGTCTCTGTCAACGGTCTGCTAATCTATAAAGTCTAAACGCAGGATCTCAAAGGTACGGATACCTGTAGGGGTACGGACCTGGACCTCGTCTCCCTCGTACTTGCCGATAAGGGCTCGAGCGACGGGAGAGCTAATAGATATCTTTCCGTTCTTGGGCTCCGCCTCATGATCGCCCACGATCTGGTAGACAACTTTTTCACCCGAATCTCCATCGGCCAAGGTGACTGTGGCCCCAAAAACCACCTTGTCTCCAGAGAGCTTGGATATTTCTATGACTTGGGCCCGAGCCAGCCTATCCTCGATCTCCCGTATCTGCACATCGAGAAGGGATTGCCTCTCCTTAGCCGCATGGAACTCGGCATTCTCAGACAAATCGCCGTGGCCCCGTGCCTCTTCAATCTCAAGGACAATCTTTGGCCGCTCCACGCTCTTTAAACGCTTGAGATCCTCGACTAAGCGTTGGTATCCTTGATAGGTCATCGGAACACGAGAATCCTGAGCTGTCATAGCCATACTCCTTAATGAAAATAAAAACCCCTCGGGACAAAATTTCCCGAGAGGCTCTAAAAGGTTCTTTTGGCCTCACTCCTTGGCCATTATGAGCAGATACCGATTCTAAAGGCTTCTAGTTTACCATCCCATCTCGATAAATCAACTCCCTGATAACTCTCAAACCCTTTTCCCGGGACCGAAGACATGGCAGGAGACTCCATGGGCATCCCCACTGAACTCCAACTTGGGTTCCACCTTGTCACAGATATGTTCGCGATAGGAGCAGCGCGGATGGAAGCTGCAGCCCGGAGGTGGATGGACGGGGCTCGGCACGTCCCCCTGAAGGATGATCCTTTCTTTCTTGCGTTGCGGATCGGGGATCGGAACCGCGGACAGAAGCGCCCGGGTGTAAGGGTGCTTGGCATCCTGGTAGATGGTCTCGCTGCGGGCGATCTCCACGATCTTGCCCAGATACATGATCGCCACCCGGTGGCTAATATGTTCGACCACCCGGAGATCGTGGGAGATGAAAAAATAGGTGAGATGCATCTTCTCCTGAAGTTCCTGCATGAGATTAATAATCTGGGCCTGAATCGAGACATCCAGGGAGGAAACCGGCTCATCGGCCACGATGAACTTCGGATTCACCGCCAATGCTCGGGCAATGCCGATCCTTTGCCGCTGTCCTCCGCTGAACTCATGGGGGTAACGATCGTAGTGCTCCTCCCTGAGACCTACCTGATTCAAGAGCTCCATGACCCGATCTCTCTTCTTCTTTCCCGTGGCCAGTTTATGGATCTCCAGCCCCTCGCCTACGGTCTCGCCGACCCGCATACGGGGATTGAGGGATGCGTAGGGGTCCTGAAAGATAATCTGCATCTGCCTGCGCATGTCACGGATCCCTCGCTGGGACAAGCTGAGGAGATTTGTCCCTTGAAAGAAGACCTCGCCTTCGGTCGGCTCGATCAGCCTTAGGATGCTTCGGCCCAAAGTAGACTTCCCGCATCCCGACTCACCCACCAATCCCAGTGTCTCCCCCTCCTCGACTGTCAGACTAACCCCGTCTACGGCTTTGACCTCTCCGGTTCGGCGCGAGAAAAGCCCGCTCCCCACGGGAAAATATTTCTTCAAATTGCGGATCTCCAGCAGACTCATAGTAAACAGACAGAGACAGTGACAGAGATGGAAAGAGAAAAGAAGGGCGGGATCTCTGTCTCTATCTCAATTCTCTGTCTCCTCCCGGGAAGTAGCATGCAACCCAATGATCCTGCTCCTTTTTCACCAGCTCGGGTTCCGCCTCGGCGCAGATCCCGGCGGCCTTGGGGCAACGATCACGGAAACGGCAACCGCTGGGTAATTCCAAAGGGCTCGGCACCATGCCTGGTATCGCCTCTAATCTCTTTTTCTTCTTTGCTCCCGCCCCAGGAAGGGAGTTCAGAAGCCCCACGGTATACGGGTGAAGGGGACGGGCAAAGATCGCCTTGGTCTTGGCCTGCTCCACGATTTTACCCGCATACATGATCGCCACCTCATCCGCTTGCTCCGCCACCACGCCCATGTCATGGGTGATGAGAAGAAGGGCCATCCCCCCCAGCTTCTGCTGCAGCTCTTTGATAAGTTCAAGGATCTGGGCCTGGATGGTCACATCCAGTGCCGTGGTCGGTTCATCCGCTATCAATAGGCTGGGATTGCACGAAAGGGCCATGGCAATCATCACCCTTTGACGCATCCCTCCGCTCAGTTGGTGCGGATAGTCATCGATCCTTGACTCTGGGTCAGCAATCTTGACTAAGCGGAGCATCTCGATGGTCTTCTCTCTGGTCTCTCTTTTACCCAATCCCTGATGCAGACGGATTGCCTCTCCGATTTGATTGCCGATGGTAAAGACAGGGTTCAGGGAGGTCATCGGCTCCTGGAAGATCATGGAGATCTCGTTGCCGCGGATCTTGCGCATCGCTTCCCCGTTCAGCTTCAAAAGATTCCGGCCGCGATAAAGGATCTCCCCTGCCACCACCCTGCCTGGAGGCGATGAGACCAGACGCATGATCGAGAGGGCGGTGACGCTCTTTCCACAACCTGACTCCCCCACCAGGCCTAAGGTCTTTCCCTCCTCGATGTCAAAGCTCACCCCATCCACGGCTTGGACCTCGCCGTCAGGGGTGAAAAAAGAGGTTTGAAGATTCTTTACACTAAGCAACTCGGCCATAAGTAGTTAAACCGCTACGTCGATCGTCCCCCTCGTACTCGAGTCAACATCCTAGGATCCAAGATGTCGCGGATAGCATCACCCATCGCGTTAAATCCCAACACGGCGAACATTATCATCAATCCTGGCAGAAAAGCTAGATCCGGCTGGGTACGAAGATAGGGCCCGCCGGCCCGTAACATGCCTCCCCAAGTGGGTAGAGTTGGATCGACCCCCAGCCCTAGAAAGCTCAAGCTTGCCTCCGCGGTGATGGCCCGGGCCAGGCTGAGACTAGAGAGGATAAGCACAGGCGCCAATACGTTAGGGAGCAGATAGCGCCAAAGGATGCGCAGGTTATTGGAACCTAATGCTCGGGCAGCAACTAGGTACTCGTTCTGCTTTGCCGAGAGCACAGAACCCCGAACAATCCGCGCGAACTGTGGGATTCCGCCGAGACCGATGACGAAGATGAGCGCAGGTATGCTGGGGCCCACCGCAGCCAGGATTAATAGGGCTAATAGAGTCCGGGGAAAGGCATAAATAACATCCATGATGCGCATAGATAGATGGTCGATAAAACCTTCATAATAACCTGCGACGAGACCAATAGCTGTCCCCACAACCGTCTTGAAGGCAACAGCCAAGATGCCGATAAAAAAAGAGAGCCGCGCCGCATAAATTAAACGGGAGAAGATATCTCGCCCAAGCTCATCCGTACCCAGGAGATGGCCCCAGCTCATGGGGGAGAAAATCTTGTCGGGTTGCACCTGGATAGGGTCGTAAGGCGCCACTATCGGGGCGAAGAGTGCCGCCAGACCCAGAAACAGGCAAATGGCCGCGCCGAACATCCCTAGGCCATTTTGCCGAAACTGGCGCAGGTAGGATATCCAAGTGCCCTTGCTCAGGCTTCTACTTGCATCCATCACCTGCTCACCGGTGATCAGGGGCTCCTGGAGATTTGATCCGCGGATCCAGATAGAAATACAAGATATCCACTAACAGATTGATTGCAACAAAGAGAAACGCCACGACCAGCACACATCCCTGCAGCATCGGATAGTCCCTATACAGAGCCGCCTGACCGGGTTTCAATAGACGGATAACAAAAATGGTTGCATGCTTCGACCAAGCTCAGCATGAACGGAAATTTATCTCAGTGGTGAGTTCACCGAACCAACTGATCTCATAACCTCCTCCGTTCGCCCTGAGCGCGTAGAAGGGGAACGGAGAGTTTCTCAATAGTCTGTTTAATCCCGCCTGCAAAGAGCAGCCGGATATTGTCAAGGCTTGATCTCCTTGTCAAGGTGGGATAAGAATCGAGACCTTTCGGAAACAACGATACTTTGACTTGTTAAACGGCTTGAACGACTTGAACGGTTTAAACCGTTTAAACAGTCTAAGCCTCAGGTTAAGGGAGGGGCATGATATGGGCCGAGTGAAAAACCTGGAAGAGATCAAGGCGATGGTCCGCGATCGCACGGGGAAACGCAATATATTCCGCCGCGCTAAAATGGCTGACGTCGAATCGGTACTGGCGCGCCTGACCAGCAAGGACCCGGAACTCTGGGCGGCGGAGTGGTCTCGTACGGCAAGACCATACGAAGAGGAGGGAATAAGGCACGAACAGGCTCGACGGCCCAAAGAGGCTGGTGCAGCCTATTACATGGCTTACACCTATTACACCATAGGGCGCTACCCGGTGCCGCACACGCCGGGCAAGAGAGAATGCTTTGGCAAAAGCCTTGAGCTCTTTCTCAAGGCAGGTCGTTATTTTGATCCTCCCATAGAACCACTCAAGATTCCCTATGGGGACAAAACCATTCCCGCCTACCTCCGCCTGCCTCACGGAGATGGGAAGCAGGCGGTCGTTATAAACTTTGGCGGAATCGATTCTTTCAAGGCTGAGTGCCATGAATATGATGAAGCCCTGCTGCAGGCAGGCCTGGGGGCGTGCGCGGTCGACATGCCTGGGGTGGGTGAGTGTCCTATCAAAGGATCTCCAACGGCTGAGACACTTTTCAGCGCGATCATCGATTACCTGGAGAAGCGTCCGGAGATTAATGCCAAGCGCATCGCCATCTTGGGACGCAGCTTTGGCGGCTACTGGGCTGCTAAGATGGCCTTTGTCGAAGCCAAGCGCCTCCGTGCTGCAGTGGTCTGGGGCGGCGGAGTACACTACTTCTTCCAGGAAGATTGGCTCCGGGAATCAACCAACGCAGAGAGCTATCTGATGGATCACGACATCGCCCGTTGCATGGCCTTTGGAGTTGGCAATCTGGACGAACTGGCCAAGATATTCCCTTCACTTTCCCTTAAAACCCAAGGGTGGCTGGATAAACCTTCTAGTCCGATGTTGATCGTTAATGGGAAGGAGGATCTCCAGACTCCGATTGATGATCTCTACATTCTATTGGAGTACGGCGGCCCGAAGGCCGCTCGTGTCTTTCCCGGAGGTCATATGGGACAGACCCCTGAGACACTGCCCACTATTATCCGGTGGCTTAAGCAGGAACTCAGCTAAGAATAATACAAGCAATCAGCCATCAGCTCTCGGCAAAGGATCAACTGTCAAAATCCTGCTCATCGATAACAACCTTTAACAGAATAGGTCGAAGAAGTTTGCTTTTTAGACAGTTCCACAGACTTAATAGTTAGGCTTCGCTGCGGGCAACCCGGAATTGCAAATTGCACCGCGCCGGCATGGTGGTTGACTTTAAGCTTCTGGGCCTGTATCTTCATTGTATCAACAGCACAGGGGAGATTAAAGGCATGCGTGTCCAGGTTCAAAAGTGGGGTAATAGTCTTGCGCTGCGGATTCCGAAACCCTTTGCAGAGGATGCCGCGGTGAAGGAAGGAAGCATCCTCGACATGTCCGTCGCAGACGGAAGGCTCGTGGCTGTTCCTGTGCAGCGTAAGAAGTTTACCTTAAAGCAACTTCTCTCTAAAGTGAACAAGAATAACCTCCACGGCGAAGTAAATTTTGGTCCGGCGGTTGGGAGAGAAGCCTGGTAATGACACGTAGGTACGTTCCCAACCGCGGTGACGCGGTCTGGATTTCCCTCGATCCTCAAGCTGGTCACGAGCAAGTGGGAAGACGTCCTGCTCTGGTCATCTCTCCGGCCTCGTACAACGGTAAAGTTGGACTTGCGATCCTTTGTCCCATCACCAGTCAGGTGAAGGGTTATCCGTTTGAGGTGACAATTCCTTCAGGACTCAAGATTGGCGGAGTTGTCCTTTCAGACCAGGTGAAGAACCTTGATTGGCGAGTTCGTAAAGCCGCCTTCATTGGCCGGCTTCCCAAAGAGACCACGCTTGAGGTCCTCGCCAAACTCGGAACCCTTTTATCAAGTGAAGCCTAACTTGTTGACTACCTGGCACAATGATGACTCGTTTTGAGAAGCCTTAGAGTAGGTCCCTTTAGCAGGGCTGCGACATGGACTTGGGCAGAGGCAACAGTTTGGACGAACTGGCCAAGATATTCCCTTCACTTTCTCTCAAGACCCAAGGGTGGCTGGATAAACCTTCCTGTCCGATGCTGATCGTCAATGGGAAGGAGGATCTTCAGACCCCGATTGATGATCTCTACATTCTGTTGGAGTACGGCGGCCCGAAAGCCGCTCGCGTCTTTCCTGGAGGTCATATGGGACAAACACCGGAGACCTTGCCGACGATCATCCGCTGGCTGAAAGGCAAGCTCAGCTAAAAATAATCCGAGCAATCAGCCGTCAGCTCGTGTCCGCCGCGTTATCCTTCTTTCTTTTGCCCTGTGAGTAGCACCTTCCAGAATTCCGCGATATAATTTTTGATGCTAATGTTTGATCAGCCACTTCCGAAAACGACCAAAACCGTACTAATAGCCCTTGGCCAGTTCCCCTTGGTAAAAAAGTTTTATCTCACGGGAGGTACTGCCTTGGCGCTCAGTTATGGTCATAGAAAATCGGATGATCTCGATTTCTTCTCGCGCAATCGGTTTAACCCTTCTGTTCTCCAGGCCAAGTTGGAGCCGCCCTTCAAGTTTCGCTTAAGGATGAAAGAGGAGGGAACGCTTCACTGTCAGTTGAACAAAGTCAATGTGAGTTTCTTATATTACCCCTATCCTGTGTTACGATGGTTTTTAAGCTATCACGGCGTCGCTGTTTCTGACCCTTTGGACATCGCGTTGACCAAGATCGCCGCTATTGCTCAACGCGGCAGCCGGCGCGATTTCATTGACCTCTATTGGGCCTGTCACGAAGGACTCACTCTGCCCCCCTTATTAAAGAGATTCCGGGAGAAATATGGAAAGACCAACTACAGCCCTTACCATCTTCTCAAAAGCCTGGTCTATTTCGCCGAAGCGGAGAAGGAGCCCATGCCCAGACTCCTGCTTCCTCTCTCCTGGCGGGACGTCAAGCAGTTTTTCGAAACCGAAGTTGGAAAGCTGAATCTCAATCAGCTTTAGATACGGTTTCCAAATCGAACATGCAGAAAAGCCGACGATTACCCCGATTCCTTCACCAGTTCTTTTGGGATGTCGCCCCTAAACAGATCGATCTCCGCGAGCACTCCGAATATGTTATCGCCCGTCTGTTAGAACATGGCGACCTGGCCGCGATTCGATGGCTGCTTATGGCCTACACAAAGCAAGAGATTGCCAAAGTAGTGAAGCAGAGCCGGCAACTGTCGCGCAAGACGGCTAACTTCTGGCGGCTGCGGTTGGCTATTGCGGAATCTGAGGTGTATGCCTTAAACCGGTCGTATCTGTTG
>JBOHVJ010000310.1:0-27793 GCA_050735075.1 Binatia bacterium
CACCATACTCTCCAGCATTATCCCTTAACTTTCCGCCCAACAGGACCTGGAAGTGCGGCACTTGGTATCCATTGACATTGCGGTTGATTCCGTAGAAGCCAATGTCCGCTATGTGGTGCTGGCCGCAGGAGTTAAAACAGCCGCTCACCTTGATGCGGAGATTCTTTATGGCCTCATCCAACTCCAGGCTCTTCTCGCTCAAACGATAGTGAAGCTCACGGGCCAAACCCCGGGAAGAAGCAATACCCAGCTTGCAGGTATCCGTCCCTGGGCAAGCGGTCACATCGACGATCGTCCCTCCGTCCGGATCGCCGAGCGCGATCTCCTTTATGGCCTTATAAAATTCGGGAAGATCAGCCTCGCTCACCCAGCGGAAGACGAGGTTCTGATCTACCGTTGTCCGGATCGTTTCCTTGACAAACCGCCGGGCAATGGAAGCCAGGGCGCGGAGCTGATCCGCGGTCACATCGCCTAAAGGTAGCGCGACAGTTGCCACGACATAACCGGGCTGCTTTTGCCTGTAGACGTTGGTAGCGCACCACCGATCAAATCCCTCGGGGCGTCCCCCCCCGTTTAGGCTAGCTCCTGATCTGAGAGGTGTTTCCTGATAAGCATAGGCCTGAGCGAGGTAGTCGGTCCAGCGCGGGTCTGCCGAAAGCTTCTGGCGTTCCTCCAGCACTATCCTGCGGAACTCGTCGATGCCCAGATTAGCAAGCAGGAATTTGATCCGCGCGCGCGCCCGATTGCGTTTTTCACCCATCCGGGCGAAGATCCGTGAGACCGCTTGAGCCATAGGAAGTAGCTCTTCTTCCGGAAGGAACTCAGCGAAGAGCTTAGCCTTGTAGGGCACGGCACCCAAGCCGCCTCCCACGTAAAACTCAAAGCCCCGCTTCTCCTCGCCATTGACGATTTCCTTCTTGGCGATATAGCCCATGTCGTGCATGGTGACGAGCCCGCACGGGTGATCTTTGCAGCCCGAAAAGGCAATCTTGAACTTGCGGCCAAAGTCCTGAGTGTCGGGGTGTCCGAGCAAGAACCTCGAGCAAGCCTTTGCATAGGGAGTCACATCAAAGACCTCATCCTTGCAGACCCCCGCCAGGGGGCAAGCGGTTACGTTGCGGACTACGTTGCCGCACGCTTCTCTCGAAGTAATACCCACCGCGGCGAGACGACGCATGAGCGAAGGTGTGTCATCGATATGAACAAAGTGATATTGGATGTCTTGACGCGTAGTGACGTGCGATACCCCGTCTGCATACTCTTCCGACAAGTCAGCCAGAACCTCCATTTGCTCAGGATTTAGTCCGCCGAAGGGGATCTTGATCCGCATCATGCCGGGGGCATCCCAAAGCGTATCCGGCCCCTTCAACAGATCCGCTGAGAGCTTGAGCTTTTGGACCCTTTTCCCATCATGCCTTTGCCCGTTGTCATAACGTTGTCCATATATGCCGCGCCGCAGGCGGGTCTCGGCAAAGACCTTTTCATCGATTTTACCTTGCCTGCGAAGTTCCATCTGGGTTTCGAAGATGTCGATTTCCCGGGCGAGATCAGGAAGCATACGATCAGCAAGTTTTTCTCTCCAGGTCTGAGCGTTATTCATAAAATTCCTCCTCAAGGGATGCTGGTCTTTTCTAATAAAACCGATCTATTTAGTCGGATATTTTCAAAAAAAATTTTATATGTAATACATGGGCGCTCTCTCTTCGGTTCTACATAGATCCGCCAGGGTAGTCTCCTCCAAAACCTTTTCTAAGGCCTCCACCCCTCTTGTCCAAGTATCCATTATCCTCCGAGTCACAATAGATGAGATCATTCGGCCCCGGTTCTGATTGGCTCTTAGATCCAAATCAACGAAAGGTCCTTCCAAAAGCCTCAACACCTCCCCGACGGTGACAGACTCTGGCGCACGGGCCAGATAGTAACCTCCCCCGGGTCCGCGGGTACCATGGACAAGATTTGAGCGCTTTAGCAGTACCATGATCTGGCCCAAGTACTCCTCGGGAATTTGCTGCCGTTGCGCGATATCTTTTACCTGCACAGGTCTTCGAGCCCTATAGCTCTGAACGAGTTCTGTTAGAGCTAGCAGACCATAATAACCTTTGGAGCCGACTTTCATCTTCTCGCAGTAATACAACCCTTAGCCGTAACGTCCGGCTGAATCTTAAGCTGCCAAAGTGGAAAAGTCAAGAATAGAAGAAAAAAAATATTACCCCTTAGGTATCTTAAGCTGTTGTCCAACAGCTATGCGATGGACGCTCGAAAGCCCGTTGGCCCGCTGAATCTCGCGCACAGAGATCCCATAATTCTTCGCGATCTGAGAGAGAGTCTCTCCTGGCGCCACTCGATGGCGGATCCAAGAGACGGCGCGCTCGCGAATCGACGGCGCATTGGCCTTGATCGAAGACGGCTCAACAACTTGCTGGTAGGCAGCAAGAAAAAGCTTCAGCTTGTCGGGAGGAACCTTAACCCGATAACCCCTAGGGATTTCTTTTATCTTAGGGCTCAAAGCTGGATTCCATTCGAAGAACTCTCTAGGCGAAACGTCCGTAGGCTTGAGCAAGGTAGCAATGGAAACGGCTCGTTCCATCTCTAGCTCTTCCAAAGTAAGGGCTGGATGGTATTCGAGAGCAGGAAAAAACTCCTCAGCTTTCTTTGCCACCGCCACGGCGGCCAAGAACTCAGCATAAAAACTCTTTGAGGCGAAGCCGAACGAAGGACTCTGGTAGCGCCTGATAATCTCCATCAGATCCTTGGAGTCTACCTCTGCGACCGCTCGAAGAATCCCCTCCCTCCCGTGATTGTAAGCCGTGATCGCCAAGGGCCAGTTGCCAAACACCTGGTAGTTTTGTTTAAGGAAACGGGCTGCAGCGCGGGTGGACTCCAGCGGATCCCTCCTCTCATCGATCATCGGACTAACGCGGAGAAACTTTCTTCCCGTAGAGGGCATAAACTGCCACATCCCCAGCGCCCCGGCACGGGAGCGGGCATGGATATCAAAAGCTGACTCCACAAGGGGCAAATAGGTTAGATCGAGAGGGAGTCCTTCCTCTTGAAAGATCCGCTGCATCTGTTCCAAGTACCTGCGAGATAACTTGAGACCGGAGGCAAAACGCTCTTTCACTCCCCGCTGGGCCCGTACTCTCTTCTCATCTGTCCCAAGATCGTGTTCCTTTAAAATTTTCGCTCGCTCTTCTTCGATCAGCCGCCGTGGCGCGCTTTCCTCTCCTACCTCTAGGACCGTGTAAATTCTCGTCGGCTCAATTGTGTCGTGGAATATCAACTGGGAAGTACCGTAGCGGGTGAAGACGAGCTTCCAAAATTCAACTGACCCCTCAAGACCGGGAAGGAGCGGGAAGGGAGCTTCCTCAGGGGAGGTTTCCCCGCTTCGAACGTAACTAGGAAGAGAAACTAGTAGCGAAAGCAACAGGGAGATAAAAAGTCTTCGCGGAAAAATCATAGCTGCTAAAATTGATCTATCTTAGCAAAAAGGCTATCCTGAAGTCAAAAATGGGCGAATGAGATTCAAATTCAGGTTCCCTCTAATCTCAGTTTGGGTGTGGGCATCATTGACGGGCTGCCTTTCCTCCCCTCAACCTAATCGACCGCCCGGTTACTTGGTTATCGGCCTTGAGAGCAACCCCACCCAACTCGATCCCCGTTACGCGACGGACGCTGACTCAGTCCGTATCGGGGCATTGATCTTCAACTCCCTTACGCGAGCCGATGAAAACTCACTCTTCCAGCCGGATCTCGCTGAACGCTGGGAAGCATTGGATGATCGCACCTACCTATTCCATCTGAGAAGAGGCATTACCTTCCACAACGGAAAGCCGCTAACGGCTGCAGATGTAAAGTCCACTTATGACTCTGTTCTAAATCCCAAAAATCGCTCTCCCAAGCGAGGGGCGCTGCAAGTGGTCCGGGCCGTGGATCAAATCGGTCCCTATCTAATCCGCTTCCGGCTCAACTCTCCTCATGCCCCTTTCTTGGAAAACTCTACCCTGGGCATTCTTCCTGCCGGCACTCCCCCCGCAGGCTCGGGGACAAACGCTCTCATAGGTTCAGGACCCTTCTCTCTTGAGGAGTTTTCATCGGGGGAAAGAGTCGTTTTAAAAGCCAATCCCTTATATTGGGAAGGAGCGCCTTCGGTCTCCGGCTTGGTCTTCAGGATTATTCCTGACGCTATTGTGCGCACCCTCGAATTCAAAAAAGGGACCGTAGATTTTCTACAAAACGACATCGAGCCTGACATGCTCCCGTGGCTTAAGAAAAACACAAACGGCTCGATCCAAACTCTTCAAGGGACCATCTTTCAGTATATTGGGATGAATCTCGACCATCCTATTCTGAAGCGCCAAGAAGTGCGCCAAGCGCTGGCTTATGCGATAGATCGCGAAGCGATTATCCGCCATCTCCTGAAGGGACTGGCGACGCCCGCGACCGGTTTGCTCTCGCCATCCAATTGGGCTTACGAGCTCTCCGTTTCGCGTTACACGTACAATCCCGAAGAGGCAAAGAGACTTCTTGACGGGGCCGGCTTCCGTGACCCTGACGGGGATGGCCCCCTACCCCGCTTTAAACTCTCGTATAAGACAACGACATTAGATCTACGCAGAAGGATCGCTGAGGCTCTTAAGGAACAGCTCAACCGGATAGGGATAGAACTGGAGGTGCGCACCTACGAGTGGGGAACCTTTTATGGAGATATCAAAAAGGGGAATTTTCATCTCTACTCCCTTGCATGGGTAGGGATTAAAGACCCGGATATCTATTTCAATCTCTTTCACTCAAACAGCATTCCTCCTCACGGAGATAACCGCGGCCGCTATCAGAATCCCGAATTGGATCAACTGCTGGAGGAAGGAAGGAGAAGTCAAAGCCTCGAAGAGCGGAAGCACATCTACAGTAGAGTGCAGAAATCTCTGGCGCTTGATCTCCCCTACATTCCCCTATGGTGGACGAAAAATGTCGTCGTGATGAAGCGGACCGTGCAAGGCTTCATCCCTCATCCTGACGGTGATTTGATATCCCTCAAAAATGTCTCCTTCCCTATCCCACATCCACCGGCGTGAATCGATACCTCCTAAAGCGTCTTTTTTTTCTGTTGCCAACACTCCTCGGGGCCTTGACCCTGGTCTTTTTCCTCATCCACCTCATCCCAGGGGATCCGATAGAGGTCATGTTAGGAGAGACCGCTAGCGCTGCTGATAAAGAGGGCCTGCGTCGAGAACTGGGATTGGATCAACCCATTTGGGCTCAATACGTCGGCTTTCTTAAAGGCATTGTCTTAGGAGATCTCGGTCGCTCCCTTTACGAACAAGACAGGGTGACAGACCTCATTATCATGCGCTTTCCAGCCACCCTGCAATTAACTCTAGCCGCTATGGGGATCTCCCTTCTCATAGCCTTCCCTCTCGGGATTATCGCGGCAATCAAAACACACTCATGGGTCGATCGGTTGTCTTTCCTCTTTTCGCTTCTCGGCCTTTCGATGCCAAATTTTTGGCTCGGGCCGCTTCTGATGATCGTTTTTTCCATAGAGCTCGGGTGGCTACCAGTCTCCGGGCGAGGAGGGCTCAGCCATCTGATCCTCCCTTCTGTCACCCTAGGCATGGCTATGGCCGCGATCCTAACCCGCATGATCCGCTCCAGCCTCCTCGATATCATCCATGAGGACTTCATCCAGACAGCTCGAGCCAAAGGATTAAGCGAGTGCCGGGTGTGGCTTAAACACGCGCTCCGCAATTCCCTTCTCTCGGTTATCACGATTGCAGGGCTTCAGTTTGGCGCGCTCCTCGCCGGCTCCATCATTACGGAGACTATTTTTGCCTGGCCTGGAATCGGGCGTCTCACCATCCAAGCCATCCAGACACGGGACTACCCGTTGGTTCAAGGATGCATCCTGGTTATCGCCACCTCTTATATCTTCGTCAATCTCTTGACGGATATTCTTTACAAGCTTGTCGACCCTCGAATCAGCTATGGGGGATAGACCCTTTCTTCTAATCGGCCTAATAATTCTTGCGCTGTTAGTTAGCCTGGCAGTGCTGGCACCCTTTATTGCTCCTCACAGTCCAACACAGCAGAACCTAGAAAAAGATCTTCTCTCCTTCTCTCAGGAGCACCCTTTAGGAACCGACAAATTGGGGCGCGACATCTTAAGTCGCATACTTTACGGTGCCCGTATCTCAGTCCTCGTAGGCGTAAGCACGGTGAGCATATCCTTGCTGATCGGTCTCCTCGTGGGCTCCGTATCGGGTTACTTCGGCGGTTGGGTGGACCAGCTTCTCATGCGCTTGGTCGATGTCCTTTTGGCCTTTCCTGGAATTCTCCTCGCCATAGCCTTTACCGCAGTCTTAGGTCCAAGTCTGAAACATGTAGTCTTGGCCCTTTGCCTCATTGGATGGACCGGTTATGCTCGGTTGGTTCGTGGCGAGATCCTGGCGCTGAGGGAGAAGGAGTTTATCCATGCTGCCAAGGCTCTCGGCGGCACTTCGGCCCGCATTATCCTGCTCCACATGCTACCGAACCTCCTGCCCCCTTTGCTCATTCAGGCTACCTTCGGAATGGCAGCAGCGATCATCGCTGAAGGGAGTTTGAGCTTCCTAGGATTGGGCGCTCAACCGCCTAGCCCTTCCTGGGGCTCTATGCTGAATGAAGGGAGGCAGTTTCTCCTGGTCGCGCCGCATTTGACCACCTTCCCCGGTCTAGCGATTATGATTACCGTCTTTGGGCTAAACCTGACCGGGGACGGATTAAGAGACTTGCTGGAGCAAAAGGGGAAATAGCCCTTAAGAATGAAGGCGTTGCCATCTTGAGGTGAGGGTGGTAGAAGGATAGAAAAAAGACTATTGGAGGAGATCGCTATGAAACTCTACTCGTGCCACACGTGACCGTATGCCCATAGGACAAGGATTGTCCTAGCAGAAAAAAAGATCCCGCATGACCTGATCGAGGTCGACCTCAAAAACAAGCCTAAAGAGCTTCTTCAGTTAAACCCGTATGGAAAGGTGCCAGTCCTGGTTGACGGAGACTCGGTCATTTACGAGTCCGCTATCATCAACGAATATCTGGAAGAGAAATACCCTAAGGTCTCCCTCATGCCCAAGGAACCGGCTCAGAAGGCTCAGGTAAGAATCTGGATTGACTTTTGTAATACCAGAATCCATGGGGCAGCCCACGAGGTTGTGCACGGAGCCGAACCGGAGAAGGCAAAAGAGAAACTAAAAGCTCACCTTATGACTTTGGACCAAGAGATGTCCAGCCGGGATTACATCGCGGGAGACTACTCGCTAGCAGACATTACCTTTATTCCCGTCTTTACCCGCCAGCAGCGCTATGGTGTTCCCATCGATCACAACCTGCCAAACCTCAAGAGATGGATGGACCGTCTCCTAGCCCGGTCTGAGGTGCGCTCCACCCTTTAACCTCAGCCCCTTTCATGAAGCAACAACCGAGAGCAGAAAGACGCAAGGCTGAGCGACAGGCGAGGAAAGAGCGGAGTCAAAGAGAGAAAGTTAAACAAAAATGGGTCTCCCAGGTTCAAAAACTACTTTTCTATCTTGTCGGCACATCCCTGTTGGTCGGAGTGGGTTACTGGGCTTACGGCCAGTGGGCAACCGGTTCACCGGGCGAGTTTTTTCCTAGCGAGGGCAACCGACATGTTGGCCCGTCGGAGGTCGGGCTTATCAAGTATAAAAGCGATCCACCTACCTCGGGTCCTCACCTTCCCTCGATCGCACGCTGGGGCGTTCACGAAAGTCCTATCCCTAAGGAGCTCCAGGTTCATAACTTGGAGGATGGGGGTGTCCTGGTTCAGTACAACTGTCCACAAACAAATCCGGAGTGCAAGACACTCATAGAAAAGCTGGCCGAGATCGTTAGACGATATGATCACGCCATCTTGGCCCCTTATCCGGAAATGAGTCACAATATCGCTCTAACCGCCTGGTCGCGCATCGACAAATTCAACGAGTTTGACGAGAAGAGAATCGTGCGATTCATCGATGCCTACATCCACATCGATCACCACGTGAAGAAATAGCGGAGAGCAAGCTTGAGTGTGAGCAGAATAGCAGTAGTGCAGCTCAGGGCAGATGTGCGCAAAGACGAAAATGTAAAAGCTGTTGTAGACTACATTAAAGAAGCAAGAAGCAAGAAGGCTGGTCTGGTGGCTTTTCCAGAGTTCTTGATGGCCTATTCGCCAACAGATCAATCTGCGGTAGAATTATGTCAGATAGCAGAGAGTATTGACGGAGAGTTTACATCGACTCTAAGACATGCAGCGCGAGCAAGTAATTTAAGTGTTGTAGCAACGATCTATGAGAAGAGCGAGTTATCCAATAAAGTTTATGATACCGCGTTGCTGATCGATGGTGACGGAAATTTGGCTGGGGTGTATAGAAAATTGCATCTTTATGACGCCTTGGGTCTCAAGGAGTCGGATAAACTCATTGCTGGCAACGATCTTATGAAACCGGTAAAAACTAACATCGGTAACATTGGAATGATGATCTGCTATGACATACGCTTCCCAGAGATGTCTAGGATACTAGCCTTGATGGGGGCCGATACGCTTGTATTGCCTTCTGGATGGGTACAAGGGGATTTGAAAGTAGAACACTGGCAGATCATGCTTAAAGCTAGGGCGATAGAAAATGGATGTTACGTTATTGCGCCTGATCAGGTGGGAAATATCTACATTGGGCATAGCATGGTTGTCGATCCGTTTGGCAGGACGGTTATCGATATGGAAGAGAGAGAAGGGTTAGAAACGATTGACTTGGACGCGGATTTGGTCAAGAGCGTGAGAGAAAAGTTGCCGCTCCTGCAAAACAGAAGAGAGGATATCTACTCGAAATATTTCCAGAATTGACTTTATGTTAAGATGCGATATGATCTCTCCCGCTTTACAGCGAGAGCTCAGGAAAGGAGAGCGGGATAAGTATGCCATACTTGTCAAAGAACACTGACGTGAAAGAGAGAAAAATAACGAGCGTGGAGGGGAAACCTGTCCATGGTGACGTGATCTTGAAGCCTCTCATCTCCGGTGACCAAATGACCTTGCTCGAAATTCAGTATGCCCCGGGGGCTGGCGCAGAGGTCCATGTCCATCAGCATGAGTCGCTGGCCTATGTAGTGAAAGGCAAGGTGAAGATGACCGTAGGCAAGGAAGTGTACTTACTTAGCGCTGGGGATGTCTGCAGACATCCCCATGGTGTTCCCCACAGCGTCGAAGGCGTCGAAGAGGCAGTGGTTGTAGAAATAAAGTCGCCGGCGCAACCCATTGAGAAGTTCTTGGGAACCTCAGACAAATAGAACATTCCAATGAGCCTTCGCCCGCAGCCCGCCGGGTAATCCCCGACCTCGCGCACCGTAGCATAACGGTGCCTTCCTGTGAATGCCGGAGGTTTGTCACCATGGCTGGTAGATAGCAGATTCGACCCATCTACCCACCCGATCTTGTCTGGATGGATCAACTACAAAACAAATAAGATGTAAAGGAGCCTAAAGATCATGCCCCTCAGCTCAAATTATCTACTCATAGCAAGTATGGATGTGGAGCAGAAGCACGAGGCAATATTTAATGCAGTGTACGATAAAGAGCACATCCCTTATTTAAGCGAAGTGTCTGGGGTCATCTCGATCGCCCGGTTTCAAAAGCAGGAGCTAACCATGAGTATTGGGGGCGAGAAGCGGACCATCCGAATAGAGAACGAGCCTCAGTATACAGCCATCTATGAACTGCAGAGTCCCGAGGTCTTGGTTAGCGAGGCCTGGGGTAAGGCTGTGGAAAAAGGCAGATGGCCTGCAGATGTGAGACCTTACACAAAGAATCGTAGGCACGTTCTGTTGAAGTTGATGCCCCTAAAGAAATAGCAGAGACAGGACTTTTAGGACGCCTGATTGATAGAGGATCCTCCGTGTTGTCCCGCTCCGCCGGCTGGACTTCTCCACCTAGAAGCTTGATCTATGCGAACCTTAAAGCTCGCCTATCGCGATAACGATCGAACTCCGGTCATTTTCTGCATCAAAGAAATGGCGCAACGCCATTACAACCTGGCCGTTGAGGTCATCCAAATTAAGACTACAAAGGAATACGAGGCTGCGCTGTTCGACGGTTCATGCGATGTCATTATCGAACACCTGGAATACCTGGTCCCCGCGGCGGCGCGAGGGAAAAAAGTCACCATGTTTTGCGCCCCCAGCTTAGGACGAGGTTTGGAGCTGGTGGTGCCGGATTATGTGAAAGGCGTGGAAGAGCTGAGAGGAAGGACCCTGGCAGTTCGATCATCCGGCCGGCCTCATGCCCTTATGCTCTGGCTTAGAATGATGGGATTGGAGAAAGAGGTAAAAATCCTCATGGTCAAGGACGATGAGGTGGGGAGGTGGGGTCAATGGAGGAAAGTGGCGAACGGGGAGTGCATCGCTACTTTCATGTCCCCTCTCTATCTCCCCAATGCCCTGTCGGCCGGCTTAAAAATCCTCACGGTGCCAGATATCCCAGTGGTTGCCCACTATGCCCAGGCCTGTCTGTCCCTGTTTGCAAGAGAAAAATCGTTAGTCCTAAGAGATTACATCAAAGCCGTGATCCACGCTCTCTGTCTGATGATACACCGAAGAGATGAGGCCCTGGAGATTGTTCGTCGGGAACCCATGAAGCTCATGAAGATCGAGGATACGAAGGAACTGGAAAGACAATTCGACTGCATTGTGAAGGGGCTTCAGGTAAAGCCCTATCCGACGCCGCAGGCGATTGCTAATACGTACGAAATTGCTACGGCGGAATTCGGGCCGGCAGATTTGAATCCCATGGTCCTGTGGGACCTCCATTGGGTCAAGGAACTGGATGACGAAGGTTTCATCGATGATTTGATAAAGCAGATGAGATCTTAAACGTCGTTACACTTACTGAGCCTGCTTTGGATAGATCCAAGGCAAGGCATGTTACAAGCCCTTTGGACAAGGCGTGGCAAAAGGAGGCATGATGAGAACCGGCGCTTTCCTTGTCATCTTATCGCTCCAACTCCTTACGACAAGTTTCCTATCAGCCGGCCAAGCCGCTGAGCCCGTGACCAAGTTGCTCTTGGCCCACGGTGCCATCAGCAACAATGTCACTCCCCTTTGGATTGCCAAAGATCAGGGATTTTTCCGCAAGTATGGCCTTGATGTGGATCTCATTTTTATCATTGCAGGTCGGGCGGCCCAAGCGATGCTTGCCGGCCAGGTTTCTATTGGTCTGGTAGGAGCCACCCATGTCACCAATGCAGTAACTGGCGGCGGAGACCTGACGATGATCTTAGGTCTAGAAAACAAGTTAGACTATCTATTTATTGCCCGGCCTCCCATTAAGAGCGGCGAAGAGCTGAAGGGTAAAAAAGTGGCCATTGGGACTCCTTCGGGCTCTGCCGCCCTGGCTACTTATGTGGCGCTCGATCACCTTGGACTGATCCCCAAACGGGACAACGTTGTTCTGCTTCAGGTAGGGGGAGTGCCTGAACGTCTTGCGGCCTTGCGCGCCGGGAGCGTCGAGGCCACGAGCCTTTCACCGGAGCTAGGCCAGATAGTCACAAGCGAAGGCTATCATGTACTTTTGGACACCGGCAAAGAAAATGTTCCTTTTCAGTCCTCTGGGCTGGTGATCTCGCGTAAACTGGTGCGATCAAATCCACAGCTCGTAGAGAGTGTGGCAAAGGCAATCATCGAAGGGGTTGCCTACATCCATAATCCCTCTAACAAGAAACCCGTAGAGCAAACCATCGCCAAATATCTGCGCCTAGACAGATCGGACCGAGTGGAAAAGGCCTACCAAGATCTGCGCAATAAGCTGCCACGAAAACCTTGTCCCACTCTTGAGGGAGTAGCGTCGGTGCTCAAACTCATGTCCCAGCACGGGCTCAACCCCAAGGCATCTCAATTAAAGCCTGAGGATGTAGTCGATATGAGCCTCTGTAAGAAACTCGACGAGAGCGGCTTTATGGATCGGCTCTACCAGGGAGGTTAGAATGCTTACCCCTACCGGCGGCGGCGCCGGCGCCTGGGCCTGATCTTAGGAGCGGGCGCGTCAGGGAACTGGATGCTGATGCTGTGGACACGATCAGCAAACTTGTCCGCCAGACGCCCAACCAGGGCACTTACCAGTCTCCACTCGGTCCCCGGTTTTCGCGGACTCAGCACCTCACAAGTCACTACGCCTTCTGCATGGGACCAGTTTATCCAACCGGAGTAATTCGGGTTCCTGTGGATAACCTTTCTGCCACGCCTCAAGACACTGAACGTGCGAAGATCGCCGGAGCGCATTGCGCTGATCAGATCCCTGTAAAGATTGACGCCGGGCTGCTCAACTATCTGAAGCCTGATCATGCCTCCCTCCGATTCCTCAAATCACTTTCTGATCCGTGAGCTTTGCGATTTTCTCTTTATCATATCCAAGCGACTCCAAGACCTCGCCGGTATGTTCCCCTAGAGTTGGCGGCGGTAAATGAATCCTTGGGGGAGTCCGGCTGAGATCAATTCCACTACCCACGAAAAGCATCTTCCCCATTTTTGGATGTTCCACTTCAATCGGGAAGCCATACTCTTTTACCTGGGGATCTTTAAAAACCTCTTCCAGCGTGTTCAGTGGAGCGCATGGGACATCTCGTTCTTGGAGACGCTGGAGCCACTCCTCTCGCCGACCCGTGTGAAAAACCGATTGCAAGAGGTCTGAAAGATGGTCGTGGTTTTCGGTCCGACCCTTTCGATCGGCAAAGCGCGGATCTCCCGCCCACTCCGGCTTCCCGACGACTTCCAGTAGACCTCTCCAAAATTTATCCGGCGAAGAAAGGTGGATAACAAACGGCCGCCCCCCCTTATCGACAAAGGCAAAGACGCCCGCCGTTCGGGTCCTATGAGCCCGGCGGGGGACAACACCAGTCTCGAAGTAGCGGGCAGCATTCTCGCTTATAAAAGAGAGCGAGGCCCGAAGAAGCGAGGTCTCGACTCTCTGCCCCTCTCCCGTGATCATCCGGTTGACCAAGGCACCCAGAATCCCGTAGCAGGCGTAGATCCCCGTCAAATGATCGGAAAAGGATATCCCCATCCCCTGTGGCTTTCCTTGATCTGTCAGGAGACTTAAAAGCCCACTCAGGGCCTGGCCCACTGTGTCGTAGCCTGGGAGGTCGCGGTAGGGACCTTTCTCTCCGAACCCGGAGATTGAGCAGTAAATGATTTTCGGATTTAAGTTTCGAACCGTCTCGTAGCCAAGGCCTCTTTTTTCCAAGATCCCCGGTCGAAAATTCTCAATCACGATGTCAGAGCCAGCGGCAAGTTTAAGAAAGATGTCCCGTCCTTCGTCACGGCGGATATCGAGGGTCAAACTTTTCTTGTTGCGATTGAGACTGCAAAAGGTTGCAGAATAGAGTTTCTCTCCCCAGCCGCGAAACGGATCCCCTTGCCCCGGTTGCTCGACTTTGACAACTTCGGCTCCCAGATCAGCCAAGAGGAGAGAGGCAAACGGCCCTGTAACATAGCTGGCGAGCTCAACAACGCGAATCCCCTCAAGGGCTCCATTCATGGTCTCATCCTTCCTCGCCGCCTTCCATCAACCACAAAAGCAATCGCAGCTCTCACCCGTCACATCTTCTGCCTTTCCTAACTTTTATAGGCCAATGAAGTCAAGAGGATGGGGGCTCTGTAACGAAAAGTGATGCCAAGCCGAAGAGAAGGGAGCATGAAAGCAGTGCCTTGGGGAGCGAGAGCGAAGGATATAGACGAATCCAGTTCAAAACGTTCAAGCCGTTCAAGGCGCTTTGAACTATTTGAACGACTTGAACCATTGCTCAGGTACTGATCTGTTGCCCACGGCCGGAGGGCTCGTTCCCCGAGGATAGCCATACAAGTTACACTTTCAGAGGAATTAAAAAGCTAAAATCGAAGATCGGCCGTTTAGGGGACGTTAATTGGAATGGCCGTCAACGGAATGAGGCAAGGTGAAGGTAAACGTGGAGCCTTTTCCCTGCTGACTCTCAACCTGTATATTCCCTTGCATCAGCTCAAGATATCTTTTGACGATGCTTAATCCTAACCCCACCCCGCTGTAGTCACCTGTGTGCGCTTCCTTGAGCTGGTGAAATTGTTCAAATATGCGGGTGAGGTCCTTTTCCTCAATCCCTATCCCGGTATCGGCTACGGAAAACTCGATCCGATCCTCTCCCTTAAGGTCGCGCACTCGGACTTCAATCCGTCCCTTTTGGGTAAACTTGAAAGCATTTCCAATCAAGTTTTGCAAGATCTCCTCAAGCTTCAAAGCGTCCGTAGTCATGGGAGGCAGATTAGGCTCCACCTTCCATAGAATCTTCAGGCGGCCATCTCGGTTGATCTGATCTGTGTACGCCTTGGTGTGGGTGATGACCTCGTTTACAGGAAATGTAGAGAGGTCCAGCCCCATCTTCCCCGCATCCATCTTGGTAAGTGCCAGCACATCGTTGATAAGTTTAAGGAGGACCCGAGAATGACGAAGGATCTTCTCCAAAGCATCCCTCTGTTCATCACTGACGTCGCCAAAAAAGCCATCCTTGGCTAAGTCGGCATTCCCAATAATGACATTGAGAGGCGTGCGCAGCTCGTGAGACATCGCCGCAAGGAAATCCGACTTCGCCCGGCTCGCTTCTTGCAGATCAACATTCATCTTCTCTAACTCCACGCTCTTTTGTTTGATCTCTGAAAAGAGAGCGGCATTTTCCAACGCAATACCGCCGTGGCCAACAATAGACCGAATTAACTCAACCTCACTCGGTGTGAACCGATGTACATTCTTGCTGACAAAATTGACTACTCCTACGGTTTTGCCTTTAGCCTGAACCGGGAGCCAAAATTGACTTCGGTAACCCGCTCGCAGAATGACCCTTTTATTCGCCATCTGCTGGAACTCAGGATCGTTCTGCAAATCCTCGAAAAAGAGGGGCTCGCTCGACCCAAGGACTCTTCCCATAATGCCCTCGTCATAGCTGTAGGTGGGAGGAAGGTTGATATCGTCGGGAAACCCTTCATGGGCTATCAGGCTCAGTTCTTTTTCATCCCTGTCAAGCAGATAGATCCGTCCAGCGTCGAAGCCAAAAACCATAAGGACTTTATGCATGATGCCGCGCAAGACAACATCGATATCTAAAGATTGGCTAATGATGGTTGAAATCGCATAAAGGGTTGCAAGCTCCTTGGCTTTCGTCTTGATCTCGTCAAAGAGAGCGGCGTTCTCGAGAGCGATCCCAACCTGGTTGGCCATGGAAGTGAGCAAGGCAATATCTCTAGGTAAAAGCTCACGGACCTGACGATTGAGCAGATTCATCACGCCAACGGTCTTTGTCTTAGCCTTCAATGGGAGGCTGATATAGGAACGAAAGCCAGCTTCTTGAGCCAGCATTCCCCCCGCCAGCTTGGCGTATTGCGGGTCGGCCTGAATATCTTGGAAAATGACCGGCTCCGCCGTCGCAAACACATGGCTATTAATTCCAACCCCATGGGCATCCTTCGCTGTCTTAGAGGCGAACTCCGGACTGATTCCGTGATAAGCCCTTAGTATTAACTCGTTGTCTGCTGGACCGGGAAGGTAGATCCGAGCGGCATCGAAGTGGATAATCTCCAATGCCTTTCTTATTACTTCTCCGAGAACCAGATTTAGTTCCACGGATTGGTTCACCGTAGTCGAAACGTCATAAAGGATCGAAAGCTCCTTAGCCCTGGTCGTGGTTTCCTCAAACAACCGAGCCTTCTCAACGGCAACACCAATCTGATCTGCCATAGACGATATCAGCCGACACTCCTCGGGTGTGAGGTACCGTGGTGTCCGGCTATTGCAGACGATGGTCCCAACCGGCTTGATCTTTGCCTTTATGGGAAACGCTGCAAAAAAGCGGAAGCCAGTTTGTTGCGTGTTCTTGCTCTGGCTCAATTCCCGATAGCGTGGATCGCGCTCGATATCATGAAAGATCAAGGCTTCGCCGGTCTCCGCCACCTTCCCAACGATCCCTTGCCCTCGCCGAAAGACCTTGACTCGGGGCAGATCTTCTCGGTCCGCTGGAAAAGCGGCCCTTACCTGAAGCTCCTCCATCTGGGCATCAAAAAGATAAAGCCTCATCGTATCAAAATGGAAAATCTCCGTAATCCTTTTGACCACCTCTTGCAGTACGGGCTCGATGTCTAAGGATTGATTGACGGTCGTCGTCAAGTCATAAAGCGCTGCAAGCTCCTTAGCCCTAGTCGCGGTTTCCGCAAACAACCGAGCCTTCTCGACGGCGACGCCAATCTGATCCGCCATCGAAGTTAGCAACCGTACCTCATCGGACGCAAGTTTACGTGAAAATTCACCGATGAATAGAATAACCCCAACAGGCCTTGCCTTCGTCTTTATGGGGAAGACTGCAAAAAAGCCAAATCCAGCTTTTTGCACTGACTTGCTTTGGCTGAACTGTTGATAAAGTGGGTCAGTCTTGGCATCCTCGAAGATCATAGGTTCTCCGGTTTCTGCCACCTTGCCAACGATCCCTTGCCCTCGTCTAAAGACTCTGACTTGGGCCCAATACTCTGGACGGGTTTCGAAGGAACTCGATAAATGAAGCTCATCCATCTGGGGATTAAAGAGAAAAATTCTCGTTGCATTAAAGCGAAAAATCTCATTGACCTTTTGGATCACCCCTTGCAGCACCGGCTCTATCTCTAAAGATTGGTTGACAACAGAGGTCACGTCATAGAGGGCGGAAAGCTCCCTGGTTCGCTGGTCTACCTTCTGTTCCAGCGTGGCATAGGAGCTTTTAAGTTCATCCGCCATCTTGTTAAACTCTTGGGCCAAATGTTCAATCTCATCTCCGGTCTTAATCTCGACCCGGTGGTGCAGATTTCCCTTGCCGATGATCTCCGCGCCGCGATGGAGTTCTTGAATCGGCCGCGTTATCTTATTGCTGACCCAGACGATGATCACGACGCCTACTATCAGCCCCAATCCTAAGAGCAGGAATGCATATCGCTCCATCCTTCTCATCTCAGCCAAAGCAACATCCACTGGCTCTTCCAATATGACTGCCCAGCCCAAACCTCGAACCGGGGAAAAAGTGCTAAGTACAGGCTTGCCGGTAATCCCCTGACTTTCCTCAGCGGGAGTGGGATCCGTACCCCTTGGGTCGCGGAGAAACTCCTGAACTTCAAGGATGTGTTTGAGATTGGTTCTTTTTAGGACCAAAGATGGATCTCTATGGGCGATGAGATTTCCCTCGCTATCCACCAGGTAGGCGTAGCCGGCCTTGCCGAATTCGACATCACCGATGATCTGCCAAAGGAACTTCAGATTGAGTTCGGCGTAGACAGTTCCAATGATCTGTTTGGGGCCAACTCTGATAGGAACACCCAATGTCACATAGGGCTCGGCCGTATCAGAAGTGTACACCGGACTAATTTCGGTATGACCAGAGATAACCTTCTTAAACCTTTCCGACTTGCTTTGGTCAGAAAGGTCCGTGGGAAGATAAACCCTTCGCTCCGAGATCTTTAGGACCTCCAAGCCCTCTCGGTTCAAAACCTTAATTTCTGAAAAGGCGTTGTCGTTCTTAAGAAGCAGAAGAGAGAGGAGTCTTTGTTGTTCGCTCCCTGGCTCGTAGATGCCCAAGGAAGCAGATAGATCTTGCAAACGCTCCAGCTTGCGCTCAATAAATGTCTCGATCTCATGGGCAACCCTGGAGGCAATCTCTGATTGCAAGCGGGCAGCGGCGTGCTTGATCTGCCCCCGCGTATAAAGAAAGCCAGCGACAGTATTGACGAGTAGTGCGAGTGCCAAAAAGAGAAGACCGATAAAAAGAAAGCGGCGGCGGATACCCCCTCTACGCAAAGAGACTAATCCTTTGACCCTTTGCCACTCCATCTCTCTGGCAACCTACTCAATCACCTCATCCGCCCTGAGGAGCATTTCTCTAGAAATCTTTAAACCAATGGCTTTGGCCGTCTTAAGATTGATTATCAGTTTGAGCTTATAAGGCTGTTCAACGGGAAGATCTGCTGGCTTACTCCCTTTGAGGATTTTGTCCACCATCACCGCACCCTGTTGGCCTAGAGCAAAATAGTCTGCCGCATAGGTTGCCAGACAACCTTTATTCACATTAGCTAAGATCATGGGAATAACTGGCAGTCTTTCCTTAATAGAGTGGTCCACAATCATCTCGATACCACTGGTAATTAGCGTGTCTGCAAGGGCTGCAATGGCATCCACTTTATTCCGCGTAAGGTTTGGAAGCACCTTAGCGATTTCCTCTCGACTGGTAACCTCAACCTCCAAGAGCGTAAGCCCCAGCCTTTTTGCTGCCTCTCGAGTGCTGGTAGCGTTCTCTTGGTAATTTATTCCCTTGGGATTATTTAGTGCGGCAACCCGTTTGACCGACGGGTCCAACTCTTTAAGGAGCTCAAATCGCTTTTCTATAAGCTCCATAGTAGCATTGCTTATGCCAGTTATATTGTTACCCGGGCGCG
Organism: Binatia bacterium; assembly: GCA_050735075.1. GTDB lineage: Bacteria > Desulfobacterota > Binatia > UBA9968 > UBA9968 > JAHFAO01. The sequence continues at coordinate 18,490 of JBOHVJ010000310.1, forward strand.
CATAGCTCTTAACAAATTTCAACGGATTCCCGGCGCTGAGAAAAACCACGGGTATGTTCCTGCCCTCGGTTGCCTTAGCCAGGGGAGCGGTAGCTGTGGAAGAGGAAGTTACGATTACGTCTGGTTTGCCGTGAACGATGTTCTGGGCCAATGTTTTCAATAACTCGGGATCTCCTTTGCTGTTATGGAAATCATAATGGACATTTTTCCCATCGATGTACCCCAGCTCTTTCATGCGGCTCCTAAAACCTTCCAAGGAAGGTAAAAACTGGTCCCCTGAGGACAGGCCTCCAATGCGATAGACCTTTTGGGCCTCAGATGAGCATGGAACCAGCAGAAACCAAACGCCAATCAGCGCAAGGATCAATTTTTTCATTTCCCTCTCCTATTCGCGATACTCTTGTTTACTCAACCACCTCATCAGCCCGGAGCAGCATCTCTTTGGGAATCTTTAGACCAAGTGCCCTGGCGGTTCTCAAATTGATCACTAAATTAAGCTTGAGGGGCTGTTCAATGGGGAGATCTGCAGGCTTGGATCCCTTAAGAATTTTATCGACCAACACCGCACCCTGCTGGCCCAACGCCGAGTAATCGTGCCCATAGGTGGCCAACCCGCCTACGTTAAATACCGCGGGAGGTGGAATCAGTGGTAGTTTCTCTTTAATAGACTGCCTAACGATAACTTCCATGTCCTTGGTAATGGTACGATCCGGCGGCAGAAAGATGGCGTCCACCACCTTGCGACTAAGGGTGGCTGTTACCTGTTCTATTTCCTTTCCATCCGTGACATTGATCTCCCAAAGCTTGAAGCCGAGTCTTTTCGCCGCCTCCCGGACCTCGGTCAGTTGGGCTTGATAATTCACCCCCTTGGGATTATGGAATGTGGCAATCCGCTTGACCCCGGGAGCTATCTCCTTAAGAAGCTCCAGCCGTTTTGCCGTTAGCTCCAACGCGCCGGTGCTAATGCCGGTCAGGTTATTGCCTGAGCTGGCATAGCTTTTAACAAACTCAAGGGGGTTTGCGGCACTGAGAAACACCACTGGAATATTGGTCCCCGCGCTCGCTTTGGCCACAGGTAGTGTGACGGTAGTGGATGAAGTAACAATCACATCCGGCTTGTCGTGGACCAATTTCTGGGCCAGCTTCTTAAGAGTATCGCTATCTTCCTTAGCGTTATAAAGATCGTATTTGATATTTTTCCCTTCTGTGTACCCAAGCTCTGCCATCTTCTTTTTAAATCCCTCAACTACAGGCAAAAACAAATCATCAAAAACGAGGGCACCGATATGGTAAACCTTTCGAGCCTCTGCCGACGGCGGATTTATGAACGTCAGTAAGATCGCCAAAATCAAAAACGAGACGGTTCCCATTCTAAATCTGCTCTTTCTCAATGATGATCGTTTGAGTCTCTTTCCTCATTTCTGGCAATCATCTTTAGGATCTCATTCTTACTGAAGCGCCAACCACCGCCGAACTTTATCCCAGGGATCGACCCTTTGCGCACAAGTTTATAAACGGTCCTTAGATGGACCTGCAAAAGGGCAGCTACTTGGGACGCTGTTAGGATCTCCTCCACCTAAAAATGCCTCCCGAAATTACTAGATCTTACCTAGAGGCTCCCAAATAGCAGGAATTATGCCAGCGGCAGGGTGATCGGAGTAAGCGAGGAACGTGCCTGTTTTAAAAGGGTTTTTTGATCCTAAGCGGGATTAGAGGGAAACCAGTCTATGACAAAACGGGGATAAATGTACGTAATCTTGCCAATTTTGTCACTAATGCCCGCCTTCACACCAGGACAGCAAAGCAGAAAAGGCCAGCAATTCTCAGTATCTCCTCCTGACGATCATACCTGACATAAGAATCAAGAGGGTGGCAAGGATAAAGAGAACGATTGCTCCGAACCCGTTCACCAAGGAGGGATCGATCAGAAAGTCGCCATTGACGATCTTGCGCATGAAGGGTGTAATCCAAAGAAGAAGAGACCATAGTGTCATAAGCAACATAAAGAGGGTCGGGAGAAAGGTGATCAGAAAAACTCTCCCCTTTTGCTTTCTAAGCCACACGGTGAGACCCAGCAGGGTGAGCGCGGCCAAGAGTTGGTTGCTGGTTCCGAAGAGAGACCAGACCAACGCCCAGGTAGGCATTGGTTTACTGCCGCCAAGCTGGATGGTGGAGGGGACAAATAATACGTAAGCCGCTGGCATGGCCAAAGTGCAGAGCGTGGCGCCGTATCTTCCAAGCGTTCCTTTCCATCCGATTAGCTCCTGAAAGAGATAGCGTCCGAGTCTGGTAGCTACATCTAAGGTATCAAAGATAAACGTCGCAAAGGTCAACAGCGCAAAAGAGCGGGCCAGCTCCATATCGATGCCAAAGAGATTCACAAAAGTTGCAATCCCGTTGGCAAAGATCCGATCTGGTTGCTCTTTCAAGGTTGGATCGCCCGGGACAAGCATCATCACTGTGGAAAGGGAAATCACAGCCACCAGCCCTTCCATCAGCATAGCCCCGTAACCAATGCGCCTGCAGTCGGTCTCTTTTTCGATCTGCTTTGAAGTCGTCCCCGAACTCACGATGCCATGGAAACCAGAGCAGGCCCCGCATGCAATGGTAACAAAGAGAAGCGGGAAGAGAGGGAGCCCGCTGGGATTGGTCCAAGCGATAAAAAAGGAGTATTCGGCTGACCTTCCTCCGAATAGTATTCCCATTAGGCCGAAAAATAGAAACCCGTAAAGGAAGAAACCGCCCAGGTAGCCACGCGGCTGAAGCAAAAGCCACATCGGCAGGACAGAAGCCACGAAGCAATAGGCAAGAATAATCAGATCCCAGACAATGCGGGGTTCCACGCCCCAGGAGGACGGGATCATCAACGGTACCTTTGCTCCTCCCCAAATAACCACACCCACCAAAGGCACAAAAATCGCTGTGGCAAGCCAAAGCGGCATGCGGAGACGGTAGAGACAAATACCCATGACGAAAGCAAGGAGGAGATAAAGGGTCGATGAGGCAGCCACTCCTCCACCGAACCGAGGCTCAACAAAGGATGCGCTGGTAAGGTCCGTAAACGCAACGATGACATAGATAAGGGAGAGCCAGATGAAGGCAGTAAAGAAAAGAAAGGCCCTCTCTCCCATATGGGTCCGGACGATCTCGGCAACAGACTGGGCCTTATGTCTCACCGAGCCGATCAGACTGGAAAAATCGTGAACCGCCCCGATAAACACAGAGCCCAGGACGACCCAGAGAAGAGCTGGTCCCCAGCCGAACCAGAGACCTGCCAGGATAGGTCCGACAATAGGGCCGGCTGCCGTGATGGCAGAGAAGTGTTGTCCGAAAAGGAACCGGGCCTTGGCCGGGACGTAGTCCACCCCGTCATTGACCAGACAGGCCGGTGTCGGGTTGACGTCGTTTAGCTCAAAATGGCGGGCGACAAAGCTGCTGTAAAGCCTGTAGCTGAGAAAAAAAAGACTCAGAACCAGCAAGCCAACAACATAAAGATCCATCGCCCGGCTCCCGCCAATCTTTCGCTCAAGGAATCAATGGAATCTTTGAGACGCTAACGATGTGTCAGCGCATGTCGCGCTGCTTGTCTCGATCTCCGATCACCCAGAGATAAAGGGTGTGGTCCCATCCTGACTTATCCTTGACCGCTTCGGTCTTGACAGCCTTCCAATCTCCCATGTCGAAGTCGTGAGAAACAACCCGAGAACCAGGTTTGAGCTGATTCCAAACATTTGGCCTTAATCTCAGGTTAACCTCCGGGAGGAGATACATCGTCACAACGCTTGCAGCGCCTAAATCCACGGTTAAAATATCCTGCTCGCGGATCTCCGCTAGGTGTCCCAACCCTTCTTTTCGAATGCTCTCCCTAGACTGCTTGATAAGATCAGGGTCGATCTCAAACCCCACGGCCTTGACGCCATATTTCTTTGCCGCTGTAATCACGATCCTTCCGTCTCCAGAGCCAAGATCGTAGACCACATCACCTTTTTTGACCTGAGCCATCTCCAACATCCTCTCCACCACATCCTGAGGCGTAGGCACAAAAGGGACTATTTTTTTGGACTCAAGGTCTGTCTGCTGGGCTTGAGCAAGCCCAGCACTACTCCTGGCTCCTAACCATTCTGACCTAAAAACAATCGAATCGGTGCTCGCCAGAAACGTAACCACCCCAAAAAGCCAAAACCACTGAACTCTTCTCACCACTATTACCTCCTTCTTTTTTGATTGAACTTGGCTGAAATTACTTTAGAGACTCTAGCGTGTCAAGAGTCTTGCCTCATGCAGCTAGAGTATATCGCCTTTTGGGGTGAAACTTTAGACGTAAATGAAGGTGAACCTTAAACTGAGGCCTGCGTTCTGTCCCCGTTCCTGAGTTGCCGGGGAATCGCGAAGGTGAAACGGCTCCCCTCCCCCTCTTTGCTCTCCACCCATATTTTTCCCCCATGAAGCTCCACTATCTCTTTAGAGAGGGTGAGACCCAGGCCGGTCTTGCTAATCCCCTCAGGGACATCCAGGCTGCCTTCAAACTTCTCAAATATCCTTTGTTGGTCCCCCTTGGGAATTCCAGCCCCCGTGTCCTTAACGCTAATGGCGACGCAAGGGTCCAAGGAAATTTCAGGATCAGACCAGTTATAGTCCGCCTCAATCCAGATCCTTCCCATCTCGGGTGTGAATGTAATGGCATTGCGCAAAAGATTGGTCACGACTTGAATGATGCGGTCAGGGTCCGCCTCTACCATAAGGCCCTCTACCGGATACTTCTCCTCGATGGTCAACTGTTTATCTTCCGCCCAGCTTCGCACCGTCTCTACCGCATAGTGGACCACGTCCCCGACCTGAAAGGATATGGGACGCAGTCTCAAACTTTTCGCTTCAAGCTTGGCGATATCCAGCACGTCATTGACCACCCGGAAGAGCTGGGTGAGATTTCTCTGAGCCATGGAGAGAAACTTCTCTTGTTGGGGACTAATTTCCCCGACTTCTTTTCCGAGGAGAAGACCCAAAGATTGCTCAATCGCTACCATGGGGGTCCGCAGTTCGTGCGTGACATTCACCACAAATCTGGATTTCAGTTCCTCGAGCCTTTTCTGCTTGGTAATATCGTTTAAGACCGATAACATACCCACGGTCTTGCCGTCCTCATTTTCAATGATGGCCGTGCTCGCCTGAAGAACCCGACGGGTTTCATCGTTCGGGCTTTGTAGTTCGATCTCCTTGGCCAACCGATCGGCTCCATCGCGAAGAGGGCCCTTGGCCAAGGCCAACATGTGCTCATCTTTCATGAGCTGGGGAATAGCAACACCTTTACCCTCCGCCTGGGTCAATCCCAGAAGCTTCTCCGCTGCCGGGTTCATAACCTGAACTTTCCCCTCAACATCCACAACCACCAGCGCCTGCCCGATATTCCTAATAATCCTATCCACCCTCTCCTTATCGTCCAGCGCTCGCCTCTTCTCCCGTTCGAGAACAACCGTTTTCTCCCCGACCCGACGGGCAAGCTCCTCTTCAAAATTGTCGCGGATGCGACGGAGCTCCTCTAATTCTTCGGGGGAGACATCGACCCGTGACGAGGTTCTTGGCGTGCGCCTCTCCTCCTGGGCTGTGAAGGCCTGCTCGAAATCTTTCTCTGCCACCCCCAGCCTGATGAGCCTTTCCCGCAAAGGCCCGAGAAGCCGGTCACGGGCTTCCCTACCGCGGAGAAATCTTGTTGCTGTCCTTGCCAGCGATTTAAGGTCGCCACCGCTCTTCTGAAAGGTTCTAACTATCAATTCCAACTTGACCGCCTCGGCAGATCTCTCTAATACAGCCACCAGCTCGTCCACAGACCCCTTAAAATCATCTGAAGAGCCGGGGCTCTCAACAACTCTTCTAAATTCCCTAGCGAGGTTGGAAATCGGCTGGGAAAAATCCTTTCCCTCCTGAATAAAAGGCTGGGCCAGACGCTCTTGGAGGAACCTCCCCATCCCTCGCACAACCCGTTTCAGCGCCTCCAAATCTTCCGCCCGATGCACCATCTGCTTGGATACGCCATCGGGTCTCTTTTCCAACTCATAGGCGAGCCTCTCGCTGTCAAAAACGATCTCTGATTCGGTCCCCCTAAGACAATGTTCGACCACTTCTTCCATTCGTTCGATTTTACGAACCAGCTCGGAGAGATTACCCTCCTCCTTCCTCTCACCTTCACCGCCACCGATCTCCGCCTTATGAACCACCTCCTCCTCTTCCTTAACCCTTTTATAGCGGGTAGTTCCCAGCCGAATATGTTGGAAACTGACTTCTTCGAAAGCCTTGCTAAACCCTCCCTTTTCCTCAAGGGTCTTCTGCGCTATAGCCATCGTCTTGAAAAGTGAACTTATCTCCTCTTCACCTACCCCATGCTCAAAGACAAGGCTTTCGATTTGGAGACGGTGGCATTCTCTCAGAAGTTCGACAACTCCGGTCTGTTTATTGTCCAGGGGATGATCATTCAGGACAATCCGGCCCTCCACAAGCCCTAAGGTAAGGCTGGATTCCGACCCCAAAACTGAATTAAGCCTTGAAGAGAAGTTCCGGATTGCCTGTTGTGCGGCAGGGTGTCTTTCTGAATACAGACGATACTGGCTGAGGACTGAACCAAAAAGCTTGACGATCTCGGCGTATTGTGTTTCGTTCCCTTCCATCTACTCTGACCCTATACCCTAGGCGGAGAGTCAACCGAGTCAGGTCGCTCATTAGATGAGACTTTGCAATAGTCATTCCGAGTCGGCATAGAGCCAGCCGATGCGAAAAAATCTTTCACATTTCCAAAACTTACGTTTAGCACCTTGAAATATGGATCAAATTTTTCATCGGGCATGACTGTACAAAGATGTCAAATGTTGAACCATTTATAGCCTAACTTTTCCATTACCTCCCTACCTTTGCCAAAGCCTGCTTAAACGGCACTCTTGCTCTCTCTAACTACCCTTTATGTATGACCCTCAGCAGGGAGCCGTGGGGCTCCCTAGCTAATGATAGAATCCTCTTTAAAGTGTGGACCTTTAAGGGCTTAGCGCATGTCGGACGGGGAACGTGCGCATCGCCTTAATAGACTGGGCTACTTCTTACTTTACTTTGGTTTGGTGCGAGGAGGGGGATTTGAACCCCCACGCCATTTCTGGCACTAGCCCCTCAAACTAGCGCGTCTGCCGATTCCGCCATCCTCGCATTGAAGAAGTTATGAAGCCGTTCCGCTCACGGGGTTAAAGGCTTTCCTGCCTGTGAGGCAGGGGCTTGCGGTGCTGCCGGCACTGTTGGAGTTTGAGGTTTATCAGGCTGAGCTGATCGCTCCTGGGATGGCGGGCTTCCTTGCTGGCGGGTGGGCTGCTCTACTTCCGGCCTGCGACTATCAAAGACGCTTCCGGACGGTTTTCTTCCCGAGAAATACCCTAAAGTAAGAGAGGTGATCATAAAAACAATAGCCATACCCGTGGTCAACCGAGTAAGGAAGTTGCCGGCCCCACTGCTGCCAAAGATGGTAGAGCTGGATCCTCCGAAGACGGCCCCCATGTCCGCTCCTTTTCCGGTCTGTAGGAGCACGACCAAGATGAGGCCAATGCTGACAATGATATGAATTATAGTGACCAGAGCGATCATAGTGCACCTGTTAGGTTAGGAAATAATGGACGATGCTGAGAAAATCCCTTGCCCTTAGGCTTGCCCCTCCGACCAAGAGACCATTTACCTCCAATGCCCTGGCCAGCGCCGCTGCATTGTCCGGTCGCACGCTGCCACCGTAAAGGATGCGGCATCTCATACCTCGCTTCTTTCCCAACAGATCTTTCAGTATCTCGCGAATCCAGCAGTGGGCATGGCTGACCTGATCGGGCGTAGCGTTCTGACCGGTACCGATGGCCCAAACCGGCTCGTAAGCAATTGCAATTTTTTCTATAGCATTTTTCCTAACCCCCTTCAACGCGACCCGGAGCTGTCGAGCGATCACCCGTGTCATCGTTCCCTTCTTCCGTTCCTCCAGTGTCTCTCCCACACAGAGGATAGGCCTAAGACCAGCACCCAGGGAGGCAAGCATCTTGCTCGCAATGAGTTGGTCACTTTCCTTAAAGAGGCGACGTCTTTCTGAATGGCCGACAATAACATACTTGCAACCCAACTCTTGAAGCATTTTTGGGCTGATCTCTCCCGTAAAGGCGCCTTCTGTCTGCCAATGGACATTCTGGCCACTTAATCGAAGGCCGCTTCCCTTTATCGCCTGACTTACGGCGGCGAGGGCTGTGAAGGGAGGAGCAAGAACTACCTCGACACCCTTGATAGCTTTCAGTCCCCTGCGAATGTGACGGGCCAGAGCGAAGGCCTCGATCTGAGTACCGTGCATCTTCCAGTTGCCCACAATGAGAGGCGGCTTCATTCCCCATCCTCAAGCGCCTGAATGCCGGGGAGTCTCTTCCCCTCGAGAAACTCGAGTGTCGCCCCTCCACCAGTGGAAAGGTGGGTGATTTTATCCTTAACACCGGCTTGGATGACTGCCGCTACAGTATCTCCCCCGGCAACGATGCTGATGGCTTTAGATCCAGCCAGCGCGAGAGCGATAGACATCGTCCCGTGGCTAAACGGTTCAATCTCGAACAGACCTACCGGGCCGTTCCAAAGCACCATCCCGGCGTTACGAATCTCCTGGTTGAACTGGGTTATAGTCTTTGGACCGATATCCAACCCCATATGATTTGAGGGAATGCTGAGATCAGTGGTGATCGGTCTTTCCCTGCTTTCTTCCGCTGCTATGTGGTCCACAGGAAGAGACAAGGTCGTACCGAGGTCGGCAGCCTGGGTGATGAGCTCCTGTGCCAGCGAAATCCGGTCCTCCTCGACCAAGGATTTCCCCACTGGAATTCCTTTGGCCTTGAGAAAGGTATAGGCCATGGCGCCACCGATAAGCAGAGCACTGACTTTGGGCAGCAGGTTTCTTAACACACCGATCTTGTCTGACACCTTGGCCCCGCCCAAAAGGGTAACAAAGGGCCTCTCAGGAGTTGCAAGTATCCGTCCGAGGTAGTCCAGCTCCTTTTGTAGGAGGATGCCAGTCGCCTTCTCGCGAAAAAACTTTGCCATGCCTGAAGTCGAAGCGTGCGCCCGATGTGCCGCGCCAAAGGCATCGTTAATGTAAACGTCGGCGAGCGAGGCCAGGGCCCGAGAAAAAACCGGGTCGTTCTTCTCTTCCTCTTGATGGAAGCGCAGGTTCTCAAGCAAGATCACCTTATGGCCCGGGTCCTGAACCAAAGCCTCTACATCGGGTCCGATACAGTCAGGGGCAAGAACCACAGGGTGGGAA